>WYBK01000286.1 GCA_011525905.1 Acidobacteriota bacterium
CGATCCGGCCGGTCGCCCCCCGTCCGGGGAGGATCTCGAAGGCCTCGGCCGCCGCGGGCGACACGCCCAGCCGCGCGGCGCGTTCCCGCACGGCGTGCGCGACCGGGTGCTCGCTGTGCGCCTCGAGCGCCGCCGCGCGCTCGAGCAGGGCGCGCTCGTCGTGCTCGGCGAGCGGCACGACCTCGACCACGCTCGGCCGCCCGCGGGTCAGCGTCCCGGTCTTGTCCATCGCGACGGTCTTCAACCGCGCCGGCGCCTCGACGAACTGCCCGCTCTTGATCAGGACGCCCTGGCGGGCGGCAGCGGCGAGCGCCGCCACGACCGCGACCGGCGTCGAGACGACCAGCGCGCAGGGGCAGCCGATGACCAGCAGCGCGAGGCCGCGGTAGAAGGCGTCCGCCCAGGAGACGCCGCCGGCGAGCGGCAGCGCGACGGCCACCAGGATCGCCGTCGCGAAGACCGCCGGCGTGTAGACGCGGGCGAAGCGCTCGACCCACTGCTCGGCCGGGGAGCGGCGCGAGCGCGCCTCCTCGACCCGGCGCAGGATGCGCGCCAGCGCCGTCTGACCGGCCGCGCGCGTCGCCTCGATCTCGAGCGCCGCGCGGCCGTTGATCGAACCAGCGAAGACCTCGTCCCCCGGCTCTCTGACGACCGGCGCGCTCTCGCCGGTGATCGGCGCCTGGTCGACCTCCGAGCGCCCCGCGCGCACCACGCCGTCGAGCGCCAGCCGCTCCCCCGGCCGCACCAGGAAACGGATGCCCACCGCCGCCTCGGCCGCCGGAACCTCTTCGGTCGAGCCGTCCGGCGCGAGCCGGCGCACCGTCGGCGGAGCGAGCTCGAGCAGCGCCTCGACCGCCCGCCGGGCCCGCCCGACGCTCCAGGCCTCGAGCGCCAGCGAGAGCGCGAAGAGGAACGCGACGCTCGCCGCCTCGAGCCACTCGCCGAGGCCGACCGCGCCGGCCACGGCCAGGGTCATCAACAGGTGCATGTCCGGCGCCCGCCGGACGAGCGCCCGCCAGGCGCGGGGCAGGACGAACCAGGCGCCGGCGACGACGGCCCCGAGATAGAGCAGCCGCGCGGCGACCGGCGGCGCCCCGTCCGCCAGGCCGAGCGCCGCGAGCGGCCCCTCGCCGAGCACCGCGTGGGTCGCCCATCCGGCCACGGTCAGGGCGCCCGAGAGCGCCGTGGCCGACGCCCGCGCCCGTCGAGCCGCTCGGGCCCCCTCGGCGCCGTCGGTGCGCCAGGGCTCGGCGCGCAGGCCGACGGCCGCGACGCGCGAGCGCAGCGTGGCGTCGTCGACCGACGCGGGCACCGTGATGCGGCCGGCGACCAGGTCGAAGCCGAGTCGCTGCGCGCCGCCGGCGAGCGGGCCGAGCTCGCGCCGGAGCAGCGCCACCTCCTCGGCGCAGTCCATCCCCTCGATCCGGTAGGCGCGCGTTCGCTCGCTCACGGGCGGATCCTCCCACGCGTCGCGGGAGCCGCCGGCGAACGAGATCTCGTTCTCGGTATGCTCCCGGCCGTGCGCACCCTCCTCGCGGTCGCCCTCGGCGGCGCGCTCGGGTCGACGGCCCGCTACCTGCTCGCCGGCTGGGTGCAGCAGCGCGCCGCGGCGACGCGCGGCGCCGTCGCGCTCTTTCCGGCCGGGACGCTGGTCGTCAACCTGGCCGGCTGTCTCACCATCGGCTGTCTGGCGGTCCTGCTCCAGGAGCGCTTCGCGGGCGATCCGGCGCTGCGGACCTTTCTGCTGATCGGCCTGCTCGGCGGCTTCACCACCTTCTCGACCTTCGGTTGGGAGACGCTCGCGCTCGCGCGCGACGGCAACGTCGCGCTGGCGGCGGTGAACGTCCTGGCGAGCCTCGCGCTCGGCTTGGCGGCGGTCTGGGCGGGCGCGGCGCTCGCCCGCTGGCTCTCGGGAGGCTTGTCATGAAGCTCGACGGAGAGCAGCTGCTGCTGCGCCTCTTCCTGGGGGAGTCGGACCGCAGCCAGGGCGTCCCGCTCTACGAGGCGCTCGTCCAGAAGGCGCGCGCCGACGGCCTGGCGGGAGCGACGGTGCTGCGCGGCATCGAGGGCTTCGGCGGCGCCTCGCGCATCCACCGCGCCTCGATCCTGCGCCTGTCGGAGGACCTGCCGATCGTCGTCGAGATCGTCGACGAGCCGGCGAAAGTCGAGCGCTTTCTCGCCGAGGTCGAGCCCTGGATCGCCGACGGCCTGGCCACTCTCGAGCGGGTGCGCGTCGTGCTCTATCGCTCGGGCGGCGCGGCCCGCGGAGGCGAGGGGTGAGCCCCGCCCGGACGCGCGCGGCGGTCGCGCTCCTCCCCCTCGCCCTGACCGCCTGCGTCTCGGCCGGTCCGGCGGGCGAGGGCGGGCCGGCGACGCCGGGCGAGCCGCTCGGCCTCTTCGAGGTGGCCGGCGACGCCGGTCCGACCGCGCGCCTGTCGCCGACGCGCTGCGACTCGGGCGACCCGGAGCTCTTCCTCGGCGTCGACCTGGTCGACGAGGCCCAGGGGCTGGTCGTGCGGCTGGTCTTCGACCCGCTCGACGGCCCGATCCTGCGCGTCTTCGACCTCGCCGCGCCGCACGAGCGGACGGTGCTCTTTTTCCCCGACGAGTGCGCCCACTTCGAGGTCTCGCTCGAGCCGACCGGCTGGGAGGTCAACGAGGTCCGGCTCTTCCGCGTCGACCTCGACCTCGACTGCACGACCGCCGAGGGCGCGCGCCTGACCGGCCGCGCCCAGGCCGGGAGCTGCGGCTAGTGCCCACGAGCCGACCGAGCCCGAGCGGGCCGGATGCCGAGGGCGAGCGGAACCGGGAGATCACGCGCCTGGTCGACGCCGAGGGGGCTCGGCTGCTCGCTTTTGCCCGCCGCTACTGTGGCGACGGCTCCGAGGCCGAGGACCTGGTCCAGGAGACCTTCGTCCAGGCCTTCCGCGCCTGGGATCAGCTCGACGACCCGGCCAACGCGCGCGCCTGGCTCTACGCGATCGCCCGTCGCGCCTGCCAACGGATGCACCGGCGGCGCTCGGGCGAGCCCGCGCGCCTCGAATCGCTCGACCAGCTGCTCCCCCGCCCGGCCGCCACCCTGCCCGACCTCGAGGCGGAGGGCGGCCCGCACGCCGAGCGGCTGCGCGCCGAGGCGCGCGAGCTGGTCGAGCGGGGGCTCACCGAGCTGCCCGAGGCCTTCCGCTTGCCGCTCGTGCTGGCCGACATCGCCGAGCTCTCGCTCGCCGAGATCGCCTCGGTGCTCGGCCTCAAGGAGGCGACGGTGAAGACCCGGATCCACCGGGCGCGCCTGAAGCTGCGCGCCCGGCTCGCGGCGGGGCTGCCGCAGCGGCCCGCCCCGCCGCCGGCGCACGCCCGCACCGTCTGCCTCGACCTGCTGCGCGCCAAGCTCGAGGCGCTCGATCGGCGGGCCCCCTTCCCTTACTCCGACGCGGCCCTGTGCGAGCGCTGCCGGACGCTGCTCGGCACGCTCGACCTCGCCGGCGAGGCCTGCGCCTCCTTCGTCGGCGGCGAGCTGCCCGCGGGCCTGCGCGCCCGGGTGCTCGCCGGCGCGACGCGCTGAGCGGTCGGGCCGGGAACCAAACCGGCGGAATCTGTCTCTTGGTTCTGCGAAGGCCGGTCGGACGGCCCGCGAGACTCCCCGACAGACTCGAGACCCAGAGGAGCGTAACCCCATGAAGGGCATCGAAGAGATCCAGAACGAAACGCAGTTCGACACCACGATCGCCGGCGCCGTTCCGGTGCTGGTCGACTTCTGGGCCCCTTGGTGCGGCCCTTGCCGGATGGTCGCGCCGATCCTCGCCGAGCTCGCGGTCGAGCTCGACGGGCAGGTGCGCATCGCCAAGGTCAACGTCGACGACCACCCCGACCTCGCCATGCGCCACTTCGTCCAGGCGATCCCGACCCTCGTCCTCTTCCAGAACGGCCGCGAGCTCGACCGCGTCGCCGGCGCCGCCCCCAAGGGCGCGCTCAAGCAGTGGCTCGAGGCTCGCGCAGCCTGAAGACCGTGCGTCCGTCCCCCCGGGTCGCCGTCGCGGCCGCCCTCGCGATCGTCGCGGGGGCGGCCGCCGCGGCCGCCTCGGCGCCCGCGCCCGGGCCCGATCCGATCGCCGAAGCCGCGACGCTCCTGGTCAACGAGCGCACACCGCTCGAGGGAGTGCTCGCCGGCGGCGCGCCGAAGACCGAGGAGGGCTTCCGCGCGCTCGCCGAGGCGGGCGTGCGCACTTTCGTCGATCTGCGCACCGATGCCGAGCTGACGCCCGAGGTGCGGGACGCCGCTGAAGCCGCCGGCCTCGCTTACGAGCGGCTGCCGGTCGGCGGCGAGGCCGACCTCGACCTGGCGAGCGCGCGTGCGCTCGACGGCCTGCTACACGACGTCACCCGCTATCCGCTGGCGCTCGCCTGCTCGAGCGGCAATCGCGTCGGCGCTCTGTTGGCGCTCGAGGCCTACTGGCTCCACCGCCGGCCGGCCGGCGAGGCGCTCACCCTCGGGGTCGCCGCCGGCATGACCCGGCTCGAGCCGTCGGTGCGTCTGCTGCTCGGCCTCCCGCCCGCGCCCGCGGGCGGGGAATCGGCGAGCGCGCCGTGAGAACCTGTCGAACATGAGCGAGCTGCACAGCACCTATCCGGTCTCGGTCCGCTGGACCGGCGGCAAGCAGGGGATCGCTTCGGCCCCCGACGGGCTGCCCGACCTCGCCGTCGGCTCGCCTACGCAGTTCGGGGGGCCGGGCGGCCTCTGGACGCCCGAGCACTTCTTCGTCGGCGCCGCCGTCGCCTGCTGGATGACCACCTTTCTCGCCGTCGCCGGCATGTCGAAGCTCGAGCACGGCGAAGTTTCCGCCTCGGGCGAAGGGTTTCTCGAGAAGGGCGAGGACCGCCGCTACGCGATCTCCCGGATCGTCCTGAGGCCGCGCGTCACGATCCTGCGCGAGGAGGAGCGCGAGCGCGCGTTGCGGTTGATCCAGAAGGCCGAGGACGCCTGCCTGATCGCCCGGTCGATGCGGGCGACCGTCGAGGTCGAGCCGGCGGTCGAGGTCGAGACCCCGGTCGGAGCCTGACCGCGCGGCGGCGCGGGGCGGGTCAGCGCCAGCCGCGCAGGATCTTCTCGGTCTCCTCGAAGTGGCCGGTCTCGTCCTCGACGATGGTCTCGAGGTGGGTGGCGAGCCCCTTGTCGCCGAAGGCCGCCGCCTGCTCGGCCCGCTCCTTGTAGTCCTGGATCGCCTGGCGCTCGGCGTCGAGCACGTGGACCAGCATCTGGCGGGCGTCGGCCGCGACGGGGACCGCGCGCGGCGTGGTCGACGGCACGCCTCCCAGGCTGGCGATCTTGTCGGCCAGGAACTGGGCGTGGGCGAGCTCCTCGGGCACCTCGGCGGCGAAAAACTGCTTCAACATCGGCCGGTGGGGCCCGGTGACGGCCGCGGCGTAGCCCACGTACATCAGCACGGCCTGGAACTCCCCTTCGAGGTCGCGGTTGAGGCCCGCGATCAGATCTTCCCTGGTCATCGCTCCTCCTTCGGATCTTCGCGCAGACGTTCGCGCGGACGTTCGCGGGGCCCGAGCGAGCCCTTCGCCAGTCTAGAGCCACGCCGCGGGTCCCGGGTTCCCCCTCCGGGGTGGGGAGAGCTTGCGGCGCCCGCCCCTTTCTGCTGAAGTCGCCCGGCCCATGCGTCCCGAAATCGTCGAGACTCCGCCCGCCACCGCCATGGAGCGGGCGCGGGCCACGCGCAACCCGATCCGCAAGCTCTACTTCTGGACCCTGCACTGGGCGGCGACGCGCCACGCGCTGCCCGCGCTCGGGATCCTCTCCTTCGCCGAGTCCTCCTTCTTCCCCGTCCCCCCCGACGTGCTGCTCGCCGCGATCTGCTTCGGCGAGCCCCGGCGCTGGCTGCGCGCCGCCTTCTGGTGCTCGACCGCCTCGGTCGTGGGCGGCATGCTCGGCTACTACATCGGCTGGGCGCTCTGGGACACGGTCGGCAGGCCCATCGTCGAGTTCTACGACGGCCAGGCGGTGATGGACCAGGTCCACGGCTGGTACGACGAGTACGGCTTCCTCGGCGTCCTGGTGGCGGCGATCACGCCGATCCCCTACAAGGTCTTCACCATCGCCTCGGGCTGGTTCCACTTCGACTTCGGCCAGTTCCTCCTGGCCTCGGCGATCGGCCGTTCGTTCCGCTTCTTCCTGGTCGCCGGTTTGATCGGCCGCTACGGCGAGCGAGTGCGACCCTTCCTCGAGGAGAAGCTCGAGTGGGTGCTGCTCGCCTTCGCCGCGCTCGGCGTCCTCGGCTTCCTCGCCCTCCACTGGCTCGGGTGACTCAGAAGCGGATGCCGACGCCGGCGACGATCTCGGCGTCGTCGGCGAGCACGAGCTTGAGCTGAGCGTAGGGGGTCATGCCGCTCAGGTTCCAGCCGATGCCGCCGAGGAGGTTGGCGCCGACGTCGGTCTCGTCGTCCCGACCTCGGCGATCGTCCTCGACGACGATCACCGTCGGGCCCACGCCCGCCCAGAGTGAGTAGCCGGAGGTCTGCCGGAAGTCGAAGTGGAAGTCGAAGCTGGCGGCGATCCGGTCGCGCTCGCCGCCGGAGACGAACTCGACGTTCGGATTGAAGAACCAGTCCGAGGAGCCCATCCGGGCGAGCAGCTCGAGCCCGACGAAGGGGTCTTCGTCCTCGAGGTAGCCGCCGGCCCGCACTCCGAAGTCGACGGCGGCGGCCGGTGCGGCAAGCAGCGCGGCGAGCGCCAGAACGGCGCCGCCGAGCCTCGGCAGGCGAGACGGGGCGAGATTGCGGGGACGGGGCATGGCCAGGTCTCCTTTCCAGGCTCGTCGGGCGGGCGGCCGCCGCGCCGCGCGCGGGGTCCGCCAAGCCCGTCTCTCGTGGCAGGAGCAACGACTGTGCCATCGGCACGGTACCGCGTGAACCGTTTCACACCGGAGGGGCGAGCGGGGCGGGACGCGTGCGTCCAGGCCCCGTTTTCAGCCCTGCCCGGCGCAGCGACGACCGTGCCTGGGGCCGTCCATGTCGCCGCGGGGCCAGAGCGGCGCCCCCTGCTCGTTGCGCAGCAGGTAGGTCGCCTCTCCCTTTCTCACCGAGCGGGCGAGGAAGTCGGCGGGCGCCTCGTTCTTCGGCGCGGAGCCGGTGACCTCGATCGCGTCCCCGGTCGCGAAGCTGGCGCCGAGCTCGCCCAGGAAGGCAACCGGGCCGAGCCCGACCTCGATCTCCCCCTCCGAAGTGGCCAGGCGGACGTGAATGCCGGCCTTGGGGCAGTTCTGCGGCAGCACTTCGGCGACCGTGCCGGCGAGCGTCCGCTCGGCGGCGACGTCGTAGACCGGCGGGCCGCCGCCGGCGCAGTCGTGACGCCCGTGGGGACCGGGCCCGCCCCGGGCGAGCAGCGGCAGGGGCGCGAGCGAGGCGGCGAGGAGCAGCGAGAGCAGCGTGCGGCGGGTCATGGCAGGTCTCCTGGACGAGCGCTTCCGGCGGCGCCGGGGCTCTCTTCTCGGGAAGAGGCCGGAGGAGGGCCGCAGGTTCCGACCCCAGGATCGCCCCCGACGCGTGACCGGACGCCACCCCTGCGGGCGGGTTCGCCTCTTCGCCGTCAGCCGGCGGGGTGCGCGCGGCGGAGGCGTTCGACCGAGTCGCGCACCAGCTCCTCGAGCACCGCGAGGTCGACGTCCGCGAGCCGCTTGAGGTAGAGGCACCCCCCCGCGCTGGTCTTGTGCCTGCCCAGCCGCGCGAGCAGCTTCTCCTTCCCCTGGAAGCCGGCCATCACGTAGACGGTCAGGTCGCGTTTCCGCGGCGAGAAGCCGGCGAGCATCCAGTCCCCCTCGCGGCCGCTGGCGTAGCGGTAGTGGTAGCTGCCGAAGCCGACGATCGAGGGGCCCCACATCACCGGCGTCGCCCCGGTCACGCGTTCCATCATCTCCATCAGCACCGCGCAGTCGGCGCGTCTCGCCTCGTCCTCGACCGCCGCGACGAACTTCGCGACGCTCGCCTTCGTCGGCGCCGTCTTGAGCTCGGCCATCGCTCTCCTCCTCAGCCCGCGGCGTCGTAGGCGGCGCGGATCCAGGCGACGAGCTCGGCATCGACCTCCGCGGCCGAGCCGATCCGCACCTTGTACTGGCACATTCCGCCGGGCTTCTGCTCGACCAGCCGCTCGCCGCCCACCAGGCCCTTCGCGTTCAGCCCGATCTCGACCTGGGTCTTCGTGGCCGGACCGACCATCGCGA
>WYBK01000287.1 GCA_011525905.1 Acidobacteriota bacterium
CCCGGCTCCTTGCCGGCGGCCCCGGGCGGCGCTAGTCTCCTTGGCGAATCGCGTCGTCGAAGAGGTCCAGGACCGGCTGGCAAGCGCCTTGCGCCGGCACGGTCCCGAGCATCCGGGATTTCCGGCGGACGCTGGCGTCCGGCCGAAGGAGGAGCGATATGCGGAGTCTGTCGTGCAGGCGTGCCCTCGGTGCCGTGCTGGCCGCGCTGCTGGCCACCACCGGGGCCTGGGCCCAGAGCAAGACCACGGCCGCACTGACCGGAACGGTCACGGATGCCTCCAGCGCCGCGGTGCCCGGCGCGCGCGTCGAGATCGCCAGCCCGGCGCTGATCGGCGGCGCGCGCGTCGCTCAGACCGACGCTCAGGGGCGCTTCCGCTTCCCGGAGATCGCGCCCGGCATCTACTCGGTCACCGTGGCGCTCGAGGGTTTCCAGAGCGTGCGCGTCGAGGGCGTGACGCTCGCGGTCGGCCAGACGCAGGACCTGCCGGTCCGGCTGAGCGTGGCCGAAGTCAGCGAGACCCTGGTCGTCACCGCGGACGCGGCGGTGATCGACTCGACCAGCTCGGCGGCGAACATCCACCTCGACAGCGACTACCTGCAGAACCTGCCGACCGGGCGCTTCCAGCCCGACGTGCTCAACTACGCGCCCGGCATCAACCAGAGCATCGCCTGGGGTTCCTCGGACTCGGCCATCGCCTACCAGCTCGACGGCGTCGACACCTCCGACCCGGAGGGAGGCACGGCCTGGTCGTTCGTCAATTACAACATCGTCGAGGAGGTCCAGCTGGTGGGTCTGGGCGCGCCGGCCGAGTACGGCAGCTTCACCGGCGTCGTCTTCAACAGCGTGACGAAATCGGGCGGCAACGAGGTCAAGGGGCTGGCCGAGTACCTCTATTCCGACAAGGGGCTGGTCGATTCCTTCTCGGAGGCGGAGTTCGCCGACCTCAATCCGCGCACCGAGGAGTTCATCGACTCGACCGTGCAGATCGGCGGACCGCTGCAACGCGACAAGCTCTGGTACTTCCTCTCCGCCCAGTACTTCCTCGACAAGAACACCTTCGGCGGGCCGGTGCGCGAGGAAGAGTCGCCGCGCGCCTTCGGCAAGCTCTCCTGGCAGGCCAACCCCTCGAACAACATCGAGGCGTGGCTCGAGTGGGACCGTTACGACATCATCGGCCGCGGCGGCGACACGATCACCCCGATCGAAGCGACGGTCACCGAGGACGCGCCCGAGTACGTCTGGAACCTCTCCTGGCGGTCGATCCTCTCCGACAGCACGGTGCTCAACGTCGCCTACGGCGGCTACGACGGCTACTACTACCTCGACCCGGCGAGCGGCTACGACATCGCCGGCCGCTACGACGCGCTGACCGGCACCTACAACACCAACTCGACCTACTACTACCTCGCCGATCGGACCCGCAACCAGCTGGTCGCCTCGATCTCCCACTACGCCGACGACTTCGTCAAGGGGGACCACGACTTCAAGTTCGGCATGGAGCTCGAGCGCTCCACGCTGCGCAGCCGCTACGGCTATCCGACCGGCGCCTGGTTCTACGACAACTACTGGTACGGCTACGACTACGGCGACCTCGACGAGTACGGCTACCCCGCCTACGTCCCCTACACGCTGGGCTACTACAACTACAGCTACGACCTCGAGGGGACGATCGAGCGGCAGACCATCTTCGTCCAGGACAGCTGGCAGATCACGCCGCACTTCACGGCGAACCTCGGCGTGCGCGCCGAGTTCAACCAGGGCAAGGTCCCCGGGCAGGGGGAGATCTTCTCCAACACGGCGATCGCGCCGCGCATCGGCTTCGCCTGGGACGTCACGCGCGACGGCAAGACCGTGCTCAAGGCGCACTACGGCCGCTACTTCGAGAAGTTCGTCGCCACCCAGTTCTACTACGCCAATCCCGAGGCCTTCACGCCCCTCGAGCTGCGCGCCATCTTCCCCAGCGGCTACGTCGAGTCGTTCGGCCAGGTCGAGTCCGCGACCACCGTGCTCGATCAGGATCTCGACCAGCCCTACATGGACCAGTACGTGGTGGGCCTCGACCGCGAGCTGCCGGGCGGCATCACGCTCTCGATCACCTACATCAACCGGGAGAAGCAGGACTTCATCGAGACGGTGTCGCGCGACGGCGTCTTCGTGCCGGTGACCGGCGTCGTCGAAGAAACCGGCCAGACGATCACGCTCTTCGACCATCTGAACCCGGACGAGGACGTCCTCGCCTACCGCAACGTCGGCGAGCTCTACCGCGAATACGAAGGGGTCATGGTCGTGCTCAACCGGCGATTGCGCGACAACTGGCAGATGATGCTCTCCTACGTCTGGTCGGAGGCGAAGGGCAACGTCGACAACCTGAGCTTCAGCGGCACCTACGGCGCCGACAACCCGGGCGGCTGGCTCAACACGCCCAACTCGCTGGTCAACGCGGACGGCAGGCCGACCTACGACCCGACGCACCAGGTGAAGCTCCAGGGGACCTACCAGATCCCCGACTGGCATCTCTCCTTCTCGGGCAACTACACCTTCACCACCGGCGACACCTACATGCTGCGCTCCAACTGCCTGCTGGTCGACGGCGAGTGCTACGACTTCAACCAGGGGACGCTGCGCTTCTACGGCGAGCCGCGCGGCAGCCGCCGGCTCGAGGACGCCTCGAACCTCGACCTGCGCGCCGAGTGGTTCTACCCGGTGGGACCGGGCGACGGCGAGCTCGGCCTCTTCCTCGACGTCTTCAACGTGCTCAACGAGTCGCGGGTCACGCTGGTCGAGGACCGGTCGGGCGCCGCCTTCGAGACGCCGCTCTCGGTCAACCTGCCGCGGACCTACCGGCTGGGCATTCGCTACAGCTTCTGACGGCGCGGCGCCGCCGATCTTCGGGCCGGCGGGGGCGACCCCGCCGGCCCTCTTCGCGTCAGAGCGAGATCGAGCCCTTGCGGAAGTCCGAAGGCGCGAGCCGGGCGTTGATCAGGACCGGCCGGCCGGCCGCGGCCTCGGCCCGCGCCCGCTCGAACACCGGCGCAATCTCGGCCGTCCGCTCGATCACCAGTCCGACGCCGCCGAAGGCCTCGGCGATCCGGTGGTAGTCGCTCGAAGCGAGCTCGGTGCCGACGGCATCGCCGAGGATCTCGACCTGGTCGCGCGCGATCTGTCCCCAGGAGGCGTCGTTGCCGACCAGCGCGATCACCGGCAGGCCGTGGCGGACGAAGCTGTCGAGCTCGAGCAGGCTGTAGGCCGCCGAGCCGTCCCCCCAGAGGATCCAGACCTCGGCGCCGGGGCGCGCCGCCTTGGCGCCGAGGGCGAAGCCGCCGCCGACGCCCAGGGTGCCGAAGGCGCCCGGGTCGAGCCAGGAGAGCGGTGAGCGCGGCCGCACGGTGTAGGCCGCGGTGCCGACGAAGTCGCCGCCGTCGGCGACCAGCAGCGCCCGCTCGTCGAGGAAGCGGTCGAGCTCGCGGAGCAGACGCACCGGATCGACGCCGCGCGCCGGATCGGGGCCGGCCGCGCGGCGCTCGATCTCGGCCTCGCGCTCCGCCTCCCGCCGGCGCAGCGTCGCGAGCCACTCTCGCCGTTCGGACGGCGGGGCGCCGTGCGCCAGGGCGCGCAGGAAGAGCGCCGGGTCGCCCAGCGCGCCGATCGTCGGGCGGCGGTTCAGCGCCAGGTCCGCCTCGCTCCGGTTGGCGGCGACCAGCGTCGTCCGCCGGGGAATCGAGCGCCCGTAGTCGAGCCGGAAGTCGCAGGGGACGCCGGCGAGCAGCACCAGGTCCGCCTCGCGCAACGCCTCCTTGCGCCGGTGGCGGAAGAGCAGGGGGTGCTCGGCGCCGAGCAGGCCGCGCGCGCTCCCCGAGAGCCAGACCGGGGCGCCGACCGCCTCGAGCGCGCCCGCCAGCTCGTCGAGCTCGCCCGCCGCCAGAGTCGCCTGGCTGCCGACCACGACGACCGGACGGGACGACCGCGCGAGCGCGCGGCGCGCGCGGGCGACGGCACCCGCGGGAGGTAGGGGTGGAGACGGCGCACCGGCCGCTGCCCGCGCTTCGACCCGGTCGCGGAAGATGCGGCGCAGGTGACGCGCGAGGTAGAGCCGCTCGAGCCGCTTGGCGAGCGACGGCGGCCGCTCCCCCGGCTTCGGCTCGACGCCGTACCAGGCGCGCGCCGTCGTCTCGGGATAGAGCAGGTCGACCGGGCACTCGACGAAGACCGGCCCGGGCACCCCCTCGCGCGCCACCCAGAGAGCCCGCTCGACCAGCGGCGCCAGATCGCCGACCGTGCGGGCGCTCGCCTGCCACTTGAAGAGCGGCGCCGCCAGCGCCTGCTGATCGATGTCCTGGAGGGAGCCCCGTCCTTTCAGGATGGTCGCGGTCGCGCCACCGAGCAGCACGACCGGCGACTGGGCCATCGCCGCGTTCTGGACGGCGGTCGCGGTATTGGTCAGCCCGGGGCCGGCGGTGACCGCGGCGACGCCGACGGTGCCGGTCAGCCGGGCGGTGGCGTCGGCGGCGAAGACTGCGTCGGCCTCGTGGCGGGTGTCGATGACCGCGAGACCGCGCGCCTTCGCGGCGACCAGAATGGGCGAGATGTGCCCGCCGCAGAGCGTGAACAGCGTGCGCACGCCCTGGCGTTCGAGGACTTCGGCGACCCGGTCGCCGCCGTGACGGGGCGCGCTCATCGAGAAGGAAAGCGTTTCACGCGGGCCGCAGGCGTCGCAAGGCGCGCGCGAGCCGCGCGCCGATCTCGCCCAGCTCGGCCTCGGTCACCGTGAACGGCGGCGCGACCACCACGAGATCGCCCACGACGCCATCGACGTTGCCGGCGTTCGGCCAGACCACCAGCCCCTCGTCGAACGCGGCCTCGGCCAGCCGCTCGGCCATCCGCTCCGAGCGCGGGAAGGGCGCCAGGGTTCGCCGGTCGGCGACCAGCTCGACCGCGGCGAGCAGGCCGACGCCGCGCACGTCGCCGACCGCCGGGTGCTCGGCCAGCGGCTCCAGCGCGGCGAGCAGCGCCGGCTCGAGCGCCGCCGCGCGCTCGACCAGGCGGTCCTTCTCGAGCCGCCGCAGGGTCGCCAGGCCGGCGGAGCAGGCCGCCGGGTGATGGGAGTAGGTCTGCGCGTGGACGAAAGCGCCCCGGCCGGCGGCGACCGTCTCGACGATCTCGCGCCGTGCGACGACGGCCGAGAGCGGCAGTGCGCCGGCGTTCAGCCCCTTGCCGAGCACGAGGATGTCCGGCACCACGCCGAAGCGCTCGAAGGCGAACCAGCGCCCGGTCCGGCCGAGGCCACAGAGGACCTCGTCGGCGATCCAGAGCACGCCGTGGCGGCGGCAGGCCTCGGCGACGCGCGGCCAGTACTCCGGCGGCGGCACGACGCCTCCGGCCGAGGAGCCGCCGACCGGTTCGGCGACGAAGGCCGCCACGCGGTCGGCACCCGACCGGAGGATCTCGGCCTCGACCGCCTCGCCGGTGGTCCCGGGAGCGGCCGGGCGGCGGAGGGGATCGGGAGCGGGAACGCGGTCGACCTCGATCAGCCAGGGGGCGTAGAGCGCGCGGTAGTGCTCCCGGCCGGAGAGCGCCAGCGCCGCCAGCGTGTTGCCGTGGTAGGAGGGGACGCGCGCGATCAGCCGCGTCCGCCCTCCCTCGCGCCGCTCGACGTGGTACTGCCGCGCCAGCTTGATCGCCGCTTCGATCGCCTCCGAGCCGCTCGACAGGAAGTAGACGTAAGCGAGCTCTTCGGGCAGCCGTCGCGCCAGCTCGACGGCCAGATCCTCGGCCGCGCGCGTCGTGAACTGGGTGCCGTTGACGTAGCCGAGCGTGCGGATCTGCTCGGCGACCGCCTCGGCGACGTCGTCGAGGTCGTGGCCGAGGTTGGCGACGACGGCGCCGCCGGAAGCGTCGAGCCAGCGGCGTCCGTCGGCCCCTACGATCCAGCTCCCCTCGGCGGCGACCGCCACCGGCAGGTCGCGGTCGAGGCGGCGCAGGAAGACGGAAGTCTCCGGGAAGCGAACCATCAGGTCGGCTCCACCTCGCATCGCCCGACCGGGGACATCGAACGCCGGCTCGGGGACATGTTCCCAGCGCAGCTGGGTACGTGTCCCCGTTCCAGCGCCGGCCTGCCGGAGGACGGGAACACGAAGCGGAGCTTCATGTCCCCGAGCAAGGGCCGTGACGCCGTCCCAGCGCCGGCCCACCAGGCGACGGGGACACGAAGCGGAGCTTCATGTCCCCGATCAGGGGCCGCGGCGCCGCGCGCCTGGACATCGAGCACGAGGCGGCACCTCCTCAAAACGGCCCCAGCCGCACGGCGTGCGCCAGCAGCAGGAAGCCCAGCCCGAGCAGTAGCCAGATCCCGAACAGCGGCAGCATGAAGCGCATCCAGCGGGTCCAGGACACGCCGATCAGCGCCAGGCCGGCCATGAAGTAGCCGGAGGTCGGCGTCACGACGTTCGAGAAGCCGTCGCCGAACTGGTAGGCGAGGACGCTGGTCTGACGGGTGACGCCGACCAGGTCGCCGAGAGGCGCGAGGATCGGAATCGAGAGCGCCGCCTGGCCGCTGCCGGAAGGGACGACGACGTTCAAGGCGACCTGGACGGCGTAGAGGCCGATCACAGTGGCGCCCGCCGGCAGGCCGCGGACGTGCTGCGCCAGCTCGTGGAGGACGGCGTCGGTCGTGCGGGCGCCGTCGAGCACCACCAGGATGCCGCGCGCCAGCCCGACCACCAGCGCCGCCCCGGCGAGCGACTGGGCGCCCGCGACGAAGCTCTCGGCGGTCCGGTCGACGCCGAGCCCGCCGACGGCTCCGGCGACGACGCCGAGCGCGAGGAAGAGGCCCGAGAGCTCGACGAGCCCCCACCCCCAGCGCAGCGAGCCGACGACGACGAGAGCGAGCGTCGCGCCGAGCGCCGCGAGCACCAGCGCGCGGCGCGGGCCCATCGGCTCGGCCTGCGCAGCCACGCCGACCGCATCGGCGGGGAGCCGATGGCCGCGCGCGGCCCAGAGCAGGTAGAGGCAGGTGGCGAGCGAGAGGGACGCCCAGACGCCCAGGCGGAAGCCGAGGCCCGAGAAGAGGGGCAGGCCGGCGATCCCCTGGGCGACGCCGACCGTGAAGGGGTTGAGAAAAGCTCCCGCGAACCCGGCGCCGGCACCGGCGAGCGCGATCGCACCGCCGATCACCTCGTCGTAGCCCAGCCGGCGCGCGAGCAGCACCAGGCCGGGCAGGAAGGGCAGCGTCTCCTCGGCCATGCCGATCGAGCCGCCGCCGAGAGCGAACAGCAGGGTCAGGCTCGGCAGCACGAGCCCGGCGCGGCCGCGCGCCGCCGAGACCACTCCGGCGATCGCCGCCTCGAGCGCGCCGGTGGCCCCGAGCACCCCGAAGGCGCCGCCGATCAGGAAGATGAAGAAGACGATCGGCGCGGTCTCGGCGAGGCCGCGCGGGAAGGCGAGCAGCAGGTCGTCGAAGCCCGCCGGGGTGCGCGGCAGGGGGCGGAAGCTCTCCGCGTCGACCAGCGCGCGCCCGCCGACCTCGCGCCGCTCGAACTCGCCGGCGGGCAGTACCCAGGTGGCGGCCGCCGCCAGCGCCACCAGCCCGAACAGCAGCGCCCAGGTATGTGGAACGCGCAGCCTCAAGTCTCGGCGCCCGCGCAGAAGAGGAGCGCCGCCTCCGCGTAGAGGCGCGCGGCGCGCTCGAGCTCGGCGATCTCGATCGACTCTTCGGGAGCGTGCGCGAGAGCGAGGTCGCCCGGCCCCCAGACGATCGTCGGCAGCCCACCGAAGGTGGCGAGCAGCGCGCCGTCGGTCCAGGCGGGAAAGGCGATCGGCTCCCCCGCCTCCCCCTCGAACCGCCGTCGCGCCCGGAAGGCCGCCCGCGCCAACGGGTGGTCGGCCGCGGTGACCAACGGGCCGTGCTCCATCGACGCCATGCCCCCCGCCATCCGGCCGATCCGGGTCGAGATTCCCGGCAACTCCTCCGCGACCTCGCGCAGCAGCTCGGCGAGCTCGCCGAGCACGCTTTCGTAGCTCTCACCCGGGACGGTGCGGCGATCGAGCGTCAGACGGCAGCGGGCGGCGACCGTCGACGGCTGGTCACCACCGCCGATCGTCCCGAAGTTGAGCGTGGGCGCCCCGAGCAGCGGGTGCCGGCGCGCGGCCAGCCGGGGCTGGAGCCGCTCCTCCACCCGGGCGACGAAGCGCGCGGCGGCGACGACCGCGTTGACCCCTCGCTCCGGCGTGCCGCCGTGCGCCGCCCGGCCCTCGAGCTCGATCTCGAGCCACTCGAGCCCCTTGTGGCCGAGCGCGACCCGGTTGCCGGTCGGCTCGCCGACGATGGCGCCGTCGGCGGCGAGGCTCGAGCGGACGAGCCGCTCCGCCCCGAGCGACTCCATCTCCTCGTCGACCACGGCGGCCAGGATCAGCTCGCCGGCCGGCAGCTCGCCGCCGGCGGCCACGAGCGCGCAGGCCATGGCGGCGAGCGGACCCTTCATGTCGACGGCGCCTCGCCCGAAGAGGCGGCCGTTGCGGATCTCTCCCGAGAAGCCGTCGCCGGCGCGCCCGGCGTTGAGTGGCACGGTGTCGGTGTGACCGCAGAGCAGGAGCCGCCGCCCCGGTCGGGCGCCGGCGACGCGGGCGATCAGATTGGGTCGCCCGGGAGCGGCCTCGTCGAGGTCGCTGGCGACGCCGCGCGACCCGAGCCAGGCAGCCAGCGCGCGGGCCACCGCCTCCTCTTGGCGGGGCAGGCCCGGATGGCTCGGCCGCCGGACCAGCTCGGCGGCCAGCGCGGCGACGTCGAGCTCGGCGAGGCGGACGGCGATACTCTCGCGCGCCTCCTCGATCGCGGCGGGCGCCGGCGCGGCGGGCCTCACTCCTGCTTCCGCTTGAACTCGAGCTCCATGGTCAGGACCTCTTTGCCGTCGGGCCCCGCCTCGTAGCTGCGCATCACCTCGTGATCGCCGTGGTGCTCCGAGACCATCCGGTTCTTCTTCATCTTGCCGGTGAGCGGATCTGGGTAGCTGCCTTCGAACTCGCAACGCTTCATCTCGGCGTCACAGGTGCCGTAGGAGAGCATCACGCCCGTCGACATGTTGTCGTTCCAGGTGGCCCAGAAGCGGCCGGTGACGTTGTCGAAGCCGGTCATGCCGAACCCCTCGAAGGGCATGCCCATGACGTTGCTCGTGACCCTCTCGCGCAGCACGCGGCCGCCCAGCATCAGCTCGCGGGTCGAGGCCCCCTTCGACTCCTGCGGCGGCGCTCCCGGCTCGGTCCAGAACTTGCCGAGGAAGTCCCAATTCCCGGCCGACTTCGCCAGGTGCTGGTGCTGCGGGCCGGGAGTCATCGCCTTCATCATCGCCTCCATCGCCTGCTGCTGCTCGGGGGACATCTGCGGCTCGCCGCCCTGCTGCGCGGCGGCCGAGAAGGCGCCGCAGGCGAGCGCGCAAGCGAGTCCGATCGCGATCTTCCGGTTCATCTCGTCTCTCCTCCGGGTGTCTGGGTTTGGGCGCCGATCCTACCTCTGATAGGGTCTCCCCGGCCCCGCCGCCCGGAGCCGCTCCGACCCCGCCGCGACCCCCATGAGCCATGACGCCAACGCCCCCCGTCTAGCCCTCACCTTCGACGACGTCCTGATCGTCCCCGGCTACTCCGAGGTCCATCCGAACGACGTCGATCTCTCGACCCGCCTCTGCCGGGACATCCGGCTGAACATCCCGATCCTCTCGGCCGCGATGGACACGGTGACCGAGTCGCGCCTGGCGATCGCGCTCGCCCAGGAGGGCGGCATCGGCATCGTCCACAAGAACTTGCCGATCGACCTGCAGGCCGAGGAGGTCGACAAGGTCAAGCGCTCGGAGGCCGGGATGATCGTCGACCCGGTCACCATGCGGCCGGAGCAGCGCATCTCGGAAGCGCTCGACGTGATGGCCCGCTTCAAGATCTCGGGGGTGCCGGTGACCGACGACGCCGGCCGGCTGGTCGGCATCCTGACCAATCGCGATCTGCGCTTCGAGAGCAACCCGAACCGGACGATCGCCGACCTGATGACCAAGGAGCGGTTGGTCACGGTGCCCGAGGGGACGACGCTCGACGAGGCCAAGGAGCTTCTGCACCAGCACAAGATCGAGAAGCTGCTGGTGGTCGACCTCGACGGCAACCTCAAGGGCCTGATCACGGTCAAGGACATCCAGAAGATGATCGAGTACCCGGGCGCCTGCAAGGACGACCTGGGCCGCCTGCGGGTGGGCGCCGCGGTGGGCGCGGCGGGCGACTACCTCGACCGGGCGCGCGCGCTGGTCGACGTCAAGGTCGACGTCCTGGTGCTCGACTCCTCGCACGGCCACAGCGCGGGCGTCCTCGAGGCCGCCGCCAAGTTGCGGGAGCGCTTCCCCGACGTGGCGCTGATGGTCGGCAACGTCGCCACCGCGCAAGCGACGCGCGCGGCGATCGAACGGGGCGCCGACTGCGTCAAGATCGGCATCGGCCCCGGCTCGATCTGCACCACGCGCGTGGTCACCGGCGCCGGGGTACCGCAAATCACGGCGATCCAGGACTGCGCGCGCGCCGCCGCCGAGCACGACGTGCCGGTGATCGCCGACGGCGGCGTCAAGTTCTCGGGCGACGTCACCAAGGCGATCGCCGCCGGCGCCGGCGCGGTGATGATCGGCTCGCTCTTCGCCGGCACCGAGGAGAGCCCCGGCGAGACCATCCTCTACCAGGGCAGGACCTACAAGGCCTATCGCGGCATGGGCTCGCTCTCCGCGATGGCGCGCGGCAGCGCCGACCGCTACTTCCAGGACGGCGGCGTGCCGCTGTCGAAGCTGGTGCCGGAGGGAATCGAAGGGATGGTGCCGCACAAGGGGAGCGTGCACGTCATGCTCCCCCAGATCACCGGCGGCCTGCGCAGCGGCATGGGCCTCGCCGGCGCCGCGACGATCGACGACTTGCGCACGCGCACGCAGTTCCTGCGCATCACCGCCGCCGGCCTCAAGGAGAGCCACGCCCACGACGTGGTGATCACCAAGGAGGC
>WYBK01000288.1 GCA_011525905.1 Acidobacteriota bacterium
CGAGCCGCAGCGCCATCTTCTCGTTCTGCTCGCGCATCAGCGCGAAGGCCTTCTTGACGTCGGAGGCGAACTTCTCGAGGTAGGAATCGACCTGGGTGCGCACGGCCTCCGGCAGCTGCTGCAGGAAGACCTCTTTCTCGGCCTGGATGGTCGACAGCACCGCCGGCGCCTCCTGGGTGATCGCCTCGGAAAGCTCCTGCCAGCGCTGCGCCTCCATCTGCGCCTGCTCCTGGCAGGAGGCCGCGGCCGAGACCGCTTGCTGGCGCTCCCCTTCGCAGGCCGCCAGACGCGCCTCGCTCTCCTCGAAGCGCTTCTTCGACACGCAGCCGGTCGCCCCGACCAGCCCGATCAACACAACCGACACGATCGCCGCTCGCTTCATGGCTCGCTCCTTCGCATGAGTCCAGTGGTTACTCTGAAATTAACACGACTCCGCGCCGCGGCGCTGCGCGGGCGGTCACAACGGCCGGCGCGCGTCAGAGGCGCAGGAGGACGGAGCCCCAGTGGAGGCCGGCGCCGAGCGCGGTGAAGGCGACGAGCGAGCCCTCGCGCACGCGGCCCGCCAGACGCGCCTCGTGGAAGGCGAGCGGCAGCGTCGCCGAGGTGGTGTTGCCGTACTTCTGGATGTTGTTGAAGACCTTCTCGTCGGGCAGTCCGAGCTGCTTCTGCGCCGCCTCGTTGATCCGCAGGTTCGCCTGGTGCATGACCAGGAGATCGAGGTCGTCGAGCCCTAAGCCGCAGCGCGCGAGCAGGGACCGGGTGACTTCCGGCATCTTGGTGACCGCGAGCTTGAACACCTGCTTGCCGGCCATGACCGGGAAGGTGTCGGCCGCCGCGATCGCCTCGGCGGTGACGAAGGGGCGGCGCCCCGAGCCGAGGCCGGGAATGTGCAGGATCTCCTTCGCCTCGCCGTCGCCATAGAGCTCGGCGCCGAGGATGCCGCGCCCGGAATCGCCGTCGCCGGCGCGGAAGACGAAGGCGCCGGCGGCGTCGCCGAAGAGCACCAGCAGGTGGCGGAAGCGTGTGTTCCACTCCCAGTCCTCGCGCGGAATCGGTTCGCGCGAGCGCGCCTCGATCGCCGCCCAGGTCGCCTCCGAGAAGGGCATCAGGGCGCTGTGGACGTCGGTGCCGACCAGCAGCACCGTGCGCGCGACGCCCGCGCGCACCAGCGCGTCGACCATCTGCAGGCCGTAGGCGAAGCCGGCGCACTGCTGGCGCAAGTCGAGCGAGGGAATCGGCGGGATGCCCGCCTTCTGCTGGATCAGCGTGCCGCTGCCCGGGAAGTAGTGGTCCGGCGTCATGGTCGCGCAGACCAGGTAGTCGACCTCGCCCGGCTCGACTCCGGCGTCGACGAGCGCCGCGCGCGCCGCCTCCGCCCCGAGGTCCGAGGCGCCGACCCCCTTCTCCACGAAGCGACGGGTCTCGATGCCGCTGCGCTCCCGAACCCAGGCGTCGCTCGTCTCCATCACCCGCGCGAGCGTCGCGTTGTCGACCACACGCTCCGGCAGGGCGATGCCGCTGCCCAGGAAGATCGCTCGGGTCATCGCCGCTCTCCGGCCGCCGCCGGGCCCTCCGGTCTCCCCTCTCGCCTCATCCGCGCTCCGCCTCTGTCGCCCCGGTTTCCGCGTGGAGCGCTGCACACTCCACGGCTGCCGCGAACCCGCCCGATCGTCGCGGGGTCGCAGTCTAGCTCAGCGCGGCGAACGCCCGGGGATCGTGCGTCGACGGGCTGTTCCCGGCGGCCGCGCCGACTGTCCGAGTCCTCGGAGCACCGGTTCGACGACAGCGCCGTTTCTCCACCTCGCGTGTGCCGCTGGCGAGTGCACGCCTCCATCGCCGGCTTGCGGAAGCGTCGCTAGCCGGAGTGAGAACGCGCCGCTAGGGTGCGCGGAACCGCAAGTCGCCCCACGCGGGCGGGAAAGAGGGACGGAACCGGTCGAATGCGCGGAGCAATCCTGGTGCTGCTCTACCTCGCGAGCTTTTCGCTGATCGGCGCGCTCGCCTGGCACGGTCGCGGCTACTACGCGCTGCCGCTGGTCGAGCGGCCCCGTCACCCGCTGCACTGGGAGCTCAAGCCGGGCGGCGAGCTCGGAAGGCTCTACGGCATCGCCGGGCTCACGACCATGGCGGTCATGCTGGTCTACTCGGTGCGCAAGCGCGCGCCGGTGCTGCGTCGGGCCGGGAGCCTCGCGGGCTGGCTCGACTTCCACATCTGGTGCGGCATCGTCGGGCCGCTCTGGATCCTGCTGCACTCGGCGCTCAAGGTCGGCGGCCTGATCGCCATCGCCTTCTGGTCGATGATCGCGGTCGCGCTCTCCGGCGTCCTCGGACGCTTCCTCTACGCCCAGCTGCCGCGCACTTCCGCCGGCGACGAGCTCTCCCTCCAGGAGGCGCGGCGGCTCGACGCGGAGCTGGCGGCGCGCCTGGAACGGGAGCTCGGCGTATCCCCGCGCGAGCTGGCCGAGCTGGTCGGTGAACCGGGCGAAGCGCAGCTGCGCTCGCTGACCGGCGCCCTGGTCTCGCTGGCGCTCGAGCCCCTGCGCTTCCGGCGCCGTCTGGCCCGCTTCCGCCGCGCGCACCGCGCGGCGCCCCGCGCGGCGCTCGTTCGCATCGCCCGCGTGGCCCGTGACCGGGCGCTGTTGCAGCGCCGCCTCGGCCTCTGGCAGCGGCTGCACGAGCTCTTCCACTACTGGCATGTCGCGCACAAGCCCTTCGCTCTGCTGATGTACCTCTTCGCCGCCGTCCACGTCGCGGTCGCCTGGGCGACGGGCTACGCGCTGGGCGGGAGATGAGACCGCCGGGTGCGCTCGCCCGCGGGCTGACCAGGGTCCTGGCGATGGTCGCGACGACCGCCGCGCTCTCCGCCCAGATCTCCCCGGGGCCGCTCTCGGCGCCTCACGCCGCCCTCGAGGGGGGGCGCCACTGCTTCTCCTGTCACCGCGCCGGCGAGGGCGTCGAGCCGGCGCTCTGCCTCGACTGCCATCGCGCGCTCGCCGCCCGCGTCGAGAGCGGGCTCGGCTTGCACGCCCGCCCGGACCACCGCACGTGCGAGCGCTGCCACTCGGAGCACAACGGCCGCGAGTTCGAGCTCGTCCACTTCCCCGGCGGGCGCGAGTCCTTCGAGCACGCCGACACCGGCTGGGCGCTCGAGGGGCGCCATGCGCGCCTCGAGTGCGCCGCCTGTCATCGCGCCGACCGCGTCGACCCCGCGCTGGCGACGCTCGAGTCCGAGCTCGACCTCACCCGCACCCATCTCGGATTGGCTTCCGTCTGCGCGTCCTGCCACGACGACCCGCACCGTTCGGCGCGCACCGTGGGCTGCGCCGACTGTCACGGGCAGGAGAGCTTCCGCCCCGCCTCCGGCTTCGACCACGCGCGCACCCGCTACCCGCTCGACGGAGCGCATGCCCGCGTGGCCTGCGGCGAGTGCCACCGGGACCCGGGCGCAGAGCCGGCCCCCGCCGGCGAGCGCTCCCTCCTCTTCGGCCAGTTCGCCGGCGGCCAGCTGCCCGGCTGCGGCGACTGCCACGCCGACCCCCACCGGGGACGTCTCGGCGCCGACTGCGCCGACTGCCACGCGACCGCCAGCTTCCGCGGCGCGCGAGCGACCGACGGCGGCCGCGGATTCGACCACTCCCGCACCGCCTATCCGCTCGCCGGCCGTCACGGCCCGGTGGCTTGCGCCGACTGCCACACCGCGGGCCGGGCGCTGCGCATCCCCGGCTTCGCGCGCTGCGAGACCTGCCATCGCGACCCCCATGCCGGCCAGCTCGCTCGCGCCGCGACCGGCGGCGCGTGCGCCGACTGCCACGGCGTCGAAGGCTTCGTGCCGGCGCGCTTCGGCATCGGCGAGCACGCCCGCAGCGCCTTCCCGCTCACAGGCGCGCACGGCGCGGTTCCCTGCTTCGCCTGTCACCAGGAGGTCGCCCTCGCCGAGCTACCGGCGCCCTTCGCGCGCCGGGAAGCGGGTCGCACGCGCCGCTTCCGCTATGCCGCTGCCGCCTGCATCGACTGCCATCGCGATCCTCACGAGGGGCGGCTGGATCGCTACGCCGGGAGCGAGGGGTGCGCGAGCTGCCACGACGTCTCGAACTGGCGCACGGTCCGCTTCGACCACGACCGGACGCGTCTGCCGCTCACCGGGCGCCATGCCGCGCTCGCCTGCGCCGGCTGCCACGCCGACCAGTCGGCGGCCGCGCCGGCGCGGCTCTCCGGATTGCCGCGCGACTGCGCCGGCTGCCATCGCGACGTTCACGCCGGGCAGCTCGCGCGCGGCGGCGTCACCGCCTGCGAGCGCTGCCACTCGGTCGACGGGTTCCGGCCGACCGTCGGCTTCGACCACGGACGCGACGCCCGCTGGGCGCTCGACGGCGCGCACGCGCGAGTCGCCTGCGCCGGCTGCCACCGGGCGGAGTCGGTCGCCGGCGAGTCGATCGTCCGCTACCGCCCGCTGCCGTTCGACTGCGCCGGCTGCCACTCGCCGGCCGAGCAGGGAGCCGCCGTGCCGGTCGCCGCGGCGCACGCGCTCTCCGGAGGTCCGGCGTGAGCTGGCTCTTCGCGCTCGAGGGCGCGCGCCTCTGGCTCCTCGCCGCGCTGGTCGCCGCCGCGGTCGTGCTCCCCTACGCGGTCGCCTTCCGCCGCCGCCGCGCCGCCGACCGGGGCCGCCTGGCCGAGGCACGGGCGTTGGGCATCGACCGGCCGGTGGCGCAGTTTCCGTTCGTCGATCCGCGCCGCTGCATCGGCTGCGGCTCCTGCGTGCGCGCCTGCCCCGAGGGGGACGTGCTCGGCGTCGTCGGCGGCATCGCCGTCGTGATCAACGGGCTGCGCTGCGTCGGCCATGGCCGCTGCGCCGACGCCTGCCCGGTCGGCGCGATCGAGATCGGGCTCGGCGATCTCAAGGGGCGCCGGGACGTGCCCCTGCTCACCGACGAGGCCGAGACGACGGTGCCGGGGGTGTTCGTCGCGGGCGAGCTCTCCGGTATCGCGCTCATCCGCAACGCTATCGAACAGGGGGTCGCCGTGACCGAGACCATCGTGCGCAGGTCGCTCGCGGGGGCGCGCCGCGCCGTCGCCCCGGGCGAGGTCGACGTGCTCGTCGTCGGCGCCGGCCCGGCCGGGCTGGCGACAGCGCTCGCCGCCGCCGAGCGTGGTCTCGCAGTCCGCCTCGTCGATCAGGAGAAGGAGCTGGGCGGCACCATCCTGCAGTTCCCGCGCCGCAAGCTGGTGCTGACCCGGCCGATCGCCCTGCCCGGGGGCGGCGCGCTCGAGAGGGAGGAGTACTCGAAGGAGGAGCTGCTCGAGCTGCTGACCGCCGAGGTCCGCCGGCGACGCCTCGACGTGCGCCACGGCGAGCGCTTCGAGCGGCTCGAGCGCCAGGGCGAGTCGCTGGTCGTGACCACCGGGAAGCTGGCCCACCACGCCCGTCACGTCGTTCTCGCGCTCGGGCGCCGGGGCACTCCACGCCGGCTCGGAGTGCCGGGCGAAGACCTCGCGAAGGTCGCCTACCAGCTGCGCGACGCCGCCTCCTGGCGCGGCCTCGACCTGCTCGTGGTCGGCGGCGGCGACAGCGCCGTCGAGGCCGCCATCGGCCTCGCCCGGCAGCCGGGCAACCGGGTGACGATCTCCTACCGCAAGAGCTCGTTCCTGCGCATCAAGAAGAAGAATCAGGATGCGATCGCGGCCCTGATCCGCCGCGGCAAGGTCCGGGCGGCCTTCGACTCCGAGGTCGCAGCGATCGAGCCCGGACGCGTGTCGCTGCGCGTCGCCGGCCGCCGCGAGGAGATCGCCAACGACCAGGTCTTCGTGCTGATCGGCGGCGAGCCCCCCTTCGACCTGTTGCGGGCCTCCGGAATCCGCTTCGGCGGCGACCCGGAGCCCGAGCGCGAGCGGCCCGCGAGGCCCGCCGCCTGGATCGCCGGGCTGGCGCTCGCGCTGCTGGCGGGTGCCGCCCCCGCCCCGGCCGCCCAGGGGAGCCCGCACGGCCATCTCCAGATTCCCTGCGCCGACTGCCACTCGACGCACGACTGGCGCGAGCTCGCCGCGAACGCCCGCTTCCGGCACGACTCGGTCGGTTTCCGGCTCGAGGGAGCGCACGCGACCGCCGCTTGCGGTGACTGTCACCGCGACCCGGTCTTCTCGCGCGTCGCGACCGCCTGCCAGGACTGCCACCAGGACGCCCATGCGGGCGAGCTCGGCCTCGACTGCGCGCGCTGCCACGACACGCGCAGGTGGGACGCCCGCGACGACCTCTTCCGGGCCCACGGCAGCACGATCTTCCCGCTGCTCGCCGGCCATGCCCGCGTCGATTGCGACTCTTGCCATGGCGGGCAGCCCCCGCAGCAGTACTCGCGCACGCCGACCGATTGCATGAGCTGCCACCACGAGGACTTCCGCGCCGCAACCGAGCCGCCTCACCGCGGCTTCTCGACCGATTGCCTGCAGTGTCACGTCGCCGTCACCCGCGGCTGGAGCGCCCCCGGTTTCCGGCACACCGCACGCTTCCCGCTCACCGGGCCCCACTCGGCGATCGATTGCGCCGACTGCCACCGCAACGGCTACCAGGCGACGGCGGCGGATTGCTACTCCTGCCACCGGCAGGACTTCGAGGGCACCCGCGATCCCGACCACGTCGCGTCGGGCTTCCCCACCGAGTGCCAGGCCTGTCATGCCGGCACGAGCTGGGCGGGGGCGGTCTTCGACCACGCGCGATCCGGCTTTCCGCTGAGCGGCGCCCACCGCGCGCTCGACTGCGAGGAGTGCCACGCGGGCGGCTACACCGGAACGCCGAGCGACTGCGTCTCCTGCCATCGGTCCGACTACGAGCGGGCGCGCGATCCCGACCACGTCCGGGCCGGGCTCTCGACACGCTGCCAGAGCTGCCACGACACGACCTCCTGGCGCGGCAGCGGCTTCGACCACGACGAGACCGGCTTCGTGCTCACCGGCGCCCACCGCTCCGCCGCCTGCGAGAGCTGCCACTCCCAGGGCTACGCCGGCACACCGCGCGACTGCTACTCCTGCCACCGCCCCGACTACGACGGCACGCGCGACCCGAACCATGCCCAGGCCGGCTTTCCCACCACCTGCCAGTCTTGCCACGGCACCACGACCTGGAGCACGTCGTCGTTCGACCACGACGCCTCGCGCTTCCCGCTGACCGGCGCGCATCGCACGGTCGATTGCCAGAGCTGCCATCAGTCGGGCTACGCCGGCACGCCGATGGCCTGCGCCTCCTGCCACCAGGACGACTACGACCGCACGCGTGATCCGAATCACGCGCAGTCCGGCTTCCCGTTGACCTGCGAGGTCTGCCATTCGACCAACGGCTGGGACGAGGCCAGCTTCAACCACGACGCCACCATCTTCCCGTTGACCGGACAGCACCGCTCGGTCGACTGCCAGTCCTGCCACGCTGCGGGCTACGACGGCACGCCGACCGCCTGCGTCTCCTGCCATCAGGACGACTACGACGACACCCGTGACCCCGACCACGCGGCCGCCGGCTTCTCCACCAATTGCCAGAGCTGCCACACGACTGCCGGCTGGGAGGGCGCCTCCTTCGACCACGACGCGACCAGCTTCCCGCTGACCGGCGCCCACCGCTCGGTCGCCTGCGAGACCTGCCACGCTTCCGGCTACGACGGCACGTCGACCGCCTGCGTCTCCTGCCACCAGGACGACTACGACCGCACGAAGGACCCGAACCACGCCCAGGCGGGCTTTCCCACCTCCTGCCAGACCTGCCACACCACGACCTCCTGGGACGGCGCCGCGTTCGACCACGACGCCTCCGGATTCCCGCTGACCGGCGCCCACCGCTCGACCGCTTGCGAGAGCTGCCACGCCTCCGGCTACGAGGGCACGCCGACCGCCTGCGTCTCCTGCCACCAGGACGACTACGACGGCACGACCGACCCGAATCACGCCACCGCGGGCTTCCCCACCGGCTGCCAGAACTGTCACACCACCGCGTCCTGGGACGCCAGCTTCGACCATGGCGCCACCGGCTTCCCGCTCACCGGCGCCCACCAGTCGGTCGCCTGCGAGTCCTGTCACGCCTCGGGCTACGACGGCACGCCGACCGCCTGCGTCTCCTGCCACCAGGACGACTACGACGGCACGACCGACCCGAACCACGCGCAAGCGGGCTTCCCCACCTCGTGTCAGACCTGCCACAGCACGGCCTCCTGGGAGGGCGCGGACTTCGATCACGACGCGACCCCCTTCCCGCTGACCGGCGCCCACCGCTCGACCGCCTGCGAGTCCTGCCACGCCTCGGGCTACGACGGCACGCCGACCGCCTGCGTCGCCTGCCACCAGAGCGACTACGACGGCACGTCCGATCCGAACCATGCCGCCGCCGGCTTCCCGACGACCTGCGACAGCTGCCACACCACGGCGGGCTGGGACGGCGCGACCTTCGATCACGACGGCGACTACTTCCCGATCTACTCCGGCAAGCACCGCAACAAGTGGTCGGCCTGTTCCGACTGCCACGGCGTGCCGGGCAGCTACGCGGTCTTCGATTGCACCGGCTGCCACGAGCACCGCCAGAGCGAGATGGACTCCAAGCACGACGACGTCGCGGGGTACACCTATGAGAGCCAGGCCTGCTACAGCTGCCACCCGACGGGCGAAGGCGACGACTAGGCCACGCGCGCTCCGGCGCGCCGTGGCCCTGGCGGCGCTGGTCGCCACGCTGCTGCCGGTGGCGGGCGCCAGCCAGGCCGGCGCGCGGCCGATCGCGGTGAGCTACGTCTCGTCGAGCTCGGTCTACCTCGACGCCGGCCGCGCCGAGGGCATCGCGGTCGGCGCGCGGCTGCGCGTGGTGCGCGGCGGCGAGAGGGTCGCCGAGCTCGAGGTCGATTTCGTCGCCGAGCACTCCGCCTCCTGCCGGGTGCTCGAGACCGCCGTGGAGCTGCGGCCGGGCGACCGCGTGGTGCGCATCGGCGGCGAAACGCCTCCGGCGCCCGAGGCCCGATCGGCGACGCCGGGGATCGTCGAGATCCTGCCGATCCCGCCGCCGGTGCGGATCGAGGGCGATGACCTCACCGGCTACGCCCGCGCACCCCGCACGAGCGCCTCCGGCGTCTTCGCGCTCGGCTACCGGACCTTTTCCCCCGGCTTCGGGCGCAGCTCGACCGAGAGCCTCGGGCGGCTGAGCCTGCGCCTGCGCGACCTGGCCGGCCGGCCCTACGAGCTGCGCGCCCGTCTGCGCGCGCGCGAGGTCACCCGCGACGGTTACGGCGCCTCGGTCGAGCGGCGCCAGCGCTCGGACCGCCTCTACGAGCTCGCGCTCCTCTACGACCCGCCCGAGGGGCGCTTCGCCTTTCAGCTCGGTCGGCTCGCGACGGGTGGCTTCTCGTCCCTCGGCTACCTCGACGGGCTGCTCGGCGAGCTGCGGCTCGGCCGTCGTTTCGCGATCGGCGCCTTCGGCGGCCTGCGCCCCGATCTGACCGAGCTCGGGCTCGAGTCGGCGGGCGAGAAGTACGGCGCCTTCCTCCGCTTCGTGACGGCGCGCGACGGCGACTCCCCCTACGCCGAGATCCTGCTCGGCGGCGCCTCCGAACGCTCCGAGGAGGGGGAGGTCAGCCGGGACTTCGTCACCGTCGAGAGCCGCTTCGGCGGCGGCTCGCGCTGGTGGCTCTTCCAGCGCGCCGAGATCGACCTCAATCGCGGTTGGCGCCGCGATGCCGCCGGCTCGACCTCCCAAGTCACCAACGCCGCGATCTCTGGCTCGCTGCGCCTCGGCCGGCGGCTCCGCGCGACGCTCTCCTACGACCAACGACGCAACTACCTCACCTGGGAGAACCGGCCGGCGCTGCCCGAGGAGGTCTTTACCCGACTCTTCCGCGAGGGGGGGCGACTGGCGCTCGAGTGGCAGCGCGACGGCTGGAGCGCCGCGCTCGGAGCCGGGCTCGAGCGCGCCCGCGACCTCGACGACCCGACCACCTCGGCCTTCGTCTCGCTGCTCAAGGGCGGGAGCTTCGGGCGGCCGCTGCTGCTCGGCGGCGATCTCTCCTGGTACTCGGGCGGCGCCGCCGAGGGGTACGTGGCGAGCCTGCGGACGCGCTGGGCGTTCCGCGGCGGGCACGACCTCGGTTTGACGCTGGGTGCCTCGCAGACGACGCTGGCCGAGGCGGCCTTCGGACCCGACCGGGAGAATCAGTGGCTGCGTCTTTCCGGAACGGTGCAGCTGCCGCTGCGCATCTACCTGTTCGGCGAGTACGAGCTGTCGACCGGCGACGACCTCGACGGTGACCGCGCCACGCTCGAGGTCGGCTACCGCTTCTAGGGAAACGGGCGAGGGGTCGCGCGCTGGCGCTGCCGGCGCAGCCCTTCGACGTAGAAGACGGTCAGGTCGCCGCGCTGCTCGAAGCGGTAGCGGCGCTTCGGCTTCTCGCCGTCGAGGCCGGGCTCGGAGCCCCGCTCGTAGGTCCAGGTCTCGAGCACCGGGTCGCCGACGAAGTCCCCGGGGAGGAACTCGATCTTCTCCGGCTGGCCGTAGAGCACGAAGGTGCTGCCCCGATCGGTGCGCCGACCCGGGTAGCCGGCCTGCGTGAAACGGCGGTCGGCCTCGGTGACGCGCGTCTCGGCGAGCTCGCGCACCGGGTTGCCCGGCCGCTCGGGATCGGGGTCGCGCCGCGCCCAGAACGCCTCGACGAACTCGCGCGCCTCCTCGTCCGTGGCGAGCGCGGTGAAGGCGCGAACCTCCTCCTTCGACGCCATGCGGCCGAACGGCCCGATCAGCCAGCCGGCCAGCTCGGGGGAGAGCCGGGGATTGAACAGGTCGATCGCGTCGGCCTGGCGCGCCGCGGCGGGCGCCGCGAGCGGCCCGCAGAGAGCGGCGACCGCGAGCGCAGCGACCACGAGCGGGACGGGCGCTTCGACGCGGCGCCGCGCGCGCTCACTCATCGCCCCCCCGCAGCAGGTCGAGGAACTCCTCGCGCACCGGCTTCTGGTGGAAGATGCCGCGGATCGCCGAGGTCACGGTCACCGCGCCCGGCTTCTTGACGCCGCGCATCTCGACGCAGAGATGGCGTGCCTCGACCACGACCATCACCCCCTGAGGACGCAGCCTGGTCTCGAGGTAGTTGGCGACCTGCTCGGTCAGCCGTTCCTGCAGCTGCGGCCGCTTGGCGTAAAACTCGAGGATGCGCGCGAACTTCGACAGCCCCAGGATCGTGTCGTTGGGCACGTAGGCGAGGTGGGCGTGGCCGTAGAACGGCACCAGGTGGTGGGCGCACATCGAGTAGAACGGGATGCGCTTCTCCATCACCATGGCGCTGTAGCGCTCCTCGTTCGGGAACGTGGTGATCGCCGGCTCGGCCCCCTCTTCGAGCCCGTGGAACATCTCGAGGTACATCTTGGCCACCCGCCGGTCGGTCTCCGCGAGATTCGGGTCGGACAGGTCGAGCCCGAGCTCCTCGAGGACGCCGCGCACGTGGCCGGCGATCCTGCCGATCCGTCCCTCGTTGCCACCGTTCCGCCGGTCGCTCTCGCTCATCGCCGGCATCCTATCGTGCGCCGTTCCGCCGTCCCCGAGGCCGTAGAATCGAACGCCGTGCGGATCCCCTTCGCCCCACCCCCGCGCGACCCGCGCGCCGACGAGCTGCTCGGCGAGATTCCGGCCGCGCTCTTCGACGAGCACTTCTACCTCTCCTGCGAGCTGGTCGACCGCTACGCGCTCGATCTCGCCTACGACCTCGCCCATCGGCTCGAGCTCGCGCCGCGGCTCCTGAGCGGCGCATGGACCAAGGCAGAGCTGGCGCGCGCGTGCGGCTTCGACTCGAAGTTCCTGCCGGCGCTCGGCTGGCTGCTCGAGCGGCTCGCCGCGGACGGCTCTCTCGAGCGCTCGGCGACGGAGCCCGCGGCCTACCGGGCCCCGGCGCCGTTGCGCCGGGGCGAGGTCGCCGAGCTGCGCGCTCTCGGCTTCGAGCACGAGCCCGAGCTGGCGCGCACCCTCGACCTGCTCGACGCCGCGGCCGAGGCCTGGCCGGCGGTGGCGCGCGGCGGCACGACCGGCGAGCAGGAGCTCTTCGGCGCCGGCCGGATCGGGCTCTGGACCGCCTACTTCCACAATCGCAACGCGGTTTACGCGATCAGTAACCGGCTGACCGCGATCGCCGCCGCCAACCGCCTGCCGGCGACCGGCGCGCGAGTGCTCGAGGTCGGCGCCGGCGCGGGCAGCGCCACCGCGGCGCTGCTCTGCGAGCTCGACGCCCGCGGGCGGCTCGGCGACCTGGCGCGCTACGACGTGACCGAGCCCTCGCCCTTCTTCCGACGGCGAGCCGAGCGGGAGCTGCGATCGCGCTTCGCCGCCGCACCGCTCCACTTCGCGGCGCTCGACCTCGACCGGCCGCTCGCCGAGCAGGGGTTCGCTCCCGGCTACGACCTGGTCGTCGGAGTCAACGTGCTCCACGTCGCCCGTTCGCTGCCGCGCGCGCTCGGCGAGCTCGCCGGAGCCCTCGCGCCCGGGGGTTGGCTGGTCGCCGGCGAGTGCCTGCGCCTCTTCCCGGGACAGCCGGTGGCGGCCGATCTGGTCTTCCAGATCTTCGAGGGCTTCCTGGCGGTCGAGACCGCGCCCGGGCTGCGCCCGACCCACGGCTTCCTCGAGCCGCGGCACTGGCGCGCCTCGCTCACCGCCGCGGGCTTCGTCGACGTCGAGGTCGTGCCCGACCTCGAGCGGATCCGCGACTACTACCCCCGATTCTCGGCGGGCGTGCTCGTCGGCCGCGTCGCCGGCGGCGATTCGCCGGCGCACGACGAGAGTGCCGGCCGACGGGACGATTGAGGAGGCAGGATGGCGAAGGAACGCAGCGACGACAACGTGAGCCGCGCCAGAGTCACCATCGCCAGAGTCACCATCGAATACTGCGTGGTCTGAAACTACGGACCACGGGCCGCGGGTCTCGCGGCCGCGATCGAAGAGCGGTTCGGCGTCGCGCCGGAGCTGATCAAGGGGTCGGGCGGGGTTTTCGACGTCGCCGTCGGCGCTGCCCTCGTCTACTCGAAGCACGAGACCGGGCGCTTCCCCGCGCCCGGCGAGGTCGAGCAGTTGCTCGCGCTCCGGCTCGAACGCGACGCGTGACCTGGGCGGCGGCGCTGCTCGCCCTGCTGCTCGCGGGCCTGGGCGCCCGCGTCGGCCGGGCGAGGCGGCGCGCGCCGCCGCTGCCTTCCCCGCTCGAGCGACCGCCGGCGACCGCGATCCTGCTGCCGCTGCGTGACGAGCAGGAGAACGCCGAGCCCTGCCTCGCCGGGCTGCTGGCCCAGACGACGCCCGGGCGCGTGGTGGCCGTCGACGACCACTCGAGCGACGCGACGCCGGAAATCCTCTCCCGGCTCGCGGCGGCCTCCGGCCGGCTCGAGGTCCGCCGCGCCCCGCCGCTGCCCGCCGGCTGGGGGGGCAAGGTCCACGCCCTGGCGGTCGGCGCCGAGGGGGCCGCGGAGGAGTGGCTGCTCTCGACCGACGCCGACACGCGCCACGATGCCGACCTGGCGGCACGCGCGCACGCCGCGGCGGCCGAGCACCGGCTCGACGCGCTCTCGCTCGCCGGTCGCCAGGAGACGCACGGGCTCGGCGAGGGGCTGCTCGTTCCCGCCGTCTTCGCTCTGCTCGACGCGCTGCTCGGCGACTGGCGTCCGGCGGCGCGCGGCGAGGCGGACCCGCCGGTCGCCAACGGCCAGTTCCTGCTGGTGCGCCGCGCGGCGCTCGAGAGGATCGGCGGCTGGGCGGCGCTCGCCGGCCGGCCGCTCGACGACGTCGAGCTGGCGCGCGCGCTCGCTCGCGCCGGCTTCCGCGTCGGCTTCCGGCGGGCCGGCGCTGCGCTGCGGGTGCGCATGTACCGAGGCCTGGGTGCGGCCTTCACCGGCTGGCGGCGCAACCTCGCGCTGTTCGTCGCGCCGCTCGGCGGACGCGCCTGGGCGCTCTGGGCGCTGCTGGTCGCGCCGCCGCTCGCCGCCCTCGCGGCGCTCGCGGTGGGCGCGCCGGCCGCGGCCGCCCTCCTCTGGGCGGGGGGCGCCGTCGCCTCCGCGCTCGGCCGTGGCGCGGCGGGACGGCCGGGGCTCGCGCTGCTCTATCCGGCCGACGCCCTGCTGCTCGCCGCGACTCTGGCCGCGGCCCTCGCCGACCACCGCCGCGGCCGGCTCGCCCCCTGGCGGGGCCGCGCGCTGGCGCCGACGGGCCCGAGCGAGGTCAGCGGGGCAGCGCCGCGCGATAGCGGCAGCTCTGACCCTCGGTCTCCTCGATCGCGACCGTGAGCGTCCGGACGTGGCCGCCGTCGAGCCCCGCGGCGACCGCCTCCCAGAAGAAGCGGGCCAATAGCTCCATCGAGGTGTTGGCGAGCGGCAGCCGCACTACCTCGGCCGCCGGCAGGCGGTAGACCCGCTCGGCGTAGCGGACCTCGACCGCCTCGTCGCCGTCGACCACCGTGAGCCAAGGGCTCTCCTTGGGCAGCACCACCCGGTCGTCGAGCTCGGCGCAGAGGGCGCGCACCCGTCGCTTGACCGCGGCGCAGTCGGCGAG
>WYBK01000289.1 GCA_011525905.1 Acidobacteriota bacterium
CCGCCCGCAGGTAGCTCGGCGCGCGTGGGAAGGCGAGCACCAGCTCGTTGACCGCCGCGAGGTCGAGCGGCCGCCCCTCTTGGTCCTCGATCGGCGTCGGAACGAGCGTCACCCGATAGGCGGTCTCGCGCGCGAACTCGCCGGTCAGCTCGAGGCGGCGACCGGAGAGACGCGCCTCGAGACCGTCGACCGCCGGGGAGACGCGCACCAGATTCTTCGCCTCGACGACGCCGAGCGCCGCCGGCAGCGCGGAGAAATCGACCACCAGGGCGGGCCCGGCATCTTCGCAGACGAGCGCCTGCTCCGCCGAGTAGCGCGCGCCGCCCGGCACGACCGGGAGCTGCTCGCGGCGGCAACCGAAGCGCAACGCGCGGAAGGGCTCGGCGGTCGAGAAGGCGATCTCGGCGACGGCGCGCTCGGGCGGGTCGTCGAGCCGCGTGCGCACGCGCACGAAGATCCGATGACCGGTGGGGATCGGCCGGCGCAGCGCGACGACGTAGGTCGACGGCTCGGCGCGCGCCGCACGCTCGCGCGCCTTGATCTCGAAGTCCTGGCGGGTGAGGAAGCGGGAGGGCGCGTCGCCGAATCCGGGGAGCGGCCGGATCTCGATGACCAGAGCGCGGGCGAGCGCCTCGGCGGGCACCGGATCGGCGAAGGTCAGCGAGATCTCCTCGACCGGCGGCAGGCCGACGGCGCCGGCGGCCGGATGGCTCGCGCGCGGCGCCTCGAGCAGCGAAGTCAGCCGGAAGGTCTCGCCGGCCGCGCTCACCGTGAAGCGCTCGAGCGGCGGCCAGGGGTCGGCCGGCGCGAACTGCAGCGTCGTCGCGTCGAGCCAGCTCCAGGCGCCGGGGTGCGCCGGAGCGAGGCGGACGAAGCGCTCGGGGGTGTCTTCGGGGCCGCCGTCTGCGGGACCCGTCGGCCGGGGGAAGAAGAGGGTCAAAGGATCCCAGCGGCGCAGCAGGCCGTCGGGCACGAGCAGGACGCCGCGCGCCGGCGCGCCCGCCGGGCGCGCGCGCTGGGCCTCCGGCGCGGCGACCGGCTCCGTCGCCTCGGGCGGCGCGCTCGGATCGAGAGCCTCCTGTCCGGAAGCGCCGCGAACCGCCAGCAGGAGGAGCAGCGCGACGATCGCCAGCGGCGCGCGGCGCCGGAGGGCGGGTCCAGCGCGCTTCCCAGTCGCTCTTCTCACGCTCCCTCCCTGGGGGTGGGCCGCTCGCCACCCTCGAAGCCCTCGGCGCTCGCTTCGGGCGCTTCGCCCCCTTCGGGCTCGTCCTCCAGCTCGCCCGTAGGCGGCGCGGGACGGCGAAAGCCCTCGAGCTCGCGCCGGGGCGCCTCGGTCCCGGCCGTGGCGGCCGCCGGCGGCCCCGGCGCGCCGCGCTCGAGCTCGGCGAAGGCGCGCACGATCTCGGGCGGCGGCCCGGTCGGCGCCGGCGCCGATCCGACCAGCGCCGGCCGAGCCGGCTCGGGCACGCCGTCGGCGGGCGCCTCGAGGGCGAGCACATAGTCGCCCGCTTCGAGCCGCCGCCAGATCACGACGCCGCGGCCGAGCTCGCCGCCCTCCGCGCGATAGAGCCGGCACTCGACGCGCCCCGAGCCGGAGCGCGCGCCGAGGCCCACCGGCCCTTCGCGCGCCATCGTGAAGCGGTAGGCGCGCCTCTCGCCGGGCGCGAGCAGCGTCGCCTCGCCGAGCCCCTCCTGGAGCGGCTGGAGCGTCGCGCCGAGCCAGGGCGGCGGCTCGCCGCGCCGCGGGTCGGATGGGAAAGCCGGGTCGACCAGCTGGACGGCGACCCGGCCCGGTCCATGCTCGAGACGGAGGCGTCCGCCCGCCGCCGAGAGCATGCTCTCCTCGGCGCGCCCGATCTCGCCCCCGCCATCGACGAGCGTCGCGCGCGCGCCGTGCACCTCGACGCGCCGCGCCCCCTTTCCCGCCGGCAGGTCGAGCGTCAGGCTGCCCGCGCGCTCGAAGCTCCGTTGGAAGCGCCCCTCGCCGTCGAGCGTCGCGCGCTCGCCGTCGGGCAGGATCTCGACGCGCGCGGCGACCGGCGCCGGGGTCGGATTGGCCAGCACGACCTCGCCCGCCGCCGGGCCCCACTCGACGGCGGCGCCGGCAGCGGCCCAGAGCAGCGGGCCATCGGAGGCGAGAGGACCGAAACGCGCCAGGCCCCCGGCGTCGATCGTCACCCGCACCGCCGCCGCCGCCGGCAGGCGGAGCCGCTCGAGCGAGAAGGGAAGCAGACGCAGCTCCGAGCCGCCGGGCGCGCCCAGGCCGACGCCGAGCGGCTCGAGCGCTCGCGCGCCGAGGCGCACTTCCAGCTCCTCGCGGCCGCCGTTCCAGACCTCGGCCTGGAGAGCGCCTCCCGCCGGAGCGCCCGCGCCGAGGGCGATCGCTCGCGGCGGCGCGACCGCGGCGGCGCGGTCCGGCCGCAGTCCGGGACCGGCGCCGAGCAGCCGCACGCCGGGCGCGCCGGCGAGCGAGGAGACCTCGGCGACCACCGCCTCGGCGCCCGCCGGCGCCAGGTCGCAGACCGCCCTCTCGCCGGGCGCCAGGCGCAGCTCGACCGGCGCCTCGCCCACCCGGGCGCGTCGCACGACGAGGCGTTCGCCGCCGACCCCGGCGAGCCAGAGCCGCACGCCCGTCGCCGGGAGCGCGCCCCGCTCGGCGCGGAAGGGCGATCCGGCGCGGCGTGCCTGCCGCAGCTCGGGCTCGCCCGCCTCGGCGACGAAACAACCCGGTCCCTCGAGCTCGACCACGAGGACCGCGAGCGGGGGCGCGAGGCCGGGCAGCGGCTCGAGCCGGACGCCGCGCGCGAGCTCCCCTTCCGAAACCCGCGGCGCACGGCCGGCCGCGCGCGTCAGCCGAGCCCGGCCCGGGCGCCCGTCGAGCGTCGCGACTCGAACGCGCCACTCGCCGCTCTCGCCCCGCGGCGAGGCGACGACGATCGCGCGCCCGGCGGCGGCGTCCACCTCGATCCAGGACCCCCTCTCGCGGCGCTCGAGCCGGAGCGCCAGCGGCCGGGGCGCCTCGGCGCCGACCGCCACCAGCTCCTCCCCGGCCGCCAGCTCGAGCGGCACCGTCGTGCCGGCGCTACCCAGCTCGAGCGGCAGCTCCGGCTCCCCGCGCCAGGGCGCCGCCTCGACCGTCGCGCGCGCGGCGAGCGCCACTCGGGTGCGGGCGCGCGGCGCGCCGACCGGGTCGACCCGCAGCAGGTAGCGCCCGGGCGCCAGCGGCGCGCCGATCCGGAAGTTCCAGTCGTCGGGGCGATCGTCGGCGGCCGCGACCGGCCGACCCTCGGCGTCGTAGAGGCGGGCGCGGACGTCGTCGCCGCCGAACGACTCGAGCTCCGTCTCTCCGCCGCCGATCGCGACGCCGAGGAGCGCCGGCGCTTCCACCTCGCGCGCCAGCCCGGCCACCAGGTCGGCCGGCGCGACGCGCAGCCGGTAGGGCGCCAGATGGTCGCGACGCGGAGAGAGGACGGCGAGCTCGTATTCGCCGGCTTCGAGCTCGACCTGCGCCGGCGCGCCTGGCGAGACCGCCACGATCGCCGCACCCGGCCGCGGCGCGCCCCCCCCGTCGAGCCGGAAGAGCTCGCCGGTCATGCCCCGAGTCAGGGCGACTTCGACCCGCGTCGCCGCCGGCATCGAGAAGCGCCAGCGGTCGGGCTCGCGCGCGGCGCCTTCGTCCGGTTCGGTCCAGAGGTGCTCCTGCCAGGCGTCGAGAGCGAGCGGATGCGGCCCGTGGCCGGCCCGCGCCTCCGGCTCCGGCTCCCGTTCGACCAGCGCGAGAGCGCGCGCCGGCAGGCCGCGGGGCAGCAGCACCAGCCGGTGCTCCCCCGGCTCGAGGTCGACCCGCGCCTCGCCGCTCTCCACCCGCGCCACGACCGGCCATCCCCCGGCCTCCTCGAGCCGGAAGACGAAGGGCCCGCTCAGGCCGAAGGCGCGCACCCGGTAGCGCCCGGCTCGCGCGACGGTGAAGCGGTAAGCGATCGCCTCGGCCGCGCCGAGCGTGACGCGCGCCGGGATCCCTTCGGCGAGCTCGCCGCCGTCGGCGACCGGCGTCCGCTCCAGGCGCGCACCGAGGCGTCCCGCCGAGGCGCCGCGCGCGCGCACGGTCAGCCGGTACTCGCCGGCGCGCAGGTAGGTCGCCAGCGATGCGTTGCGCCCGCTGCCGTTCTCCGCCGCCGCGGCGAGCCCGGGGCGGACCCGGGTCGCGAGCGAGGCCTCGGTCGCCAGCAGGCCGGTGGTCTCGAGCGTGTAGAGCGCCGGCGACTCGGGGGCGACCTCGAACGACGCCTCGCCCCGCCGCGCCAGGTCGAGCGCCACCGGCTGGCCGGCGGCGAGCGGCGGCGGCGGCGCGCCGGGCACCGCCGCGAGGCGTTCGTCCGACGCCAGCGGCTCGAATCCGACCGTCGCGGCGACCGGCGTCGCGCTGCGCGAACGGACCCGCACCCGCACCGTTCCGGCGCCGACTTCGGCCGTCGGAGCGAACCCCCCGTCTCCGGCCGCCACTTCGAGAGGCTCGCCCCCCTCGGCGCGCGCGACCAGTCGGCTCGGGCCGCTCGCGCGCGCCGGGAGCTCGAGCTCTTCGCCCGGCGCGAGCTCGATCGGCAGCGGATCGTCGAGATCGAGCGGCAGCTGGCGCACCAGGGCGCCGGCGACCACGCCCGGCTGCGCGGCGAGACGGAGCACGTAGCGGGTGCGCGGATCGAGCGCGAGCGGACCGAGCCGGGTCGCCCCCCGGCGCGGCGTCGGCTCGGCGAGCTCGCCGGCGCCCGCGAGCGGATCGGCGGCCGCGGCACCGGCGAGCGCGACTTCGACGACGCCCGGCTCGACCGGCAGCGCCGTCAGGCGGTACCACCCCCGGTCGAGCATCCAGGCGGCGGGCGCCAGCCGCGGCTCGGGCTCTCGGTAGCCCTCGGGGGGCTCGAAGAGGAGCGGTTCCAGCCGGAAGCGCGCCGGCGCGCCGCGCGCCGTCAACCGCACCTCGCCCGCCTCGACGACCTCGACGAAGAGCTCGGCGGCGGCGACCAGCTCGAAGCGCCGCGCCCAGGCTCCCTGCGCCGTCAGCCGAACGCCGTCGCCGCGCGCCAGCCGCGCCCGCGACGGATCGCCGCCCGGCAGCGCGAAGAGCAGCGCGCTGGCGTCGAGAGCGTCGCCCGCCGCCCCGGCGTGGACACTGCCGAACCAGTAACTCCTGCCGCCCGGAACCGATCGCTCGGCGCTCGCGACGAAGTGCTGGAGGCCGTAGCGCTGCCCCGGCGCGCCGCGCACGGTGACCAGCACCCACCCCTCGCCGGCGTCGCGCCAGACCTCGGTCTCCGGCGGCACGCTCTCCTCGCCGATCGTCCAGGCAGGGCCCGGCGCGAACGGCCGCGCCGGATCGAAGTCGGCGAGCTCGAGCGCCGCGTCGCGCGGCTCCGGCAGATCGAGCCGGAAGAGGTCGGCGGCCGCCGAGACCAGGAAGCGGTCGTAGCCGAGCGGGCCGACGCGTCCCGCGAAGCGCCCGGCGGCGCCGCGCCGGGGCAGGCCCCAGCGCAGGTGAAGCGGTCGCTCCTCCGAGCGGCGCGCCCAGGGGACCTCGGGTCCGCCGTAGGCGGTCAGCAAGTAGCGGCCCGGCTCGAGCAGCGCCGCGAGCCGGCAGGCGGCGAGCGGGCGCTCCGGCGTCGGCGAGATCGTCTCGCGCTCCGGCGTCGCCCCGAGCAGCCACCCCGACTCGCTCCAGAGGCGCAGGTCGGCCAGGTGCCGCCCGGCGGCCTCGATCGCCACCCAGCGCCGCTTGGCGATCTCGAGCCACCAGCTCCGCTGCTCGTAGTCGCCGAGCTCGGTCGCGACCGGCTCGAGCTCGCGCAAGCGCGGGAGCGCCGTGCCGTGCTGCTCGACGAAAGGGCGGGCCGACAGCCGAGCCTCGCCCCGCCCGAGCCCCGGACCGGTCGCGACCAGGCGCAGCTCCCCTCGGTCGAGGAAGAGATCGAGGCGGCCGTCGCGCTCCCCCGGCTGGCCGGCGATCTCCCCCGGCCCGGCCATCCGGTCGACCAGCTGGAGCGACATGCCGGTGGCGCTCTCGACCGCGAGCGCATAGCGCCCCGCCTGCTCGACCGTGAGCAGCGCCACCTGGCGGCCGGCCGCCGACACGCGGTCGCGGTCGAAGCGCGGCGGGACCGATTCGGCCGGCGCGGGCTGCCCGGCGATCCGAAGCAGCGCGAGGACGGCGGCAACTCGCGCGAGCGCGCGGCGTCGCGAACGGTTCGGCTGCGCCGCGCTCTCTCGGTCCATGCTCCCCTCTCTCCAGGCGTCGACGGCCGCGCCATTCTAGGCCGAGCCACGCGCCGGCCGGGCGGGCAGGAACGCGGGCGTCCGAAGTCGTAGCATCGCGCGCGCGACCGGCGAGGCGGAGGCGGAGCAACCCATGGGCCAGCAGACTCGTATCCGAGGCGGGAGCCGGCCGCTCAACGCAGGGCGGCCGGAGGGGAGATGATCGCCGAGCGATCCGGAGGTCTTCACGCTTGGGTGGGGCCGCTCGCGCTCGCCGCGCTGCTCGGCGCGACGGGCGGTTGCGCCTCGGGCGGGCTCGGCGCCAGCGCCGCCGACCGGGCGCGGCGCGAGCTCGCCGCGCGCGGGCTCGATCCGCAGAGCGTGGTCGTCCCGTTCGAGACCGACGAGGAGATGCGCCGCTGGGCGCACGACCGCGTGCCGTCCTACGGCCGCCCGCTCGAGCGGCTGCAGGTGCTGCTCACCGAGCTGCTGCGGCGGGACGGCTCGCCGATCGGCTACGAGCGCGGCAGTACCGCCACGGCGCGCGAGGTCTGGGCGAGCGGCGCCGCCAACTGCCTCTCCTTCACCCATCTGTTCGTCGGCTTGGCGCGCGAGCTCGACCTGCCGGTCTACTACCTGCGTGTCTCCGATCTCTCGAACTACCAGCGCGAAGGGGACCTCGCGATCGCCTCGGAGCACGTCGTCGCGGCCTACGGCCCGCCGACGCGGCGGCACGTCCTCGACTTCAGCGATCGGCCAGTGCTCGAGTACCGCGACACCCAGCGCATCTCGGACCTGACCGCGATCGCTCTCTACTACTCGAACCTCGGCGCCAACCAGCTGCGTGCGGGCCGGAGCGAGGAGGCGCTCGACAGCCTGACGGTCGCCACGCGCGTCGACCCGGAGCTGGTCGACGGCTGGGTCAACCGGGGCGTCGCGCTGCGCCGGCTCGGAAGCTACGAAGAGGCCGAGCGCTCCTACCGCCGCGCGCTCGAAGTCGATCCGCGGGCGGTGGTCGCCTACAACAACCTAGCCTCGCTGCTCGGCCAGCTCGGCCGCGCGAACGAGGCGGCCAGGCTGCTGGCGCTCACCGATCGCGCGAGCAACCGGAATCCCTTCAGCTACCTCGCGCTCGGCGACCTGGCGCTCGGCGAGGGGCGCTTCGCCGAAGCGGAGCGCTTCTACCGCCGCGCGCTCAGGCTCCACCCCGGACAGGCCGAGCCGCTGGCGGCGATCGGCCAGGCGGCGCTCGCCGCCGGAGACCGGCGCGAGGCCGAACGATGGCTGCGCAAGGCCCGGCGCGCCGGCGAGAACGAGCCGCGGGTCGCCCGGCTGGAGCGGGCGCTCGCCGGCGCGGCCGGCTCCGGCGAACCGCCACCCGCCGCGCCACAGCCCGCCGGGCCCCACGACTCGCGCCGGGGAGGTTAGCCGCCTCCCGAGAGCTCCCCCGCGGGGCCGATCCGACGCCGCGGGCGGGCTTCGATACCATGGGGGAGATGAGGAGCGACGCGCGCCTCGAGCGCGCCCCGAGGCTCCGGGAGTCGCGAGGCGGGTGAGGACGACCCGCCCGGCGCTCGCCGGCGAGATCCTGTTCGATCTCTACGCGGACGGCACCGCCGTGCTCGGCGGCGCACCGGTCAACGTCGCGGTGCATCTCGCCGGCCTGGGCGAGCGGCCGCTGCTGCTCGGCCGGGTCGGCGACGACGAGGCGGGACGCGAGGCCCGCGCCCGGCTGGAGCGATTCGGGCTCGACCTGGCCGGAGTCCAGGTCGACCCTTCGGCGCCGACCGGCGTGGTGCGAGTCGAGCTCGTCGCCGGCGAGCCCCGCTTCGACATCGCCCCGGACTGCGCCTGGGATGCTCTCGACGGCGACCGCGCGGCGGCGACGCTCGCGGCCTCCGGCGCTTCGATCCTCTACCACGGAGTCCTCGCCGCGCGCTCGCCCGCGGGGCGCCGCGCCTTGGACCGCCTGCGCGCCACGAGGGGCGCGGCGCTCTTCGTCGACGTCAACCTGCGCCCCCCCTGGACGCCGCTCGAGCGCGCCCGCGAGCTCTGCCGGGGTGCGGCCTGGATCAAGCTGAACGAGGCGGAGCTCGCGAGCCTGAGCGGCCAGGCCGCCCCCGGCGACGGCGCGCAGCGGGCGACCGACGCCCGGGCGCTCGCCGCCGGCGCCGGCGGCGACACGCTCGTCGCGGTCACGCGCGGCGCGCTCGGGGTCGAGCTGCACGGCGCCGCCGGGCGGCTGGCGTCGGCGCCGGCCGCGCCCGTCGCCCAGGAGGCGCCGGTCGACCCGGTGGGCGCCGGCGACGCCTGCGCCGCCGTCCTGCTGCTCGCGGCGCTGCGCGACTGGCCGCCGGCGCTCGCGCTCGGGCGCGCGGCCGAGCTGGCGGCCGCGATCTGCGCGATCCGCGGCGCCCTCCCGCCCGACCCCGGCTTCTACCGATCCTTCCGCCGCGCCTGGGAGACCGCATGACCCGCCCGCCGATCTACGTCCTCCTGCTCAGCCCCCACGGCCTGATCCGCGCGGGCGACCTCGAGCTCGGCCGCGACGCCGACACCGGCGGCCAGACCAAGTACGTCGTCGAGCTCGCCCGCGCGCTCGCCGCCGACCCGCGCGTCGACCGCGTCGACCTGGTGACGCGCCGGATCGAGGACTCCCGGGTCGCCGCCGACTACGCCGCGCCGGAGGAGGAGCTCGCTCCGGGCGCGACGCTCGTGCGCCTCGACTTCGGCCCACGCCGCTACCTGCGCAAGGAGAGCCTCTGGCCCTACCTGGACCTGTTCGCCGACCGCATCCTCGCCCACCTCCGGCGCCGGCGCCGCCTCCCGGACCTCGTCCACAGCCACTACGCGGACGCCGGCTGGGCCGGCGCCCGGCTCGAGAGCCTGTTGAACGCCCCGCTCGTGCACACCGGCCACTCGCTCGGCCGGGTCAAGCTCGCCCGCCTGCTCGAGCAGGGGCTCACGCGGGCCGAGATCGAGGAGCGCTTCGCCATCTCCCGGCGCATCGAGGCCGAAGAGGTCGCGCTCGATCACGCCGCGCTGGTCGTCGCCAGCACGCGCCAGGAGGCCCAGGAGCAGTACGCGCTCTACGAGAATCACGACCCGGCGCGCATCGCCGTGATCCCGCCGGGCACCGACCTCTCCCGCTTCCGCCCGCCCCGTCCGGGCGAGCCGGAGCCGCCGATCGCCCGGGAGATCGACCGCTTCCTGCGCGAGCCGGAGCGGCCGCTCGTCCTCGCGATCGCCCGGCCCGATCCGCGCAAGAACCTCGAGGCGCTGGTCGCCGCCTTCGGCGCGAGCTCGTGGCTGCGCGAACGCGCCAACCTCGCGATCGTCGCCGGAACGCGCGGCGACCTCGAGGAGATGAAGCGCGAGCCGCGGCGCGAGCTCACGCGGCTGCTCGCCGCCATCGACCGCCACGACCTCTACGGCCAGGTCGCCTATCCGAAGCATCACGGCGCCGACGACGTCCCCGACCTCTACCGCCTGGCGGCGATGCGCCGCGGCCTCTTCGTCAATCCGGCGCTCACCGAGCCCTTCGGATTGACGCTGATCGAGGCGGCCGCCAGCGGCCTGCCGGTGGTCGCGACCCAGGACGGCGGTCCGCGTGACATCCTCGAGGCCTGCCGCCACGGCACGCTCGTCGACCCGCTCGACGTGCCCGCGCTCGCGCGCACGCTCGAGGAGGCGCTCGCCGATGAGCAGCGCTGGGCGACCTGGGCGGCCAACGGCCCGGAGGGCGCGCGCCGCCACTTCCGCTGGGCGGCCCACGTCGACCGCTACCTCGAGCGCGCGCTGGCCTGCGTCGAGCGGGAGAGCACGAGCCGGGCGCCCCGCCGCCCCGCGCCCCTGACGCTGCGCGAGCGCTTCCTCGTCTCCGACATCGACGGCACTCTGATCGGCGACCGCGAGGCCCTCGCGCGGCTGCTCGAGCGTCTCGAGCGGGCCGGCTGGGGCTTCGGCATCGCGACCGGACGCCGCCTGGAGAGCGCCCTGGGAATCCTCGAAGAGTGGCGCGTGCCCCCTCCCGACGTCCTGATCACGGCGGTCGGCGCGGAGATCCACTACGGCGCCGACCGCGTCGCCGACGATCTCTGGTCGCGCCACCTCGACTACCGGTGGCGGCCCGAAGCGATCCGCGCCCGGCTGCTCGAGGTCGCCCGCGAACGGCTCGCGCCCCAGCCGGCGACCGAGCAGCGGCGCCACAAGATCAGCTTCGACGTCGATCCCGACCGCCCGGTGCACCTCGGCCGGCTGCGGCGACTGCTGCGCGAGGTCGACCTGCACGCCAACCTCGTCTTCTCGCACGGCCGCTACCTCGACGTGCTCCCGATCCGCTGCTCGAAGGGGCAGGCGATCCGCTGGGTCGCCCAACGCTGGGGCATCCCGCTCGAGACCATCGTGGTGGCGGGCGACTCGGGCAACGACCGCGACATGCTCACCGGGGCGACCCCCGCGATCGTGGTCGGCAACCACGCCGAGGAGCTCGCCGATCTCGCCGACCGGCCCAACGTCCACTTCGCCGGCGCCGCGCACGCCGCCGGTATCCTCGAGGGGCTAGTCGCTCAGGGCCTGCTCGAGCCGCGCCCGGCGGTCGCCGCGACCGAGGAGGCAGGATGACCACCGAAGAGATCCGCTCGCGCGGCCAGGCCCTGGTCGACGCGCTGCGCTCCTGGTCCCGCGACGAATCCGGCCCGGCGATCGGCTTCCTGCACCGCCTGGTCGCGGTCGGCCGGCCGGTGCTGTTGCGCACCGAGCTCGAGGAGGCCTTCGACGCCGAGGTCGCGCGCGAGCCCCGGCTCGCGAACACGCCGCTCGAGCGGGCCGTCGCGCTCGCCCAGGAGGCCGCGACCGACGGCCACCGCGTCCTCTTCGCGCTGCGGCC
>WYBK01000290.1 GCA_011525905.1 Acidobacteriota bacterium
ACGCCTTGCCTACGCGCTCGTCGCCGCCCTCTGCCTGCTGCTGCCGCTGCTCTTCGACCCCCGCCTGGGCGGCCAGTTCCGGATGCCCAAGCTCTTCTTCGCCGAGCTGGTCGGCCTCGGCTCGCTGGTCGCGCTCGCCGCCGCGGGCCGGCTCACCCGGATCTCCGGCGGCCGGGGCGCGGCGGCGAGAGCCGTGCTGCCGCTCGTGCTCGTGGCGGCGGCCCTGGCGCCGCTCGCACGGCACCCGGAGCCGGTGGCCGCGGCGCTGCCCGCGCTGGCGATCGCCGCCGGCTGCCTGGCGGGCTGGAGCGCCGGCTTCGAGGCGGAGCGGCTGCGCGCCGCGCTGCTCTGGTCGTTGCCGAGCGCGGGCGCCACCGGGCTGCTCGGCCTCGCGCAGGCCCTCGGCTGGTTCCAGCCCTTCGGCGTCGCGACCGACGGCCTGGCGGGGGCGGAGCGGCTGGCGGTTATCGGTCTCGCCGGCAATCCGGGCGACCTCGGCGCCTCGCTCCTGCTGCCGGCCCTGGTCGCCCTGGCCGAGCTGCGGCGCCGCTTTCGCCTCGGGCCGTTGCTCGCCGGGGTCGGTTGCTTCCTCGGCCTCGCCGCGTCGCAGACCCTCTCGGCGATGGCGGCGCTCGTTCTGGGGAGCCTCTGCGTCTGGGGTGCCGGGGCACCGGCGCGCCGCGTCGCGCGCCTCGCCATCGCCATCCTGGCGCTCGCGCTCGGGGTGACGGCGCTGATCGCTCCGGCGCGGCAGCGGCTGTTCGAGAAGGGAGCGGATCTCGTCTCGGGCGACTGGAACGCCGTGCTCACCGGCCGCCTCGACGGCTGGCGGGTGGCGTTGCGCCTCTTCGGCGACCACCCGCTCTCGGGCACCGGGCTCGGGAGCTATCGCGCCGAGTACTGCGACGCCAAGGCGGCGCTCGTCGAGCGCGGCGCCGAATTCTTCGGGGAGCACCAGTTCCCGGTCTTCGCCAACGCCCACAGCGAGCCGCTCGAGGTCGCCGCCGAGCTCGGCCTCCTGGGGCTCCTCGCGCTCGGCTGGGCGCTCTGGGGCCTCGGGCGGGCGCTCGTGCGGGCGGGCAAGGCGCTTCTGGAGACCGAGCGCGGGCTCGCCTGGGGAGGCGCCGGCGGCCTGCTCCTGCTCGCGCTCTTCGGTTTCCCCTTCCACGTCGCGCTGCTCGCCTATCCGGCGCTCGTCTTCCTCGCCTGGGTGTTCGCCGCCGCCGGCGACGAGCGCGGCTCCGCGGACTCCGGGAGCGGGGGGAGCGGGCGCCGATGGGCGGCGCTGCTCGCCCTGCTGCTCGCCGGCGCTCTGGCGGCGCGGGCGGTCCGCGCGAGCGAGCGGCTCGAGGCGCGCCGGCTGCTGCGCAGCGTCGAGCTGCGCACCGAGCTCGCGCTGTCGAGCGGCCGCTTCGAGCCGCGCTTGGCGGCGGCCCACCTGCAGGCGCTCGAAGACGCGGCGCGCCTCGACCCGGCGGACGTGGCGATCGCGATCGCGCGGGGCAATCAGCTCCTGCTGCTCGGCTCGCTCGACCGGGCGGTCGACGCCTACCGCGCCGCGCAGCGGCTCGAGCGCCGGCCGGAGACCCACCTGAACCTCGGCCGCGCGCTGCTGCGCGCCGGCTGCGACGGCGAGGCGCGCGTCGAGCTCGCCTGGGCGATCCGCCTCGACCCGACGCTCCTCCGGCAGGTCCCGCTCGCCGATCCGGAGCGCGCGCTCGCGGGGTTGATCTTCGCGAGCGGCGCCGAGTGCGGCCTCGACTCCTGGAGCGTCGTCTGCCCTGGCGGCGAACGGTGCGGCGAGCCGGCCGGCGGCCCCTGACGACCCCGCGATCGCGGCTTCAGTAGCCGCGCGACGACAGGACGATGCGCACCGTACGCGCCAGGATCGAGAGATCGAGCCAGAGGCTCCGGCTGGCGAGGTACGCGAGGTCGTAGCGCAGCTTGTTCTCGGCGGTCGAGTCGTACTCGCCGTTGACCTGCGCGAGACCGGTGAGGCCGGGCGCCACGCTGAAGCGCTCGCGATAGCCGGGGACCTCGGCGAGGTAGCGCTCGACGAAGCCGGGCCGCTCGGGGCGCGGGCCGACCAGGCTCATCTTGCCGGCGAGCACCTGGGCGAGCTGCGGCAGCTCGTCGAGCCGGTAGCGGCGCAAGAGAGCGCCGATCGGCGTCAGGCGGTCGTCGTCGCGCGTCGCCAGCCGCTCCTCGCCCTCGCTCTCGGCGCCGAGCCGCATCGTGCGCAGCTTCCAGAGCTCGAACGGGGCGAGCCCCCGCCCGATCCGCACCTGCCGGTGCAGGACCGGCCCAGGCGACGTCAGCTTGACCGCCGCGGCGGCGACCGCGAGCAGCGGCAGCGCGACGAGCCCGAGAGCCGAAGCGGCCACCAGGTCGACCGCGCGCTTGAGCGGCAGCTCGAGCCGCCACTCCGACTCGCGGACGACCTCGATCACCGGCAGGTCGTGCACCCAGCGGTAGCGCATCCGGCCGATCAGGCTCTCGAACGGGCCGGGCAGCAGCAGGACGCTCGAGTGCGCCGGCCGCACTCCGGCGAGCCGGTCGACCAGCGCGGTGCGCCAGCCGTCGGGGCGGGGAGCGAGCAGCACGTCGTCGGCGACGCCGCGGGCGAGCAGCGCCGGCACGTCGTCGAGCGTGCCGAGTCGCGGTCCGAGCTCGGGCGCCGCCGCGTCCGCGGCCGGCTCGCCGGGCACCGGGACATGGCCGATCACGAACAAGCCGTGCCAGCGGTGGAGCGCGAGGTTGCGGGCCAGCTCGCGCGCCGCGCCGCCGTCGCCGACGATCAGCAGGCGCCGCTCCGGCGGCGCGTGCAGCCGTTCGATGCCGCGGCGGAAGAGGTAGAGCCCGGCGGCGTCGAAGACGAGGTAGAGCAGCAGCACGGAGCGCGGGAACTGCGTGGCGGCGAAGAAGACCGCGAGCGCCGCGCCGGCGCCCTGGAGCCCGCAGGCGAGCGCGATCCGGCGCGCCAGGTCGAGCCGGGGGAGCGGCCGGAAGCTCTCGTAGAGACCGGCCAGCGCGAGCAGCGCGATCTGCGCGGCGAGCAGCCAGGGGAGCGCCTGACCGAAGAAGGCGAAGCGGTCCGCGGGAAGCGGCTCGTCGGTGAACGGCAGCGCGACCGCCAGCCGGAGCCGGAACGCCGCCCAGAGGGCGAGCACCGCGACGGCGGCGTCGCCGGCGAGTCGGAGCGGGCCCAGGAGCGCCGAGAGGCCGCGCGCGGTCGATGAGGGCTTCATGCCTGCGGGGAATGCTATCGTGCCCTCCCGCTCGCGCGGCGCGGAGCCCCGGGGGATCCGCGAGAGTCGCGCGCGGCTCGACACGATGCGGGTCACCGAGCACCTGGCGCGGGCGCAAGAGCCGCCCATCAGCTTCGAGATCATTCCGCCCTTGCGGGGCGGTACGGTCGAGACGCTGCTCGCGCTGATCGACGACCTCGTGCCCTTCCGACCGCCGTTCATCGACATCACCAGCCACGCGGCCGAGGTCGTCTACGAGGAGACCGCAGCGGGCATCCGGCGGCGCGTCAAGCGCAAGCGCCCCGGCACGCTCGGCATCTGCGCGCTCATCCAGAACAAGTACCGGATCGACGCGGTGCCGCACGTGTTGTGCAACGGCTTCACCCGCGAGGAGACCGAGGACTTCCTGATCGAGCTGCGCTACCTGGGCATCGACAACGTGCTCGCGGTGCGCGGCGACGAGGGGTACCAGAAGCCGCTGCGCGACGGCAAGACGGC
>WYBK01000291.1 GCA_011525905.1 Acidobacteriota bacterium
GCCTTCCGGGTCGGCCGCCACCTCGCGCGACTGGCCTCCCGGGTCGCCGTCCGGGTGCTCGGCGGCTTCGAGCTCGAGGCCGGTGAGGCCCAGGACGCCGAGGAGCGGCCGAGCCTCCTGCTCGCCGGCGACGCGCGACTCCTCGCCCACCTCGAGCTCGCCGCCGACGCCGCCCTGCCGCCGCCCCCGCCGGCCCGCTGGAGCGATTGAGTAGGGGGCTGCGCTCCCGAGTGACAATCACGGCGGCCTCGCCACTCTCTGGATCAGATGAGCACGCTCGCTCTCCTCGACGCCGTAGACCTGCCCGAAGCGGGCGGACGCCCGCACGACGGGCTGGCGCGCCTCGCGGAGCGCGCCGGGGGCGGCGACCGCTCGGCGCTCGGCGAGCTCTTCGAGCGGCTGGCCGACGAGCTCTACGGCTTCGCGCTCTGGAGCTGCGGCTCGCCCGACCTCGCCGGGGAAGCGCTCGCCGCGCTCTTCGCCCGCCTGGTCGCCACGCCCGATCTGCTCACACGCATGCGAGCGCCGCGTCCGTATCTTTTCCGTGCCGTCGCGCGCGACGCCCGCCGCCTGCGCGCGCGTCGCGATCGCGAACTGCCCCCGGAGCACGCCCAGTTCCTCCTCGCCGAGGGCTCGGAGCCACGCGACGCCTCGATCGCTCTCGAGCAGGCGCTCTCTCGCCTGCCGCGCGTGCAGCGCGAGGCGCTCTATCTGCGCTACTTCGCCGGGCTCGATCTCGCCGCGATCGGCCGCACCACCGGCGTTCCCAAGTTCACCGCCGCGAGTCGCTGCCGGCTCGGGTTGAGGCGCTTGCGCCGACTGCTGGGCGCCCGACCGTGAACCCGCGCGACCCCCTCTTCGACGGCCACGCGGTGCCTCCGGCTCCGGCCGAGCTCCGCCGGCGGATTCGAGCTGTGATCGCTTCGGCGCCCACGAAGGACGAGAGTGATCGAGCCTCGCTCTGGCGGCTCCTCTGGGCGGCCGCCGTCCTGCTCTCGATCGCCGCCCACTTGGCGCTCGACCTCGGGAATCGCGTCGGGTCGCCGGCCGCCGAGGAGCTGCCTTCGTCCTTCTCCTCGGGAGGCCGCGAATGAAGCCCGGCTGGCGCCGGACGGCGAGGATTCTCGCCCGCATCGCCGCGGCGCTGGTCGCTCTTCTCCTGGTCGCCTCTTTGGCCTTGCGCCTCTGGACCCGGCATCGACTCGACCGCGCGGCGACCGACTTCCGTGCGGCGTTCGCCGAGGAGGCGACGCCCAGCGTGGCCGCGACCCCAGCGCACGGGGGGGCCTGGCTGCGCGCCGCGGCCCTCCTCGTCCGACTGGACGATCCGGCACGGAAGCGAATCTACAACTGGCTCGCATCGGAGGACCCCCTGGTCTCCGCGGACCTCCTCTGGCTCGCGTCCCTGCTCGAGCGCGAGCGCCTGCCCCTGGAGCTCCTCGCGCGGGCGACGCAACACGAGCGAATTCCGCTCTATCTGCAGCCGCCCGCATGGCTCGAGGTCGAGAATGCCGCAGCGGTGCCCGACATCGGCACCATTCACGATCTCGTCAAGTTGATGGTCGCCGAGGAGCTCGTGCGGCGCGCGAGAGGCGATGCCGCCGGCGCCTGCGCCAGCCTCGAACGGCTCGGACGGCTCGCCCTGGGCCTGCAGCAGGGAACGTTCCTCCACGAACAGATCGTGGCGAGCCTTCCCGCAGCGACGCTCCTGCGCCGGCTTCGGGCCGCGCTCGCCACCGGCTCCCCTCTCCCCTGCGTCGACAGGCTCGAGGAGCTCCTCTCGCGCCTCGATCCGATCGCGGCGCGCCGGCGGGCGGTGCTCGAGGAGGGGCGACTCCTCCTTCTGCCGCAGCGCTTGCGGGTGCTACCCGCCGAGGTGATGAGCCGGGGCAGCGACTTCCTCGGGCTCCTCTTCTCCGACTCGGGCAGCGCGCTGGTTCGCGCGCGACTCCTGGACGCGACGCGCGTGGTGCTGACCGAGCCCGATCCGTCGCCCCTCCCCATCGAGGACCCGCGCCGTCCGGCCTCCGAAGAGGAGGCCACCGCCATGCGAGACACGCTGCGCGTGCAGCTGCGACTCGCCGAGGTCGACGACGCCTGCCGGCGCCTGGCGCTCGACGCGCTCCGCCTGCGCCAGGCGCTCGACGAAGGCGCGGCGCGAGACCTCGGCGATCTCCTCGGGGGGCAGCCACCCGTGCCACTGACCACCACGCAGATCGATGTCCGCGAGGTCGAGCCGGGCCTCTGGGCACTCGAGCTGCCGAGCAGCGACGCCGTTGCCGATCACCTCCACGTCGGCGCACGCATGGTCGAGCTCCTCCAGTGGCGGGTGCGCGCGCCCGCCCTCGCGGCGCCTCCGCGGCGGGCAACCGAGGATCACCGCGCGGGAGCTTCGTAGAGCACCCGGCCGCCGACGATGGTGTAAACCACACGGGTGGCGGGGATCTCCTCCTCGGGGATCGTCAGCAGGTCGCGGTCGAAGACGGTCAGGTCGGCGAGCTTGCCGGGGGCGAGCGTCCCCTTCTCCGCCTCCTCGAAGCCCGCCCAGGCGGGGTTCTTGGTGTAACTCTCGAGCGCCTCGAGGCGGGTGAGGACCTGATCGGGGTAGAAGCGGCTGCCGTCGGGCAGCCGGCGGCTGACCGTGGCGTAGAAGCTCGCGATCGGGTCGACGTCCTCGACCGGAGCGTCGGTGCCGTTGACGATCACCGCGCCCGAGTCGACCAGCGCGCGCCAGACGTAAGCGCCCTCTCGCGCTCGCCGCTCGCCGAGCCGCGGCTCGACCCAGGGGGCGTCGGAAGTGCAGTGGATCCCCTGCATCGCCGCGACGACGCCGAGCCGTCCGAAGCGCGGGATGTCGTCGGGGTGGAGGTGCTGGGCGTGCTCGATGCGCCAGCGCAGCTCGCGCGCGTCGGGCCGGCCGGCGAAGGCGCGTTCGTAGACGTCGAGCGTCTCCCGGTTGCCCCGGTCGCCGATGGCGTGCACCGCCATCTGGTAGCCCTGCTCGAGCGCCAGCGCCGTGATCTCGGCGACCTCGGCCGGCTCGGTGACCGCGAGACCGGTCGAGGTCGGCAGGTCGGAGTAGGGCTCGAGCAGCCAGGCGCCGCGCGAGCCGAGCGCGCCGTCGATCGACACCTTGATCGCGCGCACGGTCAGGTGGCCGTCGGCGGCGCCGACCCGGCGGGCCCGCGCGAGGTGGGCGCGGTGGTTCGCGAGCGTGTCGCGCACCATCGTCCAGAGGCGCACGCCGAGCTCGCCCGACTCGGCGAAGGCGGCGATCCGTTCGAGCGCCGCGTAGGAGACGCCGGCGTCGTGGAACGTCGTGATCCCCTTGGCGAGCACTTCGCGGTCGGCCGCCTCGAGGTTGAGGCGCGTCTCGGCCGCCAGCTGCTCGGCCGTCCAGCCGGCGCGGCTCGCCTCGTGGGCGGCCTCGACCAGGCCGGCCGCGGTCTCGGCGAGCGCGCCGGTCGGCTCGCCGGAAGCGTCCCGCAGGATCGACCCGCCGGGCGGATCGGGCGTCGCACGGTCGATGCCGGCGAGCGCGAGCGCCCGCGCGTTGGCGATCGCCGCGTGGCCGCTGGCGTGCTCGAGCAGCACCGGATGGTCGGGCGAGACGGCGGAGAGGGCGCCGTGCACCGGAAAGCCCTCGACCGTCTCGGCGGGCGGCTGACGCCACTTCTCCTGGTGCCAGCCGCGGCCGAGGATCCACTCGCCGGGCGCCGCTCCGGCGGCGGCCGCGCCGACCGCCTCGACGATCTCCTCCCAGGTCGCGAACCGACCGAGCTCGAGGATGCGCGCGGCCTGGCCGATCCCCTCGAAGTGCCCGTGCCCCTCGATCCAGCCGGGGGTGGCGAGGCGGCCGGCCAGGTCGATCCGGCGGGTGGCCGGGCCGGCCAGGGCGAGGATCTCCGCGTCGTCGCCGACCGCGACGATGCGGCCGTCGCGCGCGGCGAGCGCGGTCGCCTCGGGGCGCTCCGGGTCGAGCGTGACGATCCGGCCTCCGGCGAGGACGAGGTCGGCCGGCGGCGGCGCGGGCTCGGGCGCCGCGCAGCCGGCGGCGAGCAGGGCGGCGCCGAGCGCCACGGACGGCAATCGAGTCATCGAGCGGGTACCTCCGGCAACCGATCTTACGGGTGCCGCCGTCTCCGCCCAACCGGCGGGCCGGCCCTCGGTCAGCCCCCGAGAGCGAGCAACAGGGTCAGGCGCTCGGCGCCGCGCTGCACGCCGAGGCGCAGCGGACGGCCGGGCTCCAGCAGCCGCAGGAGCCCCTCCGGCGAGCCGATCGGACGCCCCTCGACGGTGAGCAGCAGGTCGCCGACGGCGAGCCCGGCGCGCGCCGCGGCGCCGCGCGGCGCCAGGCTCGCGACGCGCAGGCCCCGCTGGCCGCTGCCGGCAACCAGCGCCCCCTCGAGCGCCGCGCCGAGCCGCGCCTCGACCGCCGGCGCCCCGCCGGCGGGGCGGCCGCGTGGGTCGGCCGTGGCGGCTGCCGCGGCGCGCTGGCGCTCCTCGATCGCCGCGAGCGTCGCGGCGCTCTCGGCGAGCGTCGGGTCGAGCGCGAGCGCGGCGCGATAGGCGGCCGCGGCCTCGTCGAGCCGTCCGAGCGCGAGCCGGGCCGTGCCGAGGTTGTGGGCGACGTCGGCGCGGCCGGGGGCGAGCGCCGACGCGCGTTCGAGCGGCTCGAGCGCCGCCGCGGCGTCGCCCGCGCGCAGCCGCGCCAGGCCGAGCAGCGCCCAACCGTCGGCGCCCCCGGGGGCGAGCGCCGTCGC
>WYBK01000292.1 GCA_011525905.1 Acidobacteriota bacterium
GACGATCGTCTGGCCGACATCCGCAACCGCAAGATCGGCTTCGTCTTCCAGACCTTCAACCTGATCCCGCGCGCCGACGTCTTCAAGAACGTCGAGCTGCCGCTCGTCTACGGCGGCGTCGGACCGGCCGAGCGCCGCCGCCGTGCCGAGGAGGCGATCGAGCGCGTCGGGCTCGCCGACCGGATGCGCCACAAGCCGAACGAGCTCTCCGGCGGCCAGCGCCAGCGGGTCGCCATCGCCCGCGCGCTGGTCAACCGGCCCTCGATCCTGCTCGCCGACGAGCCGACCGGCAACCTCGACTCGAAGACCGGCGAGGAGATTCTCGAGGTCTTCGACCGGCTGCACGGCGAGGGCAACACCATCATCCTGGTCACCCACGAGGACGAGGTCGCCCGCCGCGCCCAGCGGATCGTGCGCCTGCGCGACGGCCTGGTCGAGAGCGACCTGCCGGCCGGCGAGGACCGCTCCGCGCGCGCCTTCGCGCCGCGGGCGTCCGCGACGGCCGCGGCGCCCTCCGCCGAGGGCGCGCAGCTCGAGGCCTGAGATGGCGCGCGGCGCGCAGGAGACGCTCGAAGCCCTGCGGATCGCCATGGCGGCGCTCGCCGCCAACACGGCGCGCGGCGTGCTGACCACCCTAGGCATCGTCATCGGCGTGCTCGGCGTGGTCACCACGATGACCGCCGCCAACGGCCTGGCCAACAACTTCCGCGAGAGCGTCTCGGCGCTCGGCTCGGACGTCGTCTACGTCTCGCGCATGCCCTGGATCATCCGCGGCAACTGGTTCGAGTTCCGCAACCGCCCGATCGTCAGCTTGAAGGAGGCGGACAAGCTCGAGCGGCGTCTGCCGAGCGCGGCCGCGGTCAACCCGACCACCCACACCGAGCGAACCGTCAAGTTCAACGCCCGCACGCTCGAGAGGATCGACGTCATCGGCACGACGGACCGGCAGATGCTGGTCTCCGCCTCGGTGCCCGAGGCCGGGCGCTTCCTGACCTCCTTCGACGTGCGAGCCAAGCGCCGGGTCTGCGTCATCGGCTCCGAGGTGCGCGAGCGGCTCTTCGAGGGGGTCGACCCGCTCAACAAGTCGCTCAAGATCGGTCGCGCCACCTTCCGGGTGGTCGGCGTCATGGAGAAGCAGGGCAGCGCCGGCTTCTTCGGCGGCCCCGACTTCGACTCCCAGGTCTTCGTGCCGATCACCACTTTCGCCAAGGCCTTCGGCGGCGCCGAGCGCAACATCGACATCGCGGTCAAGTCGCCACCCGGCGTGCCGGTCGGCGACTTCGAGTTCGAGGTGATCGGGGAGATGCGCAAGATCCGCAAGCTGGCGCCGGCCGACGAGGAGGACTTCTCGATCAACAAGATGGACTCGCTGGTCGCGATGTTCAACAACGTCATGGGCGTCGTGCTGCTGATCGGCATCGTGATCACCGGCATCTCGCTGTTCGTCGGCGGCGTCGGCGTGATGAACATCATGTTCGTCTCGGTCACCGAGAGGACGCGCGAGATCGGCATCCGCAAGGCGATCGGCGCCAAGCGGCGCTCGATCCTCGCCCAGTTCCTGTTCGAGTCGGCGGCGATCTGCCTGGCCGGCGGGCTGCTCGGCCTGCTGCTCTCGGTCGGCGTCACCGAGCTGATCGACCGCATGCTGCTGCCGGCGAGCATCTCGCCCGGCATCGTGGTGGTCGCGCTCGCCGTCTCGACCGTGACCGGCGTGGCGGCCGGCTTGGTGCCGGCCTGGCGCGCCTCGCGCCTCGACCCGATCGAGGCGCTGCGCTACGAATGAGGACCGGGACGGGAGGCCGGCGATGAGGCTGCGCGAGACCCTGCCGATGGCCCTCGAGGCCATCCGCGCCAACAAGCTCCGGTCGATCCTGACCCTGGTCGGCATCGTCGCCGGCGTCGCCTCGATCATCGCGGTGATGACCGGCATCTCGGTCGTCCAGGCGACGCTCGAGCACGAGCTCTCGGTGCTCGGCACGCAGACCTTCCAGGTCCAGAAGTGGCCGGCGCGCGGCTTCGGCCCGCGCGACATCGACTGGCGCAAGATCCAGGCGCGCGCGCCGGTGACCGTCGCGAACGCCGACGCCATCCGCGCCAAGGTCGCGAGCGTCGACCTGGTCGGCTCCGAGCTCTGGCGCTTCGGCGCGCAAGCGCGCTTCCAGGGGGAGACCACCGAGCCGAACCTCTGGGTGGTCGGCGGTGACCCGCAGTACGCGCCGAACAACACCCATCTGGTCGCCCTGGGCCGGAACCTGACCGACGAGGACGTGCGCGTCGGCCGCAAGGTGGCAGTGATCGGCTACGCGCTGGCCGACCGGCTCTTCCCATTCATCGATCCGATCGATCGCGAGATCAAGGTCGACGGCCGCAAGTACACGGTAGTCGGCGTCTTCGAGGAGAAGAAGTCGGCGGTCGGCGGCAACTACGACAACTACGTCCTGCTCCCGGTGACCACCTGGATCCGCGCCTACGGCATGCGCGACAGCGACGGCAATCGGGAGCGCTCGGTCAACGTCACCGTTCGCGCGAGAACGCCCGAGCTGCTCGAGGAGGCGATCGAGGAGACCCGCGCGGTGCTGCGCGCCGAGCGCGGCGTACGGCCGGGTCAGGAAGACGACTTCGAGATCTTTACCAACGACAGCCAGATCAAGGCATTCCGCCAGGCGACCCTGGGCGTCAAGGTGGGCGCCTTCGTGATCGGCATCATCGCCCTGGTGGTCGCCGGCATCGGCATCATGAACATCATGCTGGTCTCGGTCACCGAACGCACCCGCGAGATCGGCATCCGCAAGGCGCTCGGCGCCAAGCGGCGGCAGGTGCTCGCGCAGTTCCTGCTCGAGGCGGTCGTGCTCTGCAACCTGGGCGGCGTGCTCGGCGTGCTGGTCGGCTTCGGCCTCGGCAACCTGGTCACCCTGTTCACCGACTTCCCGGTCCACGTGCCGGCCGGCTGGGCGGTCAACGGCCTGCTCTTCTGCACCGCCGTCGGTCTGGTCTTCGGCACCTGGCCGGCGCTCAAGGCCTCGCGCCTCGAGCCGATCGAAGCGCTGCGCTGGGAGTGAGCGCGGCGCTCAGACGGCCGCCGCCACGACCACCTCGAGAGCGCTGGGGAGCACCTCGAAGACGACGCCGGGCGGCTCGATCCAGTCGGGGTTGCCGTCCCAGTGGCAGGGGAGGCGGTCGCCGCAGCGCAGATCGAGCCGCTCGAAGCGCAGCTCGCGGGTGAAGGGCCGGCGCCCGAGCGTGCCGCGCAGGCAGTCGGTGAGCGCGCCCAGACGCTGCGCGACGCCGGTCTCGACGACCAGCGTCGCGTCGAGCGCGCCGTCGTCCGGCCGCGCCGCCGGGCAGAGCCGGAAGCCGCCGCCGGTGGTCGCGCCGTTCTGGAGGGCGAGGATGGTCATCGGACCGGCGTAGCGGAACGAGCCGTTGGTCAGCTCGATCTCGGGGCAGCGGTAGTTGAACAGCGTCGCGACGCCGGCGGCGAGGTAGGCGCCCATGCCGCGCACCCACTTGATCTCGGTCGAATTGACGTTGATCGAGCCCAGCAGGCCGATCCCGATCGCGTTGAGCACCACCCGGTCGCCCGCCCGGATCAGGTCGACCCGGCGGCGCTCCCCCGCGAGCAATACGCCCGCGGCGTCCTCGAGCCCGAGCGGCAGGCCGAGCGTGCGCGCCGCGTCGTTGCCGGTGCCGAGGGGCAGGATGCCGAGGGCGCCCCGGCCCGTCCGGTGGAGGCCCTGGAGGGTCTCGTAGATCGTCCCGTCGCCGCCGACCGCGACGACCACCTCGTGGCCGGCGGCGAGCGCCTCGGCCGCGAGCTCGGTCGCGTGGCCGGGAGCTCGCGTCCTCGCCACGGGAGCGTCGAGGCCGATGGCGCGCAGGCGCCGCTCGAGCCGAGGCCACTGCCGCCCGACCCGGCCCCCGCCGGCGGCGGGATTGACGATCAGCAACACAGCGCGAGTCTAGCGCCGCGCCGCCCCCTCAGCGCCCGCCGCTCGACGACTTCAGGTAGCCGTAGAAGTCGCCGTCGGAGGAGAGCACCAGGATGGTCTCGGCGTCGACGGTGGTTTCGAGAGTCTCCATCGTCTTCAAGAACTCGTAGAAGTCCCGCGCCTCGCGCGAGCGGTCGTAGGCGCGGGCGTAGATCTCGGTGGCGGCGGCGTCGGCGCGGCCGCGGATCTCCTCGGCGGTCTTGTACGCCTCGGAGGTGATCTGCTTCAAGTCCCGCTCCTTCTCGCCCTGGATGCGCAGCGCCTCGCCCTCGCCCTGCGAGCGGAAGCGCGCGGCGATGCGCTCGCGCTCGGCGATCATCCGGTCGAAGACCTTGTCCTGGACCTCGGCGACGTAGTTGATTCGCTTCAAGCGCACGTCGAGGATCTCGATGCCGAGGTCCTGCGTGCGCGCCTGCGCCTTGGTGAGGATCTCGAGGCGGATCTTCTCGCGGCCGATCTCGATCGGCTCGAGCGTCACCCGCTCCTCCTCGAGCTCCGAGGCGTCGACCTCCGGCGTGCGGTTCGAGAGGCGGACGACCTCGACCAGGTCGTGGTTGGCGATGGCGTTGCGCGTCTCGCCGTCCAGGATGTCGTCGAGACGAGTCTGCGCGCCGCGCTCGTCCTTCAGGCGCTGGAAGAACTTGAGCGGATCGCTGATCCGCCAGCGCGCGTAGGTGTCGACCCAGATGAAGCGCTTGTCGCGCGTCGGCAGTTGGTTGGCCTCGCCGTCCCACTCGAGGAAGCGTTTCTCGAAGCGATGGACCGCCTGGATGAAGGGCACCTTGATGTGAAACCCCGGCGACGACACCGGCGGGCCGACCGGCCGGCCGAACTGCGTGAGGATGACCTGTTCGGCCTCGTTGACGACGTAACCCGCGTTCCACGAGGCGACGATGCCGAGGAAGATCAGCGCCGCGAAGGCCCAGGCTCTCATCGCCCCCCCTCTCGCGACGCCGGCGAACCGCCAGAAGTCGCCGGCCGCCCCTGGAGATCGAGCAGCGGCAGCAGGCCGCGCACGTCCTCGTCGACCACCACCTTCTTGCCCGCCTTGGGCAGCACGCGGCCCAGCGTCTCGAGGTAGAGCCGCTTGCGCGTCACCTCGGGGGCCTGGCGGTACTCTTCGTAGAGCGCCACGAAGCGCGCCGCGTCTCCTTCGGCGCGGTTGACCCGGTCGAGCGCATACCCCTCGGCCCGCTCGATCGTCTGCTGCGCCTCGCCACGCGCCCGCGGAATCGCCTGGTTGTATTCCCGCTGCGCCGTGTTGATCCGCTCCTCGCGCTCCTGTTGCGCCTGGTTGACGGCGTTGAAGGAGGGCTTGACCCGCTCGGGCGGATTGACGTTCTGCAGCACCACCTGCTCGACCTTCAGGCCCGTCTCGTACTGATCGCAGAGCTCCTGCAGCCCCTGCTCGACCAGGCTGGCGATCTCCTGCCGGCCGATGGTCAGCACCTCGTTGACCGTCCGGTCGCCGACCGCTTCGCGCACCACCGCCTCGCTCATGGCGCGGAAGGTGTCGCGCACGCCGCGCACCTTGAACAGAAACTCGTAGGCGTCGACGATCCGGTACTGGACGACCCACTCGACGTCGGCGATGTTCAGGTCGCCGGTGAGCATCAGCGACTCTTCGTCGAACGCCCGCTCGGAGTACTCGGTGCGCTCGCCGGCGCGCACCGTGCGGAAGCCGAACTCCTCCTTGAGCTGCCGCTCGACCGGCACCTTGACGACGCTCTCGACTCCCAGCGGCAGCTTGAAGTTCAGGCCCGGCGGCGCGTCGCGCACGTAGGCGCCGAAGCGCAGCACGACGCCGATCTCCTCCGGGTCGACGGTGTAGACCGAACCGAAGAGCACGATCAGGCCGAGCAGAACGACTGCGATGCCTGGCCAGGGGAGGCGCTCGAGCCGGCGGGCCCAGTCCGGCCCGAGGTCGGGAAACTCGATGCGGCGGCCGGGGGGGCGCTCGTCGTCGTCGGGGCTCATCGTCGCTCGACTCCTCGCCCGGGACCCTACCACCCCGGATGCCCGCCGGCTCTCAGCCCCCGTGGATGCGCTTGAGCGCCGCCTGCTTGAGTGCCATCGAAGTGGCCGCGCCCTTGGCGATCGCGCGCACCTCGTGGTCGGGCAGGGTCTGCAGGATGCGCAGCGCGAAGGGGAGCGGCAGCTTCGGGTTGTGGATCAGCGCCACGCGCACGTCGAGGTTCGAGAACCAGGGGCTGGTCTTCAGGATCAACTCGGCCGCCTGGAAGGAGAGGAAGGAGGATTTGGCGACGCGCACCACCTCGTCGATCGAGAGCCGCGGGTTCTTGAGCAGCGCGAAGAGAACCTGCGGGTCGCTCTCCTGGACGAGCAGCGCGCGGGTCACCCGGTCGGCTTTCGGCGCGAGCAGGATCTTCTGGGGCGGCGTCAGGTTGCGCAGCCGCTCCCACAGCGTCGTGCGCTGCTGCTCGTCCGGCTCGACCTCGTCCTCGCGCGCGCCGAGGCCGGCGCGCAGCGCCGTTCCGATCGCCGCGGGCTCCCCTTCGAGGTGGAGCGCCAACGCCCCCGGCAGCGCGGCGACCACCTGCGCTGCGACGGTGACCTCGCCGCCGCCGGCGAGGAGGAGTCGGAGCTCGATCGCCGTGCGCGGCGGCAGCGACTCGGGCGTCCGGATCAGCAGTCCGCCGACCGAGAGGTGGGCGCGCTCCTGCTCCTCGAGCTCCGCCTCGCTCTCGAGCTCGACCGCGAAGGCCGCTTCCCCCGTCCGCTCCACCCGCATCGTTTCGGCCGCCTAGGATCTCACGCGCGGTGACGCTGCGCGAAGCGGCGCCGTGGTCTCGCCTCCGCCGGCCAGGCTCTCTTCTTCTCTCGAGGCCCGGAAGCGCCGAGGCGCTGCGCGAGCGCGCGTCGAGGCTCGGCATACGCTCGAGAAGCTTCATCTATGGGGAGGCTCGGAGACGCTTCGGCGCGGCGCGAGCGGGTGCCGCGGCGGGGCGAGCGTTCGAGAAGCTCCACCTATGGGGAGGTCCGGAGGCGCCGCGGCGCTGCGCGATCGGGCGCGGCGTTCGGGCTCCCTCCCCATAGGTGACGCATTTCCGGCGCACGGAGTCGGCGCCGCTCCTCGCGGAGCGGCTCCGTGGCTCTGCCGATCGAGGAAAACTAGACTCTTCGTGTCGCAAGGACTTGGCAGCGAGGAGGAAACGACGATGAGACGACGGGGGAGCTCGCGGGTTCGGGTGGTCACGCTCACGCTCTGCGGGGCATTGGCCTGGAGCTCCGGGCTCGGGGGCTCGGCGGCGGCGCGGGCGGCGGAGGCGGTGGCGGGCGAGGGCGTGCGGACGCTCTACTTGGTCCGTCATGGCGCCTACGACGAGGAGGACGCGCGCGACGATTCGGTCGGGCGCGGATTGGTGCCGATCGGCGTCGCGCAGGCGAAGCTGGTCGCCGAGCGGCTGCGCGCGCTCCCCTTCCGCTTCGACGAGATCGTCGCCAGCCCTCTGACGCGGGCGCGCGAGACCGCCTGGGCGATCGCCGAAGAGCTCGGGGGGGCTCCCGTACGGCTGCTGCCCGATCTCGCAGAGTGCACGCCGCCGACGCGCCGGATCGACATTCAGGAGCGCGAGAAGCCCGAGGACCTCGCCGCCTGCGACGCCCAGCTCACGCGGCTCGCCGCCACGCTGCTCGCGCCCCCGGCCGGCGGCGACCGGCGCGAGCTGGTGGTCTGCCACGGCAACGTCATCCGCTCGCTGGTCGTGCGCGCGCTCGAGGTCGATCCGACGGCTTGGCTCGGGATGTCGATCGGCCACGCCAGCGTCACGGTCCTGCGCATCGACGCCCGGGGCTCGCGCGTGCTGGCGGTCGGCGACGTCGGCCACCTGCCCGCGACGCTCGCCACCGGCCGCCTCGACGATCCCGACCGCGACCTGCACGCCCGTCCGCCGGGCTCCCGGTGAGTGCGGCGACGAGCGGGACCACGCAACACCGGTCCGGCGCCGTCGTATCCTGAAGCGGTGAGGACCGGGTGACGCGCGAGTCCGAGAGCGGCGTCCGCGAGCTGACCGCCGAGGCCAAGTACCGTCTGCTGCTCGAGGTCGCGCGGCGGAGCCGCGGCACGCTCGACCTCGAGGAGACCCTCGACCACCTGCTCGACGCGGTCGCCTCGGTGCTCGACTACGACGCCGCGGGGATCTTCGCGCTCAACGAGGACCTGGTCGCCATCCGCGAACGCCCGGAGGGGCGGATCGCCGGGGTGGCCCGCCGCGGGTTCCCCGCCCGGCCGGTCGCCGAGGACGAGATGCTGAGCTCGGGGCGCGGCCTGGTCGGCCACGCCATCGAGACCGGCCGCTCGATCCTGGTGCCCGACGTGCGTCGCGAGCCGCGCTACGTCGAGGGGCGGCCGGGCACGCTCTCGGAGATCGCCGTGCCGATCGCCGTCGACGGCCGCACGATCGCGGCGCTCGACGTCGAGAGCGACCGGCTCGCGGCCTACGACGAGCGGGACGTCGCGGCGCTCGAGTTCTTCGCCGAGGCGGCCGCTCTGGCGATCGAGCGCGCCATGCTGCACCGCGAGCTGCTCGACAAGGAGCAGCTCGAGACGCAGCTGCGCATCGCGCGTGAGGTCCAGGTCGGCCTGCTGCCGCAGGCGGCGCCCGAGCGCGCCGGCTGGCAGATCGCCGGCATCTGCCGGCCGAGCCTGCAGCTCGGCGGCGACTACTTCGACTACCTCGAGCTCGGCGGCGGGCGCCTCGGCCTCGTGGTCGCGGATGTCGCCGGCAAGGGGGTGCCGGCGGCGCTCATCATGGCGACCTTCCGCGCCCTGCTGCGCGCCCGGCTCGACGTCGACACCCGCCCGGCGACGGTGGTCGCCGACGTCAGCCGGCTGCTGCGCGGCTCGGCGGGCGCGCGCGCCTTCGTCACCTGCTGCTTCGCGGTGCTCGAGCCGACGAGCGGCCGCCTCGCCTACGCCAACTGCGGCCACCCGCCGCCGCTGCTCCTGCGCGCCGGCGGCGCGATCGAAGAGCTCGCCAACTCTGGTCCGGTCCTGGGGATCTTCCCCGACGCGACCTTCGAGGAGCGCGAGGCGACGCTCGCGCCGGGCGACGGCCTGCTGCTCTACACCGACGGGTTGATCGAGGCGCGCGACCGCCGAGGCGAGCAGCTCGGTCTCGAGCGCGTGACGCGGGTCCTCGGCGCTGCCTTGCCGGACGCGCCTGCGTGCTGGGTCGAGCGCTTGGTGGAGCTGGCGCGCGGCTTCTCGGCGCCCGCCGAGCTCGCCGACGACCTCACCCTGATCGCCCTGCGCCGCCTCGACTGAAGGCGGGGGCCGCCGCCGGGCGTGGCCCGGCGGCGGCGCGTCGGCCGTGAATCAAGAGGTCAGAGACAGACGCGGCTCGACGGCTTGCCGTTGCTGCAGTCGCCCGAGCAGCACTGGGCGTCGTTCGAACAGGAGGCTCCCGTCGGCGTGCAGCCGCACCCCTCGTCGACCTGGCCGTCGCAGTCGTTGTCGATGCCGTCGCCGCAGACCTCCGGCACCGGCGTGCAGCCGCCGCCGCCGGCCGGATCGAGGTACTGGGCGACCGAGGAGAAGTAGGCGGCGAGCGCGCCGTCGACCGTCGAGTTGTCGACGTTGTTGCACTCCTCGTCGATGGCGTAGCCGCAGCCGCCAGAGAGCTGGCCGACGACCATCCCCTCGCCGTCGACGATGGCGAGCACCGGCGAGCCGCTGCTGCCCCCCTCGGTCGCGCCGAGGTCGTCCTGGCTGTAGATCCAGTTGCCCCGCGGCCAGCTCGAGCAGACCGCCGGCGGATCCCAGACCACGTGCTCCGAGTAGGCCTGCGGCGCGCCCGCGGGGTGGCTGATCCGGTAGAGCCGGGTGCCGTTGGCGAAGGCGACCGGCTCGGCCGACCAGCCGAGAAAGACGCTGCCCGCGGGCGGCGCCTCGGCGAGCTGCATCAGCGTGAAGTCGCTCGACTTGTTGGTGGCGACGATGGTCGCGCCGAGCGTGTCGGGACTGCGCGGCGTGACGTCGAACGGCGCCGTGCAGTCGGGATTCGCGCAGCTCGTCGTGTAGTCGAAGTAGGTCTCGAGAGAGCTCGCCTCGCGTCCCCGGCTGATGCAGTGGTTGGCGGTCAGGAAGTAGGGGATCTGACTGCCCGAGTCGGTGTCGGCGAGCAGGCCGCCCGTGCAGATGTAGTAGTAGCGACCGGAGGCGAAGAGCATGTCGGCGACGGCGTCGGCCGCCGGCGCGATCGCGGACGGGATGTTGGCGCAGGCGGCGTTGACCACGCACTCGGCGTTGTAGGAGCAGAAAGCCTCGGTGGTCGTCGCGCGCTCGAGGTCGAGGCGCTGCGCGCCGAGGTGGGGCAGCAGGAAGCGGGGGGTCAGGTGGCCGAGCTCGGCGATCACGAAGCGGGCGCGCTCGAGCGCGCTCACCGCCGCCGGCCCGCGCAGCGCGAGCTGGAGCCGCAGCTCCTCGCCGTAAACCGTGTGGGTCCAGATCTCGCGCTCGCCGAGCGGTCCCCGTCCGAGGTAGGGCCCGAACGCCTGGCCGAGCTCGTTGTAGACGTAGAGCTCGGCCCCCGCGGGCAGGTCGACCTCGGTGAGGCGCAGGCGCAGCGCCGAGGCGCCGGGCGAGCGCACGACCCCGGTCCAGACGTAACCACCGTCGGCGTCGCCGCGCACGCTGCCGACCGGCAGCCCGACGACGAAGCGGCGCAGGTCGCGGCCGGCCAAGGGGGCGAGCGAGATCTCCTGCGCGACCGGCTGGGAGACGCCGACGCGGTAGCGCCGCTCCCCGCCGCCGCGTAGCACCTCCTCGAGCGCCGCGGCGTCGACCTCGACGACCAGTGCCCGCGCGGCGGCGCCGCTCGCGGCGTCGGCGGCGAGCCGCTCGGCGAGGGCCGCCATGGCGGCCAGGCGGCCGGCGCGGTCGCGCTCGCCGGGGGAGCGCTCCATCGAGGCCCGCCGCGCCCCCTCCCAGGGGAGGCGGTCGGCGGCGGCGAGCGGCAGGCTGGGGGTGAGCAGGGCGGCGAGCGCCGCGGCGGTCAGCAACTTGGGGATGTGGTGCATGGCTCGGTTCCTCCGGGTCGTGAACGCTTCAGGTCAGGCCAGAGGCCCGCGGTCCGGCCGCGAGCCTCGCGGAGCGCCACTGGGTAGCGATCGGAGCCGCGATCCGCGCCCGAGGCGCCGACGGCGGCGGAGCTGGCAACAGAGCGATGACGCGACTTTCTCACCCCCGACCGCCGCCGTCAAACCGCGCCGGATCGTGCCAGACTGCCGCGGCGATGGCCGACGCGAATCTCGCTTTCCAGGATCGCTACCCCGACCGCTGGAGCCACTGCTACGGCTGCGGCCGGCTGAACGAAGCCGGCCTGCGGATCCGCAGCTTCTGGGAGGGAGACGAGACGATCGCGACGGTGGTGCCGCGTCCGGAGCAGACGGCGCTGCCCGGCATCGTCTACGGCGGGCTGATCGCCGCAGCGATCGACTGCCACTCGACCGGCACGGCCGCGGCCGCCGCGCGTCGATTCGAGCAGGCCGCCGCCGGCGACCAACCGGGCGCGCCGGACGATGGGCCGCTGCCGCGCTTCGTCACCGCCCGGCTCGAGGTCGACTTCCTGGCGCCCGCCCCGATCGGCGAGCCGCTCCGCCTGCGCGCGCGGGCGCTCGAAGTCAGGGAGCGCAAGGTCACGGTCGCCACCGAGGTGGCCAGCGGCGGCACCCTCTGCGCCCGCGGGCTCGCGGTGCTGGTGCGCGTTGCCGACGACTGGTCGCCGCCGCTCTGAGCCCCGTCGGGGATCGCGCACCAGGATGGCGCGGGCGTAGAGCAGCTCGAAGCCGGAGCGCGCGACGTTCTGCTGAGACTTCGAGCCGGGGGCGGTGGTGACCACCGCGAGGTCGCAGCCGGCGGCGGCCGCCGCCGCGAGCCGCGCCGCGAGCAGCGAGCTCTGGACCCCCCGCCGCCGATGCGCCGGCAGCGTCGCCGCCCCGCAGAGCTGCGCGACGCCGTCGGACAGGCGCATCGACGCGCCCCCCGCGGGCTCGCCCTGCCGACGCGCCAGGTAGCGGACGAACCCTGCCGTCGCGGCGAGGTCGCCCATCACCCGCTCGATCGTCTCGCGGGCGAACTCCTCGTGGGCGGCGACTCCCTGCTCGTCGGGGACCGCGAAGCCGCCGACCACCGCGTCGAGCCAGACCGGCAGCTCCTGCGCCCCGCTCAGCGCGATCTCGACGCCGCCGGCGGGGGTGGCCTCCGGGGCGCCGGGAGCGAGCGGCCGGCCCAGCACGTTCTCGAAGCCGACCAGCCGGTAGCCGCGCCGGGTGAGCGACTCGCCGACGCTCGGCTCGGCGAGCGTCGCGAGCTCGACCTGGACGGGCGCACGGCGCGCCGCGAAGGCGCGCTCGATCGCACCGAGCTCGCGCTCGTCGAGCGGACCTGCGAAGCCGAGCCCGGCGACCTTGCAGAGCGGCGAGCCCTCGCCCGCCCAGACCGCCAGGCCGCCGGCCAACGGCCGGGCGAGCACTTCGAGCGTCGGGTCGCGCCGCGCGGCCGCGCGGGCGCCGCCTTCGAGCAGGCCGCACTCGGCGCGCTCGATGCGCGCCGCGAGCGCCAGGTCGCAGAAGATCCTTGCCGAGTCGGGTGCCATGCGGCGCATCCTATGCGGCGGCCCTCCGTCGGGCTCGGGCCGCTTCACCAGCCGGGATAGCGGACGCTCCACTCCTCCCAGCCGGGAGCCGGCGGGCGGTCGAGGTCGCCCGCGGCGGGGCGCAGGCCGAGCACCTCGTCGTGCAGGTCGTCGGCCAGCCGCTCGACGACCTCACGCCCCTCGAGCTCGGCGAGCCACTCCGCCGGCAGCGCCGGCTCGCCGTGCAGCGCGCCGAGCAACTGGCCGCAGATCGAGCCGGTCGAATCGCTGTCGCCCGAGTGGTTGACCGCGGCGAGCAGCGCGCGGCGCGGCTCGTCGCGGAACGCGAGAGCGCAGGCGAGCGCGAGGGCGAGCGCCTCCTCGCCGACGAACCCGCGGCCGAGCGTCTCGAGCCGCTCGGCGGAGGGAATGCCGGCGCGGGCGAGCGCACGGGCGCTCTCGACCGCCGCCAGCGTTTCCTGGTGGCGCGGCCGCTGGCGCAGGACCTCGACGGCCGCCGCGACGGCCGCCTCGAGATCGAGGCCGCGCAGGGTCGCATGGACCGTCGCGGCGACGACGCCCGCCGGCAGGTAGCCCGACGGGTGGCCGTGGGTGATCGCGGCGCAGTCGGCGGCGAGGTCGAAGATCTCCTCGAAGTCGCCGTCGGCCGCGCGGAAGCGGTCGCCGCAGCGTGCGCCGTCGACCAGCCCCGTCGGCGCCGCGCGCATCACGCCGCCGCACCCCTTGCTCCCGTTGATCGGGTGCTCGACGCTGCCCATCCGCCCGGAGCGCAACGCCTCGAGGCAGGTGTTGCCCGGCGCCCGCCGCGCACGCAGGAAGCGTTCGCGCACCAGCCAGCCGTCGGGGAAGCAGTGATGATCGGAGAAGCTCTGCAGCTCGTCGACGCCGTGCGTGTTGCCCGAGCGCTCCTCCTCGGCCGCCGAGCGCGCACGCCCCCCCTGGGTGTGCAGCCAGCGCAGGTAGGCGTGCCAGACCTGCGCCGGCGGATGCCCGGCGCCGGCGCTGCCGCAGCGCACCCAGGCGCGGATCAGCCCTTCAGCGGTGAACAGCGTCATCTGCGTGTCGTCGGTGATCGCGCCGAGCCGCCCGTAGGCGGGCACCAGCCCGGTCACTCCGGCCGTGCCGTGGCGCCGCCGGATCTCGCGCAGCGAGAGGAACTCGATGCCGGCGCCGAGCGCGTCGCCGAGCGCGCCGCCGAGCAGGCAGCCGCGGAAACGGGAGCGCAGCGCGCTCGCCGCGGCAATGGGGACGCCTTCGGATTCGGCGCCGGCGATCATGACCCGCTCTATAGCAGGTCGGCCTGTCAGCTCCTGTCAGTGCGCCGCGGCGATTTCGCGCCGGCCCGCTCGCCGCCGCCGAGGGCGGCGAGCGCCAGCTCGCGCACCCGCCGCGCGAGCTCGGCCGGCTGCTCGACCTCGACGCGGCCGCCGAAGCCGACGATCCAGCGCGCGATCTCCTCGAGGCTCGACAGCGTGACCCGGTACTCGACCGAGCCGTCGGAGCGGCGCTCCTTGCGCTCGCCGGGGTGGTGGCGCGCGTTCTCGACCAGCGGCGCCAGCTCGGGCGCGAAGCGCAGGACGATCTCGTGCGAGCCGTCGCCGACGAAGACGCTCCAGGCGCTCTCGAGCAGCCGGTCGAGATCGAAGTCGGCCGGGACCTCGAAGCTGCCGGGGCCCGGCCGCACCCAGGCGATCCGGTCGAGCCGGAAGAGCCGCGCCTCGTCGTTCAGGTGGCAGCGTCCGACCAGGTACCAGGCCCCCTCGCGATGGAAGAGCCGCCAGGGGTCGACCCCCCGCTCGAGGTCGGTGCCGCCCGACAGCGACCGGTAGCGCAGCACCACCGGACGCCGCTTGCGGATCGCCCTCGCCAGGCTCTCGGCGGCGCCGGGCGCCGGGTCGCCGCTGCGATCGGGCCCCTCCAGGCTGGCCACCGGGGTCGGCCGCCGGTCGCGCAGCGCCCCGTCCAGCCGGTCGATCAGGCCGCGGATCGCGCGGGCGATCGGGCCGCGCTGCCGCTCGAGCACCGGGTTCGACAACGCCAAGCGAACCAGCTCGAGCTCGCCCGAGTCGAGCGCCACCGGCCGGGTGGCGCCGCTGGCGCGGCGATAGCGCCCGTCGACCTGTTCGATGACCACGCCGCTCGCCTCGAGCGCCGAGAGGTCGCGAAAGACGGTGCGCTCCGAGATGTTGAAGCGGCGAGCGAGCTCGGCGAGCGTGCGGCCGCTCTTCGCATCGAGGAAGAAGTAGAGCGCGAAGAGCCGCTCCGCCCGGCTCATCGATCGCCCCCCTCTCGCCGGCAACTCTCCAATCGATTCTCGCTCACCGGACCGCTGGAACCCTCCCGGCCCCGGTCTCCCCGGGGTCCGCCTCCGGACCTGCAGCCCCGATTGAAGCACGAGTCACTGTCAGGATCTGTCAGTGGGCGTGCGGACCCGGGCGAAAGGGCGGGCCCGCCCGGGGGTCAGTGCTTGTGCAGGTCTTTGTGCATCAGCCGGCGGCTCTCGGCGAGCCGCTCGGCGGCGGGCAGACGGCGGAGCCGCTCGCCCAGGTCTTCGTCCGCCTCGGCCGCCAGCTGGGCGGCGACTCGCTCGATCAGCCGCGGCGGGAAGCCCCGGCGCTCGAAGAACGCCCGCGCGGCGAGCAGCGTCCGCCCCGCCTCGACCGCCGAGCCGGGCAGGCGGCCGAGCGGCGGGCGGCCAGCCGCGCCCTCGGCCGCCTCGCCGTCGATCTCGGCGGCCCGGGCGAGCTCGACCGCCGCCGGATCGGTCAGGCCGTCGGCGGCGGCGAAGGCGACGCCGGCGAGCAGCAGCTGCGGGTAGGCCGAGCCGTCGGGCCCGCGGTACTCGACCGTCGGCCGGGCGAGCGCCGCCGGATAGGGGGCGTCCTCGCCCGGGTTCATCGCCAGGTCGAGCCGCTCGCGCGTGGCGAAGTCGAGCGGCACGCGCACCAGCGCCGTGCGGTTCGAGCGCCCCCAGCAGACGCGCGTCGGCGCCTCCTGGTTGGGCACCAGGCGCAGGTAGCTGCCGGCCACCGTGTTGCCCAGCGCCGTCAGCGCCGGGACGTGGCGCAGGATGCCGCCGACCAGGCCGAGCGCCTCGCGCGACAGCGCGCCGTCGCCGGCGCGCATCACGTCGCGGCCGTCGCGCGCCAGCGCCAGATGGAGGTGCATGCCCGAGCCGGCCATCCCCTCGTCGAGCTTCGGCACGAAGGTCGCCGAGGCGCCATGCCGGTGGGCCACCGCCCGCGCCAGCCAGCGCAGCACCGGCAGCCAGCAGCCGAGCTCCTCGATCGGCGCCAGGTCGAGCTCGAGCTCGTGCTGCTCGACCCGCTTGCCGTCGAGCTCCGGATCGGCCGACTCGAGCCGGTCGATGTAGCCCACCTCGGCGTGCGCGTACTTGATCGCGCCGGTGATCGAGGCCGCGGCGCGCAGCAGCTCGTCGGCGACGGCGCGGCCGTGCAGGTAAGGGGCGCTCTGGTGGTAGTTGCGCTGCGAACGGCCGGTGAAGCGCTCGTCCCCCCGCTCGAGGACGAGGTAGAGCTCGAGCTCGGCGAGCGCCACCAGCTCGAGGCCGGTCGCCTGCGCCAGATCGGCCGCCGCGCGGGCGAGCAGGTTGTCGGGCGTCTCCGGCGCCGGCGCGCCCGAGGCGTCGGCGAAGCGGCAGACGATCTGCAGCTCGTCGGGCGTCCAGGGATCGAGAAAGGCCCAACGGTAGACCGGCACGACGTAGAGGTCGCTCCGGCCGGTCGGAAAGAGGCCGGGGAAGAGGCTCGAGCCGTCGACCCGCTCGCCGGCGGCGAGCAGCCGGTCGAGGCCCGCGGCGCCGGTGACCGGCACGCGCAGCTCGCGCAGCTTGCCGTCGAGCGACGCGTAGCGGAGGTCGATCACCCGGATCCCCTCGGCGAGACAGAAGTCGACCAGGTCGCGCCGGCGCCAGGCCTCGGGGGGCTTCTTCAGTCGGCGCACCAGGGGCCGGGGGTCGTGGGTCGGATCGAAGGGGGGCTCGGCCATCTCGCGCTCTCCGCAGGGGGCCACCCCGCGGCGGCGGGGGGCTCGAGGTCCGGCGCTACCCTGCGACGGCCGCCCGAACGGGGCAACGCCTCGGCGGGTGGGGGCCCCCCGCTCCGGCGGGCGCGGGTAGGATCGCGCCGTGCTCGGCCGCGCGCTCACCGTCTCCGTCGTCGCCCTCGCCGCCGCGGCGCTCGGCGCGCAGCTGGCCGGCCGCGCGCCCCGCACCGCGTCGCCGCTGGTCGCGACCTTCTCGATCGTCGCCCACGACGAGGCCACCGGCGACCTCGGCGTCGCCGTCCAGTCGAAGTTCCCGAACGTCCGCGCGGTCGTCCCCTGGGCGCGCGCCGGGGTCGGCGCCGTCGCCACCCAGAGCTTCGCCGAGCTCGACTACGGCATCGACGGGCTCGCGCTGCTCGCGCGCGGCGCCACCGCCGAGGAGGCGCTGGCGATCCTGGCGCGGCGCGATCCCGGGCGCGAGCAGAGGCAGGTCGGCATCGTCGACGCCCGCGGCAACGCCGCCACCTGGACCGGTGCCGAGTGCTTCGGCTGGGCGGGGGCGCGCATCGGGCGGCCGGGGGAGGCGCCGGCCGCGGTCGGACCGGAGGCGGGCGGCATCGGCCGGGTCGTGGCCGGGCGCGGCTACACCGCGCAGGGCAACATCCTGGTCTCGGCCGAGACCGTCGCCGCGATGGCGCGCGCCTTCGAATCGGCCTCGGGCGAGCTCTCCGAACGCCTGCTCGCCGCGCTGGTCGCCGGCGGCCGCGCCGGCGGCGACCGCCGGGGCGAGCAGAGCGCCGCGCTGCTGGTGGTGCGCGAGGGCGCCGGCTACGACGGTCAGGACAACTTCGTCGACCTCTCGGTCTACGACCACCCGACGCCGATCGCCGAGCTCGAGCGGCTGCACCGGATGAACCGGCTCCACTTCCGCGGCTCGGACCCCGCCGACCTGATCCCGGTGACCCCCGAGATCGCCCGCGAGCTGCAGGAGATCTGGCGCGCCCGCGGCTTCTACTCGGGCGCGGCCGACGGCGTGGTCGACGCCGAGCTCCAGCGCATCCTGGTCGACTTCCTCGGCTGGGAGAACTACGACACCCGCATCGCCCCGGTCGCGGCCGTCGACCTCGCCGCCGGCGGGACGCTGGTGATCGACCGGGAGGTGCTCGACGACATCCGCCGCGTCTTCCGGGAGGGGCTCTGGAAGCCGCGTACCCCCGAGTGAGCCCGGGCAACCTTCGGGGCCCGCGCTCCGTATAGGCTCGCGGGGGCCCCGGCGTGCCCGCGCCCCCGACGCCATCCATGCGCCTCCGTCTCCGCCTCGCCCTCGCCTTCCTCCTCCTCTCGGCGCTGCCGCTCGCGGCGCTGGCGCTCTACTCGTACCACTCGTCGAGCGAGGCGCTGCGCCGGGCGGCCGAGGCGGAGGCGGAGCTGATGGCGCGCGAGCTCGAGCTGCGCGTCGAGGGGGTCGCGACGAGCGTCGACCAGCGCGTCCGCGCGCTGGCCCGCCTGCCGGTGCGATCCTGGGCGGCCGAGGAGAGCCTCGCCGCCGGCAGCGCCGAGCAGCAGGTGCTCTCCGAGTTCGCCAGCGCCCTGCCCTTCCTCGAAGGATTCCAGTTCGTGCCGCAGCCGCCGCCGGCCGCCGGCTCGCCCGCGGTCGCCGCGGTGGCGCCGATCGCCGGCGTGCCGCCCGCCGCCCCCGCGCCCCCCGCGGCGGCGATCGAATCGGCGCCGGGGCGCTTCACCTTCTCGATCCCCGTTCCCGGCGCACCCCAGGCCGCCGAGCTCGCGGCGGTCCGCGGCGAGCTCGAGAAGGTGCGCGCCAGCGTCGTCGCGGCGCTCGAGAAGAGCGCCGCCCGGCGGCTCGAGAAGGGACTCGAAACCGGCGCGGCCGTGCTGCAGCGATTCGAGCTCGATGCGATCGCGCAGCAGCAGGCGCTCCAGCAGATCGAGGCGAAGATCGAGCGGCGCGTGCACGAAGGGGTCGAGGCAGCCGCCCGCCCGGCCGCCGGCGGGGCCGGCTCGCCGGTGGACGGCCACGTCTCCTGCTCGGTGCGCGACGGCGACCAGGTCGTCGGCGAGCTCAAGGCCAAGATCAAGGCGAAGGAGCTGCTCAAGTCGGTCCTGAAGCAGACCGACCGCGCCGAGGGGGAGATCCCCTTCGCGCTCGACGCGCGCGCCACGCTCTTCGTCGCCGAGCCCGAGGACGGCGAGCGGCTGAAGTCGTTGCCGGCGATCGAGGCGCTCAAACGGGGCGACGATTCGCCGCAGCGGCGGCAAGGAGACGACTGGGTCGTGGTCACCCGGCTCGACCCGGCGAGCGGCTACCGCTTCGGCATCGCGCGGCCGATCTCGCGCGCGCTGGCCGAGCTCAAGGCGACCACGGCGCGCAATTTCGCCTACGGCTTCGCCCTGGTCGGCCTCGCGCTGGTCGGCATGGTGCCGCTGTCGAGCGGCCTGCTCAAGAGCGTGCGCTCGCTCGAGCGGGGCGCCGAGCGGATCGCCGCCGGCGATCTGTCAACCCGCGTGCCGGTCCGGTCGAAGGACGAGTTCGGCCGACTGGCGCTCTCGTTCAACCGCATGGCCGAGCAGCTCGCCGACCATCAGCGGCGACTGCTCGAGCAGGAGCGGCTGCGCAAACAGGAGGAGATCGAGCGGGCGCTGCTCGCCGCCGAGAACGAGCGGCGCGGCCGCGAGCTCGAGGAGGCGCGGCGCTTCCAGCTCTCGCTGCTGCCCCGCCAGCTGCCCGAGCTCGAGGGGCTGGAGATCGCCGTTTCGATGACCACCGCGACCGAGGTGGGGGGCGACTACTACGACTTCCTGCGCGCGGCCGACGGCAGCCTGCTGCTCGCCATCGGCGACGCCACCGGCCACGGCCCGGCCGCCGGCACCATGGTCACCGCGGTCAAGAGCCTGTTCACCGCGGGCGCGGCGGCGGCCGCGCCCTCCGCCTTCCTCGCCCACGCGACCGAAGTGGTCCACTCGATGGGGCTCCATCGGATGGCGATGGCGCTCGCCGTCGGCCGGCTCGAGGGGCACCGCCTGACCCTCTCCTCGGCCGGCATGCCGCCGGCCTTCCACTACGACGCCGCCGGAGCGCGGGTGCGCGAGATCGCCCTGCCGGGCACGCCGCTCGGCGCGCGCGCCGAGTTTCCCTACGCCGAGGCGACGATCGAGCTGGCGCCGGGGGATGCGCTGCTGCTGCTCTCCGACGGCTTCCCCGAGCTGCCCGACCCGGCCGGCGAGCCCTTCGGCTACGAGCGGGTGCGCGAGCGCTTCGGCGAGGAGGCCGAGCGAGCGGCCGGCGACATCGTCGCCGCGCTGCGCGCCGCGGCGGCCGAGTGGGCGGGGGAGACGACCCCGCCCGACGACGTCACCTTCCTGGTGCTGAAAGTCGCCCGCGCCTGACCGGCGCCCGCCGGCCTGACAGAATCGGCGGGTGACGCCCCCCACCGCCGACCCCACCGGCCTCACGGACCTCACTGACCTCTTCTTGGCGCTCACCCCCGAGCGGGTGCTCGACGCGGTCGAGGCGGCCGGCCTGGAGGTGCGGCCGCTCTGCTACCCGCTCAACTCCTTCGAGAACCGGGTCTACGAGGTCGAGCTCGCCGACCGCACGCGGGTGGTCGCCAAGTTCTACCGGCCGCGCCGCTGGACCGCCGCGCAGATCCTCGAGGAGCACCGCTTCCTCGCCGAGCTCGACGCCGAGGAGATTCCGGTCTGCCCGGCCCGCCCCTTCCCGAACGGCGAGACGCTCGCGACGATCGAGGGGATCCACTACGCGATCTTCGACCGCAAGGGGGGGCGCGCGCCCGACGAGCTGACCCGTGAGACCGCCGTCCGGCTCGGCATGCTGGTCGGCCGGCTGCACGGCGTCGGTGCGCGCCGGCCGGAGGCCGACCGCCCCCGGCTCGCGAGCGAGGAGTACGCACGCGCCGAGCTCGCCTGGCTGCTCGCCGAAGGGATCCTGCCAGCGCGGCTCGAACGGCGCTACGCCGCCGCCGCGACGGCGATCTGCGACGCCCACGACCGCGCCGCGCGCGACGTCGCCCGCTTGCGCCTGCACGGCGACCTCCACCTGGGCAATGTGCTCGAGCGCGACGGCCAGCTGCGCTTGCTCGACTTCGACGACTGCCGGATCGGCCCGGCGGTCCAGGACTACTGGCTCGCCCTGCCCGGCCGCGACGACGCCGCGCGCGCGCTGGGCGAACGCTTCCTCGAAGGCTACGAGCAGTTTCGCGCCTTCGACCGCGCCGAGCTCGCGCTGGTCGAGCCGCTGCGCGGGCTGCGCATGATCCACTACGCCGCCTGGCTCGCCCGGCGCTGGCACGACCCGATCTTCCCCCGCCACTGGCCCCACTTCGGCAGCGAGGAGGCCTGGGAGCGCGAGACGATCGACCTCGAGGAGCAGGCCGAGGCGGTCGCGCGGGGCGCCCGCGCGGCGGGCCTCGCGCCCCCCGACGCCGCGCCGGCGGCCGAGGGCGAGCCGGAGCTGACCAACAAAGACTATTTCTGGGACTGGGAAGGCTAGAAAGGGATACGCGGCATGGGTCTCGTCTCCGGCATGCTCTCCGCCTCGCGCTTCGCGGTCGTCACGCGCCCGCGCGAGCCCGACTTCGACGCGCTCGCCTTCGAGCCGCTGCCGCCCGGCAGCGAGCGGCGGGAGAGCGCCGGCTTCGCGCCGCTCGAGCCGGACGCCCCCTACCAGATCGGACCGGACCGCTTCGCCTTCCGCCTCCGCTTCGACCGCGTCCGGCCCGACCCCGCCGCCGTCGCCGAGCGGACGCGCGCGCTCGAGCGGGCCGAGGCCGCCGCCGCCGGCCTCGAGCGGATCGCCGGCCGCCGCCGCCGTGAGCTGCAGGCGCTCGCCGAGGAGGAGATCGCGCGCGCGACGCCCCCGCGCACCCACTTCGTCGAGGGAGTGCTCGACGGCGAGCGGCTCTACCTGGCGACCACCGCGCGGGCGCGCATCGGCTCCTGCCTCGCGCTACTGCGCGCGGTCGGCGTCGAGGCGCACCCGCAGGCTCCCTGGCTCGAGGCCGGCGCCGAGCCCGAGCCGCTGCCCGGCGTGCGCTTCGCCGAGCCGGGCGCCTCGGCACACGGCTGCCGCTTCCTGCGCGCCCTGATCGAGCAGGGGGAGGCGATGGCCGAGCCGATCGCCGGCGCGGCGCGCGTCGCGCTCGCCGAGGTCGAGGTGTCGCTCAAGGGCGCCGTCCACGTCGAGCTCTTCCGCCTGTTCGAGCAGGGGGGCGAGCCGCTCTCGGCGAAGCTGGTGGCCGAGCAGGGGGTCTTCCGCTTCGACGCCCCGACCTTTCGAATCGCGAGCCTGCGCGCCCCCGCGCCCCCCGCCGGGCACTGGACCGAGCGGCTCGACGCCCGGCTCGAGAACCTCGTCGCCCTCTACGAGTGGCTCGACGCGGCCTACTCGCGTCTGGGCGCCGGGAGCGAGGGCGGGGCGCCGGCGGCGGCCGAGGCCGAGATTTCCGCCCGCGCCTCGGGCGCATAGGATGAGGGGATGAGCGACGACGAGCGCCTGCCGGGCGGCGACGAGGCCGAAGGCGAGCGAGACCTCGAGGCGCTGCCGCCCGATTGGCGGACGGCGCCCGCGGCGATCTACGGGCTCGAGCACCCCGTCCGCTGCCCGGCCTGCCGCAAGGAGATCGACCGGCTCTTCGTCGTGCGGCTCTACCGGGTACGGGTCAACTTCGTCTCGTCGCTGCCGCGCAGCGGCCGCCTGCTGGTCTGCCCGCGCTGCCGCGCGGTCGTCCCGGGCGAGCTCGGCGCCGTGCTCTGACGCAGCCACGGCGCGCCGGTGGCCCGGCCGCGCCCGCGGGGCTCAGCTCCCGCCCTCGCCCTCCATGCGAAAGACGATGCGCAGCGTCGTCTCCATCTCCTCGGCGGCGCCGTCGCGCATCCCCGGCCGGTAGCGGGCCGAGAGCGCCGCGACTCGGGCTGCCTCGTCGAAACCGTAGCCGCGGCGGTCGCCGAGCGGCTCGAGGAAGACCACGCGCCCGCGCGCATCGACGCGCACGCGGAAGTCGATCTCGGCGCCCAGGCCGCGGGCGCGCGCCGCCGGCGGGTAGAGCGGCGAATCGTAGGCGATCAACTGCGGCGCCACGACCACCGCGGCTCGCGGCGGCCGCGGCCCGGGAGCCGAGGCCGCCTCCCGGTCGAAGCTCGCCGGCTCGGGGAGCGCCGGAGCCTCGCCGGCCACCGCCTCCTCGGCCCCTCGCGAGTCCTCGCTCGGCCCCGCCGGCCCGCGCCTCGCGGCCGCCACTTGCGCCGCCTCGAGCGCCGCCTCGAGGAGACGAATCCGCTCCTCGTAAGCGGCGCGCTCGGGCAGCGTCGGCCCCTGCGCGCCCGCGGCGCGCAGCCGCTCGAGCTCGGCGGACAGATTCGCGATCTCGCGCTCGCGCCGCGCCGCCTCGGCGCGCGCCCGCTCGCGCGCCGCGAGCAGCGCTGCGGAGGGGCTGGGAGGCTCGGGCGACGGCTGCCGGGAGACGGCCAGCGGCAGCGCCAGCGCCGCCACCGCCAACGTGGCCAGCGCGAGCGCCCACCGGGCCCGCCGCGCCCGCCCGCCGGCCGCCGACGGCCGCCGGCTCCGCTTCTCCTCGTAGAGGCGCCGGTCGGCCGCGGCGAGCACCGTGTCACCGCTGCCGCCGTCCGCCGGCGCCGAGGCGACGCCGATCGAGAAGGAGACCGGTACCTCGACCGGCCGGCCGCTGAGCGGGTCGCGCCACTCCTCGCCCGAGAGCGCGGCGCGCGCCCGCTCGGCGAGCGCGCGCGCCTCGGCCGGGCCGGCGCCGGGCAGCACGACCACGAACTCGTCGCCCCCCCAGCGCACCAGCCGGTCCTCGTCGCGGAAGCTCTCCGACAGGCGCGCCGCGATGGCGCGCAGCACGACGTCGCCGGCGGCGTGGCCGTAGCGGTCGTTGACCTCCTTGAACAGATCGAGATCGATCAGCAGGAGCGCGACGCGGCCATGACGCTCGAGGAGCTCCGGCCACTCCCGCTCGAAGAGCCGGCGCAGGTAGCGGCGGTTGAACGCCCCGGTCAGGTCGTCGGTCACCGCGAGCTCGCGGGCGCGGAGGCCCGAGGGCGTCGTCGGGTCGGCGGACGAGGGCGTTCGCCCTCTCTCGGAGTCGCTCACGGGGCTCTCATTCTCGCATCGGGCGCGGACTCGCCCGGTTGTCCGGCCGACCGGGTTACGATGCCGCTCCCCCCGGCGCCCTCCTGCCCGACGAACGCGCCGGGGCGGCAGGGAGAACGAGCGCATGCAACGATCGCACCCCCCGCTCCTCGCCAGGCTCGCCGCCGGTGCCGCGCTGCTCGCCGTCCCGGCGAGCGCGCCGGCCGCCGAGCCGCTGACGATCCCCGCGATCATGGCGCGCGACTGGATCGGCACGCCCCCCGAGCGCCCCTACTGGTCGGAGGACGGCAAGAGCGTCTACTTCGAGCGCCGCCGCCCGGGCAGCGAGCTCACCGACCTCTACCGCGTCGAGGTCGGCTCGGGCGTGACGACGAGGATCGAGGAGAGCGCGCGCGGCATGGCCGAGGCGCCCGGCGGCGTGCTGTCGCGCGACCGCCGGCGGCGCCTCTTCCTCCGCCGCGGCGACCTTTTCCTCGCCGGCCCGGGGCGGGGGAAGATGCGCCAGCTGACCCGCACCGACGCCGAGGAGAGCGCGCCCCTCTTCCTGGCCGGCGAGCGGCGGGCCGCCTTCCGCCAGGGCAACCGCTTCTACGCCCTCGACCTCGAGGAGGGGACGCTCGCCGAGCTCGCCGACCTGCGGCTCGAGGAGGACCCGGCGCCCGCGCCGGCCGCGGGCTTCCTCGGCGAGCAGCAGCGCCGCCTCTTCGCCAGCGTGCGCGACGCCGTCGCGCGGCGCGAGGAGGCGGCCGAGGCCGACCGCCGCTCGCGCGCCGAGGATCCGACCCGCGCGCCAGCGCCCTGGTACCTCGGCAAGGACCAGGAGCTGCTCGAGGCGGCGCTCGCCCCTTCGGGCCGCCACGTCGTGGTCGTCCTCGGTCCGAAGCGGGGGGAGCGCGAGGCCGAGCCGGACGGCGCCCCCGGCGGCGTCGAGGAGTCGATGCCGGTCTGGGTGACCGAGAGCGGCTACCTCGAGGTCCGCAAGGTGCGGCCGAAGGTCGGCACCGGGGAGGCCACGACGCCGACGGTGGCGCTGCTCGATCTGGCGACCCGCGAGCGGCGCGACCTCGACCTGGCGCTGCTGCCCGGCGCCCAGGAGGACCCGCTCGCCAGCCTGCGCGCCGCCGCGCGCGCGGCGCAGGCCGCGAGCCACGCTACGCAGGAGCCCGCGAAGGAGCCCGGGAAGGCTGCGCAGGCCGAGCCCGCGCAATCATCGCCGGAGCGCGCGCTGCGCCTCGACGCGCTCGCCTGGAACGAGGCGGGGACGCTGCTCGCGCTGCAGGTCACCGCCCACGACCACAAGGACCGCTGGCTCGCGCTGGTCGACCCGGCGACCGGCGCCCTCACCCCGGTCGACCGGCAGCGCGACGCCGCCTGGGTCGGCTGGCGCTTCGACGACTTCGGCTGGATGCGCGACGGCGCCTCGCTCTGGTTCCTCTCGGAGGAGAGCGGCTTTTCCCACCTCTACGTCGCCGGCGCCGGCAGCCGGCGGCAGCTCACCCGCGGCCCCTTCGAGGTCGACCGCCCGCAGCTCGCGCGCGACGGCGCGAGCTTCCTGGTCGAGGCGAACCGGGAGGCGCCGGGGATCGTCGAGATCTACCGAGTGAGCGCCGCCGACGGCGCGATGACCCGGCTGACCACGTTCGGCGGCCACGCGCGCGCCCTCCCCTCCCCCGACGAGAAGCAGCTGCTGCTGACGCTCTCCTCGGTCACCGGCCCGCCCGAGCTCTACGTCCAGCCGGGGCGCCCGGCAGCGGCGGCCAAGCGGCTGACGACGACCGTCTCGCCCGAGTTCGCCGCGGTCGACTGGGTGCGCCCCGAGGTGCTGCCGATCCCCTCGCGCCACGGCGCCGGCGAGATCTGGGCGCGCCTCTACACGCCCCCCGGCTGGAGCGAGACGGGCCGCTACCCCGCGGTTCTCTTCGTCCATGGCGCCGGCTACCTGCAGAACGCTCATCAGGGCTGGTCGAGCTACTTTCGCGAGTTCATGTTCCACACGCTGCTGGCGCGCCGCGGCTACGTCGTGCTCGACCTCGACTACCGCGCCTCGGCCGGCTACGGCCGCGACTGGCGCACCGCGATCTACCGCCAGATGGGGACGCCGGAGCTCGAGGATCTCGAAGACGGCGTCGCCTGGCTGGTCGAGCAGAAGCGGGTCGATCCGGCGCGCATCGGCGTCTACGGCGGCTCCTACGGCGGCTTCCTGACGCTGATGGCGCTGTTCAAGAGACCCGAGCTCTTCGCGGCGGGCGCGGCGCTGCGGCCGGTGACCGATTGGGCGCACTACAACCATGGCTACACCTCGGCGATCCTGAACACCCCCGAGGTCGACCCGGAGGCCTACCGCGCCTCCTCGCCGATCGAGCTCGCCGAGGGGCTCGCCCGGCCGCTCCTGCTCTGCCACGGCATGGTCGACGACAACGTCGTCTTCCAGGACACGGTGCGCCTCGTCCAGCGGCTGATCGAGCTGGGCAAGACCGAGCTGTTCGAGACGGCGATCTACCCGGTCGAGCCGCACGC
>WYBK01000293.1 GCA_011525905.1 Acidobacteriota bacterium
CTGATCGGGATGGTGCTGGCGGCGGAGGGGTGGCCGGAGTGGCGGGTCTTCGGCTGGATCCTGCTCGCCATGGTCGGGGCGCGCTCGGCGGCGATGGGGTTCAACCGGCTGGTCGATCGCGAGATCGACGCCGCCAACCCGCGCACCGCCTCCCGCGCGCTGCCGGCGGGGCTGCTCTCCCCCGGCTTCGTCGCGCTCTTCGTCGTCGCGAGCCTCGCGCTGCTGCTCGTCGCCGCCTGGCGCTTGAACCCCCTCTGTCTCCGATTCGCCGGAGTGGCCATCGTCGTGCTGCTCGGCTACAGCTACACCAAGCGCTTCACCTGGGTCTCGCACCTGGTGCTCGGCCTGGCGCTCGGCGGCGCGCCCCTCGGCGCCTGGATCGCGGTCACCGGCGCGCTGGCTCCGACGCCCTTCCTGCTGGCCGGCGTGGTCCTCACCTGGGTCGCCGGCTTCGACGTCCTCTACGCGCTCCAGGACGAGGCCTTCGACCGGGAGCGGGGGCTCTTCTCGATCCCGGCGCGCTTCGGCTCGAGCGCCGCGCTCGGGATCTCGGCGGCGCTCCACCTGGCGACCCTCGCCGGGCTCGCGGCCCTCCCCTTCGTCTATCCGCCCGGGCTGGGGGCCGCCTACTGGACCGGCTTCGCCCTCTGCGTCGGCCTGCTCGCCTACCAGCACGCGATCGTGCGTCCGGGGGACCTCTCCCGGCTCGACGCCGCCTTCTTCACCGCCAACGGCGTCCTCTCCGTCGCGCTCTTCGCCGCCGTCGCCGCCGATCGCCTGCTCTGAGGAGAGCGGCAGCTCGCTGCGTTAGGCTCGGCGCCGAGCGATGAGCGAGGCTCCGAACCTCTTCGGACGGCTGGCGGTGCACTACAAGCTGGTGACCGCCGACCAGCTCGCCGAGGCGACGCGCCGCCAGGCCCGGGACGGCCACCAGCGGCCGCTCGGCGACTACCTGGTCGAGATGGGGCTGCTCACCCCGGCGCACGTCGAGAAGCTGCTCGCCGTGCAGCGCGAGGTCGCCGCCCAGCAGGCGGCGGCCGCCGCCCCGGCCAGCGCGGCTCCCGCGCCCGCCCCGCCCCGCCCGGCCAGGCCCGCCGCGCCGGCGGCGCCCGGCGAGAAGCGGGTCGACCGGCTGCTCGAGCTCGCCTTCCGCCAGGGGGCGAGCGACCTGCACCTGCGCGCGGGCGAGCCGGCGCTCGCGCGGCGCGGCGGGCGGCTCGCGCCGCTCGGCGAGGCGCCCCTGGCCGCGACGCAGGTCGAGCAGTTCGCCGCCGAGCTGCTCGAGCCGGCGCAGCGGCAGCGCCTAGCCACCGAGGGCCAGATCGATTTCGCCCACACCCTGCCCGGCCTCGCCCGATTCCGCGGCAACGCCTACCGCCACCAGGGGGGGCTCGCGCTGGCGCTGCGCGCCATTCCGGCCGAAGTGCCGACGCTCGCCGACCTGGGCCTCCCCTCGGCGCTCGCCCGGCTGACCAACCACCACCAGGGACTGGTCCTGCTGACCGGACCCGCCGGCTGCGGCAAGAGCTCGACCATGGCGGCGCTGCTGCGCCTGATCAACGAGGAGCGGCGCGACCACATCGTCACCATCGAGGACCCGATCGAGTACCTGCACCGGCCGCTGCGCTGCGTGGTCAACCAGCGCCAGGTCGGGCGCGACACCGGCAGCTTCTCGCGGGCGCTCGAGGCGGCGCTGCGCGAGGACCCGGACGTCATCGCGATCGGCGAGCTGCGCGACCTCGAAACCATCTCGCTCGCCCTCACCGCGGCCGAGACCGGCCACCTGGTGCTCGGTACCCTGCACACCGGCAACGCCATCCGCACCGTCGACCGACTGGTCGGCGCCTTCCCGCCGGGGCAGCAGGCGCAGATCCGCGCCATGCTCTCCGAGTCGCTGCGCGCCGTGGTGTCGCAACGGCTGGTCGACCGCGCGGACGGCGCCGGCCGGGTCGCGGCGCTCGAGATCCTGATCGGCAACCGCGCGACGGCCAACCTGATCCGCGAGTCGAAGACCTTCCAGCTGCGTTCGCTGATCCAGACGAACCTCGCCCACGGCATGGCGCTGCTCGACCTCTCGCTCGCCCAGCTGGTGCGCGACGGCGTGATCGCGCGCGCCGAGGCGCTGCGCCACGCCGAGGACCCGAAGCTGATCCCGGGAGGGTGACAGGGGCGACCATGGCACGGATCCACGAGCTGCTCGAGCGGACCAAGCAGGCGAGCGCCTCCGATCTCCACCTGGCGACCGGCATGGAGCCGCGCGTGCGCCGCCACGGCGCGCTCGAGCCGCTGCCCGGCTGGCCGGTCTTCGACGCCGCGGCGCTCGCGGCGCTCCTGCGCGAGGTCGTCGCGGACGCCCAGTGGCGGGAGTTCGAGTCGACCGGCGATCTCGACTTCGCGCTCGGCCTGCCCGGCGTCGCCCGCTTCCGCGCCAACTACCTGCGCCAGGAGCACGGCCCCTCGGCGGTCTTCCGCACCATCCCCGAGACCATCGCCTCGGCCGAACAGCTCGGCCTGCCGGACGCGGTGGCGCGGCTGGCCGACTTGACGAGCGGCCTCGTCCTGGTCACCGGCCCCACCGGTTCGGGCAAGTCGACGACGCTCGCCGCCATCGTCGACCGGATCAACCGGACGACGGCGCGCCACGTGGTCACCATCGAGGACCCGGTCGAGTTCCTCCACCGCCCGATCCGCTCGGTCTTCTCGCAGCGCGAGGTCGGCACCGACACCGACAGCTTCGCCTCGGCGCTGCGCGCGGCGATCCGGCAGGACGCCGACGTCATCCTGGTCGGTGAGCTGCGCGACCTCGAGACGATCGCGCTCGCCCTGCGCGCCGCCGAGATGGGGACGCTGGTCTTCGGCACGCTGCACACCAACAGCGCCGCCAAGACCATCGACCGGCTGGTCGACGTCTTTCCCGCCGAGGAGCAGGCGCAGGTGCGCATCTCGCTCTCCGAGTCGCTCGCCGCGATCGTCGCCCAGCAGCTGCTGCCGCGCGCCGACGGCTCGGGCCGCGTCGCCGCCATCGAGCTGCTGCTGCGCACCTCGGCGCTGCCCGGGATCGTGCGCGAGGGCAATCTGCCGATGCTCCAGACGGTGATCCAGGGCGGGCGCGCGCTCGGCATGCAGCGGATGGACGACGCCCTCGCCGCGCTGGTCGAGGCGGGCACGGTGAGCGCCCGCGCCGCCTACCTGAAGGCGCTCGACAAGGGCCGCTTCGAGCCGCTCCTGCGGGAGGGCTGAGGGCGCCCATCGCCGCCGGCAGCGTCGCGGCATCGTGACGCTCGCGCCACCCGTCGTTGACCGGAGCGCGCGACACTGTCGGCCGGAGAGTCCGGCCCATGTCCGCGCGCCAGAAGATCGCCGCCTGGAGCCGTTTCCAGTCGTTCGAGCTCGAGCTCTGCCGACGCGCGACCCGCGCGCAGGAGCGCGGGCTCGTGCTCCTCGTCTTTCGCCTGGTCTCGCGCCTGGGCGACGGACCCGCTTGGTTCGCCCTCGCGCTGCTGCTGCCGCTCGCCTACGGCCTCGACGCGCTGCCGACGGTGGCGCGCATGACCGTCGTCGGCGTCACCGCGACGCTCGTCTCGGCGGGCCTCAAGCGGCTGACGGCACGCACTCGCCCCTTCCTGGCGCACGCCGGCATCCAGGCTGGGGCGAGGCCGCTCGACCGCTACAGCTTCCCCTCGGGGCACACGCTCCATGCCGTGGCCTTCTCGATCGTCGTCACGGCGAGCCACGCGGAGCTCGCCCTCCTCCTGCTGCCGTTCACGCTCGCCGTCGCCGCGTCGCGGGTCGCTCTCGGCCTCCACTATCCGACCGACGTCGCCGCCGGCGCGGCCTTTGGCGCGACCCTCGCCGGCGTCCTGCTCGCCCTCTCCTGACCCCACGGACTCTGAGCCCTCCGGCGGCCACGGCCCCCGCGCGACCCCCCACGGTTCCGGCCGAGCCGCCGGAGGGCTCGCTGCTGCGCGTCCTGATGCCCTCGGACGTCTACTTCCCGCGGGTCAACGGCGTCTCGACCTCGATCGCGACCTTCCGCGGCGAGCTGCCGGCGCTGGGAGTCGAGGTCACCCTCCTCGCGCCCGCTTACGGACCGCGAGACGCGGTCGAGACCGACCTCCTGCGACTCCCGGGTCGCCCGGTGCCGTTCGATCCGGAGGACCGGTTCGTCTCCCCGCGCCGCTTCCGTCTCGCGCTCGCGGAGGCGCGGCCCGCCGCCGTCGTCCACGTCCAGACTCCTTTCGGCGCGCATCGTGCCGGGGTCGCGGCCGCGCGCGCGCGCGGGATCCCGGTCGTCGAGACCTACCACACCGACTTCGAGCACTACTTCGAGCACTACGTGCCGCTGCTGCCGACCGCGGTCGCACGCGCCGTCGCCCGTGCCCTCGCCCGCCGCCAGGGCAACGCCGTCGACCAGTTGATCGTTCCCTCGCGGGCGATGCGCGAGGTGCTTTCCGGCTACGGGGTCACGACGCCGATCGACGTGTTGCCGACCGGCCTGCCCGCAGCGGCCTTCGCCCCCGGGGACGGAGCGCGCTTCCGCGCCGAGCGGGGGATTCCGGCCGAAGCGCCGCTGCTCGTCCATGTCGGCCGGCTCGGCCACGAGAAGAACCTGAGATTCCTCTTCGCGGCCTGCGAGCGGGTGCTGGTCGAGCGCCCGGCGGCGCACTGGCTGATCGCCGGCGAGGGGCCGGCGCGGGCCGAGCTCGAGCGGCGGGCGGTGGGCTCGCCCGCCGGCGCGCGGATCCATCGCCTCGGCTATCTCGACCGCGAGCTCGAGCTGCCTAGCTGCTACGCCGCGGGCGACCTCTTCGTCTTCACCTCGAAGACCGAGACCCAGGGGCTGGTGCTGCTCGAAGCGATGGCGCAGGGAGTGCCGGTGGTGGCGCTCGCCGAGCTGGGGACGCGCGACCTGCTCGACGACGGGCGGGGGTGCGTCGTCCCCGCGGAGGACGCAGCGACGTTCGCCGCGGCCTGCGTTGCGCTGCTCGACGACGCCGAGCGCCGGGTGCGGCTCGGCCGCGAGGCGCTCGAGGTTGCCCGCGCCTGGAGCGCCCGCGCCGGCGCCGGGCGGCTGCGCGACCTCTATCTCGAGCTCGCCGGGCGCTCCCGCACCGCACGCTCCCGCTAGACTCGGCTGCGGCCGGGTCCGCCGGGCCCGCGGGAGGTGACCATGACCTGTTCCCCGATCCCCTCGATGCTGCTCGCGCTGGCGCTCGCTTCTCCGCTGACCGCCCAGGAAGACGACCACGCGCGGCGCATGGAGCACGAGCACCGCGACGACACCGCCGCCCCCTCGCCGGCGGCGAGCTTCGAGCCGGCGCAGGCGGTGGTCGACGGAGACGTCGTCTACGCCCGGCTCGGCGAGAGGGCGGTCACCGGTTACCTGGCCCGGCCGAAGCGGGGCGCCGACCGGCTCCCCGGCCTGATCGTGATCCAGGAGTGGTGGGGCTTGAACGACAACATCCGGGCGATGGCCCGGCGCTTCGCCGGCGAGGGCTACGTCGTGCTCGCGGTCGACCTCTACGAAGGCAAGAGCGCCGCCACCCCCGACGAGGCGAGCGCGCTGGCGCAGGCGGCCTCGAAGGATCCCGCCCGCCTGCTCGACAACCTGAAGCAGGCGCACGAGCACCTCGCGAAGCGTCAGGGCGCCGATCGGATCGGCGTCGTCGGCTGGTGCTTCGGCGGCGGCTGGGCGCTCGAGAGCGCGCTCGCCCTGGGCAAGAAGCTCGACGCCGCAGTCGTCTACTACGGCAGGATGAAGAGCGACCCGAAGGAGCTCGAGCCGCTCGCCGCGCCCCTGCTCGGCCACTTCGGCGCGCTCGACACCGGCATCCCGCTCGAGGGGGTGCGCGCCTTCGAGGCCGCGCTCGGCCGGCTCGGCAAGCGGGCGACGATCTACGTCTACGAGGGCGCCGGCCACGCCTTCGCCAACCCCACCGGCAGCCGCTACCAGGAGGAGGCCGCGACGCTCTCCTGGCAGCGCACCGTCGCCTTCCTCGCCGAACAGCTGAAGCGCTGAGGCCGGCCCGGTCGCGGCGCCGCGCGCCGAAACGAGCGCGTCGCCGTTCGGTTTCGCTCCCGCCGGCGTTCCCCCCTTCGACGGGACGCCGCCCGCCGCCCAGCCGCGCGGCGGCGGCGCCCCGCAGAGGGGGACCCGATGCCGCGACCGACGACGCTCGTTCTCATCTGCTGCCTGCTGACCACGCTCGCTGCCGGCGCCTCGCCCTCCTGGGACAGCGCCGACCCCGAGGCGATCGCCGCGCCCGAGGCGGTCGGGCACGTCCGTTACCACCAGAAGATCAGCCAGACCGCGGGCGGCTTCACTGGCGAGCTCGGCGACGACGTCCGCTTCGGTGCTGCGATCGCCCGATTGCCCGACGTCGACGGCGACGGCGTCGCCGACCTGGCCGTGGGCACGCCCTTGGATGACGGCGGCGGCCTCGCCCGCGGCGCCGTCTGGATCCTCTTCCTCCAGCCGAACGGCACCGTCAAGAGCCAGCAGCGAATCACCGACATCGAGGGCGGGTTCCTCGGCGGCCTGGACGACGGCGACCACTTCGGCAGCGCGATCGCTTCGCTGGGCGACTTCGACGGCGACGGGACGCCCGACCTCGCCGTCGGCGCGCCGCTCGACGACGACGGCGGCGACTGGCGCGGCGCCGTCTGGATCCTCTTCCTTCACCCCAACGGCACCGTCAAGACCCACCAGAAGATCAGCTTCACCGAAGGAGGCTTTCTCGGCGCCCTCGACAACCTCGACTATTTCGGCAGCGCGCTCGCCTCGCTCGGCGACCTCGATGGCGATGGCTCGCCCGACCTCGTCGTCGGCGCCTGGGGGGACGACGACGGCGGCACCAACCGCGGCGCCGCCTGGATCCTCCTCTTGCACCCCAACGGCACCGTCAAGGCCCATCAGAAGCTCAGCTTTACCGAGGGGGGCTTCCTGGGAGCTCTCGACGACTTCGACTCTCTCGGCAGCGCTCTCCACTCGCTCGGAGATCTCGACGGCGACGGCACGACCGATCTCGCCGTCGGCGCCTGGGGAGATGACGACGGCGGCACCGATCGCGGCGCCGTCTGGCTCCTCTTCCTCCACCCCAACGGCACCGTCAAGTCCCAGCAGAAGATCAGCGACGCCGAGGGGGGCTTCTCGGGGCACCTCGACGATCACGACTTCTTCGGCGGCGCCCTGGCCACGCTGGGGGACGTCGACTGTGACGGGACGATGGACCTCGCCGTCGGCGCCACCGGCGACGGCGACGGCGGCTACCGGCGCGGCGCGCTCTGGCTCCTCTTCCTGGAGCCCGGCGGGACGGTCCGGATGCACACCAAGATCAGCGACACGGCCGGC
>WYBK01000294.1 GCA_011525905.1 Acidobacteriota bacterium
GCCGGCGAGCCCGCGCTCTGGCTCCGCTACCCGGCGATCTCTCCCGACGGCCAGACGATCGCCTTCGGCTACCAGGGAGACCTCTGGACCGTGCCCGCGGCCGGTGGCGTGGCGACCCCGATCACCGTTCACGAGGGCTACGAGCTCGCCCCGGTCTGGTCGCCCGACGGCAGCCGGATCGCCTTCGCCTCCGACCGCCACGGCAACTTCGACCTGTTCGTGATGCCCGCGGGTGGGGGAACGGCGACCCGGTTGACCCACCACTCGGCCGACGACCTGCCCGCGAGCTTCACGCCCGACGGCGAGGGGGTGCTCTTCTCCTCGACGCGGCTCGACGCCGTCGAGAACGTGCAGTTCCCCAGCCGCGCGCAGCCCGAGCTCTACCGGGCCGCGCTCGCCGGCGGCATGCCCGTCCAGGTGCTCACCACGCCGGCCGAGAACGCCGTTTGGGACCGGGCGGGGCGCCGGCTCGCCTACACCGATCTCAAGGGGTACGAGATGGCGTGGCGCAAGCACGACGACTCCTCCTTCGCGCGCGACCTCTGGCTCTACGACGCCGAGTCGGGTAGCCACGCGCGCCTCACCGACTTCGGCGCCGACGACCGCCAGCCGGTCTGGAGCCCCGACGAGCGCTCGCTCTACTACCTCTCCGAGCGCGGCGGCACCTTCAACGTCTGGCGACTCGACCTCGACCGCCCCGACCAGCCGGTGCAGGTGACCCGGCACGAGACGCATCCGGTCCGCTTCCTGTCGATCTCCCGGCAGGGCGACCTCTGCTACGCCTGGGACGGCGAGCTCTGGGTGCGCCCGGCGGGCGCCGAGGAGAGCCGGCGGATCGTCGTCGAGGCCGGAAGCGAGCGCCGGGGCGGCGCCACCGAATGGATCGACGTCGCCGGGCAGATGACCGAATTCGACGTCTCGCCGGACGGCCGCGAGATCGCCTTCGTGGCGCGGGGCGAGGTCTTCGTCACCGCGGTGGAGCATCCGGTGACCCGCCGGATCACCGACACGCCGGAGCAGGAGCGCTCGGTCTCCTTCTCCCCCGACGGCCGCAGCCTGCTCTACGCCGGCGAGCGGGGAGGGAGCTGGAACCTCTACCGCAGCGATCTCGTCGATCCGGAGGAGCCTGACTTCTTCAACGCCACGGCGATCGTCGAGCGGCCGGTGCTGGTCACGGCCGAGGAGACCTTTCAGCCCGCCTTTTCGCCCGACGGCAAGGAGATCGCCTATCTCGAGAACCGCACGACGCTCAAGGTGCTCGACCCCGCGAGCGGCCGGAGCCGGACGATTCTGGCCGGCGACCGCAACTACTCCTACGTCGACGGCGACCAGTGGTACCAGTGGTCGCCCGACGGTCGCTGGTTCCTGGTGACCTTCCTGAGCGACGGCCGCTGGTCCTCCGAGGTCGGGTTGGTGCCCTCGACGGGGGAGGGGGAGCCGATCAACCTGACGCGCAGCGGCTACGAGGACCAACTGCCGCGCTTCGGCGGCGACGGCACGATGATGTATTGGGCGAGCGACCGCCGCGGCATGCGCCGGCACGCCGGCTGGGGCTCGCAGGACGACGTCTACGCGATGTTCTTCACGCAGAAGGCCTGGGACCGCTTCCGGCTGACCCCGGCCGAGCTCGAGCAGGTGAAGGAGAAGGAGGAGAAGGCGAAGAAGGCGAAGAAGAAGGCGGAGGGCGAGGCTTCCGCGAAGCCCGCCAGCCGCGAGCCGGCCTCGGGAGAGAGCGATGATGAAGAGGAGGAAGAGCGGCCGAAGCTCGCCGAGCCGGTCGAGATGGAGCTCGAGGGGCTCGAGGACCGCACCGTCCGGCTGACCCGCGCCTCCGCCAGCCTCGCGGCCGCGCGCCTGACCGACGACGGCGAGACGCTCGTCTACCTCGCGCGCTTCGAGAAGGGTTTCGACCTCTGGCGCGCCGTGCCGAGAGAGGAGGAGGTCGAGCTGGTCGCCAAGCTCGACGCCGAGGAGATCGCCGGCTTCGCCGTCGACCGCAAGGGGAAGCGGGCCTTCGTCCTGGCGGACGGCAGGCTGAAGAGCGTCGCGCTCGAGGGGGGCAAGGTCGAGCCGGTGAAGCTCGAGGCGCGCCTCGAGCTCGACGGCGCCGCCGAGCGCGCCTACCTGTTCGAGCACGTCTGGCGGCAGACGGCGCAGAAGTTCTACGTCGAGTCGATGCACGGCGTCGACTGGCGGGCGATGAAGGGCGCCTACGCGCGCTTCCTGCCCCACGTCACCGAGAAGCGCGACTTCGCCGAGCTGATCTCCGAGCTCCAGGGGGAGCTCGACGCGTCGCACACCGGCGGCCGCTACCGCCCCGAGCGCGAGGCGGCCGATGCCACGGCTTCGCTCGGCTTCTTCCCGCGGCGCGACCACGCCGGGCCGGGGGTGGCGATCGCCGAGGTCCTCGAAGGGGGACCGCTGACGCGCGCCGCCACCCGCATCGCGCCGGGCGTGGTGATCGAGTCGATCGACGGCGTGGCGATCGGCGCCGGCGAGAACTGGTACCCGCTGCTCGACCGCAAGGCGGGGAGCCCGGTGCGTCTCGGCCTGCTCGACCCGGCGCGCGGCACCCATTGGCAAGAGACGGTCAAGCCGATCGCTCCCGGCGAGGAGTCCGAGCTGCTCTACGAGCGCTGGGTGCGCTCGCGCCGCGCCGAGGTCGACCGCCTCTCCGGCGGGCGGATCGGCTACGCCCACATCCGGGCGATGAACGACGCCTCCTACCGCGAGGTCTTCGAGGAGGTCTTCGGCCGCGCGGTCGGCAAGGAGGCGATCGTCCTCGACACCCGGTTCAACGGCGGCGGCAATCTGGTCGAGGCGCTGACGACCTTCCTGACCGGCGAGACCTACGCGCTCAACGTCGCGCGTGGCCAGCGGGTCGGCAGCGAGCCGTCGCTGCGCTGGACCCGCCCTTCGATCGTCGTGATGAACGAGGGCAACTACTCCGACGCCCACTGCTTCCCGGCGGCCTACGAGGATCTGGCGATCGGCGAGACGGTCGGCATGCCGGTGCCGGGGACCTGTACCTCGGTCTGGTGGGAGCGGCTCCAGGATCCCGATCTGACCTTCGGCATCCCGCAGGTCGGGCTGGTCGACCAGTCGGGAGACCTGCTGGAGCGCAAGCACCTGGCGCCCGACCACCTGGTCGACAACGACCCGGCGCTCGAGGCGAAGGGGCGGGACCAGCAGCTCGAGCGAGCGGTCGAGGTGCTGCTCGGCAAGCTCGGCGCCGAGTGACGCGCGCTCGTCGACCCGGGATCGCTCCGGTCAGGGGACCGGAGCGATCAGGGAGGGGTCGTCGTTGCGCGGATTGTTGACCCGCGTCGAGACCGGCAGGGCTTCCATCTCCGCCGCCGGATAGGGCTCGAGAAGCGGTACGAGCGCCGCCGGATCGGCCGCCCGCGGATCGAGCCAGGGCGCGTGCCGCTCCCGGGGGAGGATCACCGGCATGCGGTCGTGGATCTCGGCGGCGAGCGCGTTGGGGCGGGTCGTCACGATGGCGCAGCTCTCGAGCGGCTCGCCCCCGGCCGGGTCGCGCCAGAGCGACCAGAGGCCGGCGAAGGCGAAGGGCGCGCCGCCGCGCAGCCGGAGCAGCCAGGGACGCTTGCCCCCCTCGACCTTCTGCCACTCGTAGAAGCCGTCGGCCGGAATCAGGCAGCGGCGCCTTTTGAAGGCGTCGCGGAAGGAGGGCTTTTCGGCGAGCGACTCCGCGCGCGCGTTGATCAGCCGGTTGCCGATCGCCCGCTCCTTGGCCCAGTGCGGCACCAGCCCCCACTGGGCGAAGACGAGCTCGCGCCCCCCCGCGGGCGCCGCCCGCACGATCGGCACCGCCTGCGTCGGCGCGACGTTGTAGCGCGCGGCGAGCTCGACCGGCGCCGGCAGCTCGAAGAGCGCGGCGAGCACGTCGCCCGGGGTCGAGACCACGTAGCGTCCGCACATGCGCGGAGCGTACTCCGAACGGCGGCCGAGCGCGCCTCTCTCACTCCGCCTGTGAAGGCCGGCACACCCGACCGAGGGGCCAGCGGCTAGCTTCGCCTCCTCGAAGAGTCACCGGAAGGACGGGCCTTCGGAACCTTGGGGGGAGATCCGAGATGGGGGAGTCGCGGGAGCGGACGGAGCGAGCGGCACTTCGGGCGCGCGGGCGATCGACCGCGGGGCTTGCCCCCCCGGTCCCTTCACTGCCTGCTTTCGCGCGCGCCGGAGTGGGCGCTGCGAGGGCCCACGCCGATCGGCGACCGGGGCGAGGGTCCGACTGGGCGAGAGTGGCGCTCGGCGCGCTGCTCGCGTTCGCGTCGGCGGTGGCGCGCGCCGAGCGCCCCCACGCGATCCTGTTCGTGACCCAAGTGCCGATCCCCGGCGACTTCACCACCATCGGCTCGGTCTTCGGCAACCACCGGGCGACGATGTCGACGGTCGGGCGCGGCGGCGACCTCTGGATCCTCTACCCGGACGGCACGCGGAGGAACCTGACCGCGCTCGCCGGCTACGGCGTCGCCTCCGGCTTCCAGGGGGCCGGGGCGATCGCGGTGCGCGAGCCCGCGGTCCACTGGTCGGGGACCAAGGCGATCTTCAGCATGGTGGTCGGCGCGCCGGCCGCGCAGTTCGACTACGCCGAGTTCCGCTGGCAGCTCTACGAAGTGACCGGCCTCGGCCCGGCCGACCCGCCGGTGATCACCAAGGTCCCGAACCAGCCGGAGGGGTACAACAACGTCAGCCCCGCCTACGGGAGCGACGGCCGCATCCTCTTCACCACCGACCTGCCGCGCGGCGGCCACGCCCACCACTACCCGCAGCGCGACGAGTACGAGGAGGCGCCGACGGTCTCCGGTCTCTGGAGCCTCGATCCGGCGACCGGCGACCTCGACCTGCTCGATCATGCGCCCTCGGGGGACTTCCGGCCGACGGTCGACAGCTACGGCCGGGTGATCTTCACCCGCTGGGACCACCTGCAGCGCGACCAGCAGGCCGACACCGACGCGCTCGACCCGGACGACGACCCCTACGGCACCTTCGACTGGTCGAGCGAGAAGCCGGACGCGGTCGCGCTCGCCCAGCGGGTCGAGGTCTTCCCCGAGCCGCGTGCGGCGCGCACCGACCTGCTGCAGCCCCACGAGGAGGGGCACAGCTTCAACCACTTCTTCCCCTGGATGGTCAACCAGGACGGCACCGAGCTCGAGACGTTGAACCACGTCGGCCGGCACGAGCTGCACCGCTACTTCAACCGGGCGTTCAACGACGACCCGAACCTCGACGAGTTCATCGACGAGATCTCGGGCCGCGCCAACCCGAATTCGATCCTCAACTTCCTGCAGATCCAGGAGAGCGCAGCCACTCCGGGTCGCTACTTCGGCGTCGACGCGCCGGAGTTCCAGACCCACGCCGCCGGCCAGGTGGTCTCGATGGACGGCTCGCCGACGCACCCGGCCGACCAGTTCGAGGTGACCTACTGGACTCACCCCGAGACCGCGGGGCCGGACGAGACGCCGGACCCTTGCCACAGCGGCCTCTACCGCAGCCCGATCCAGCTCGCCGACGGCGCGCTGGTCGCCGTCCACGCGGGGGAGAGCGCGCCCGGGGTGCCGGAGACGCGCGCCGACCAGAACCTCGGCACGCGGGCGCTGCCGGCCTCGCGCTACGCCTTCCGGCTGCGCGACCTGGTCCCCGACGACGGCGACTGCGCCGGCTACCGGACCTACGGCGCCGCGCCGCTGACCGGCACCGGCATCCGCAAGACGCTCTGGTTCTGGGACCCCGACGTGCGCGTCGACTACGTCGACACCCTGCTCTGGGAGCTCGACCCGGTCGAGGTGCGC
>WYBK01000295.1 GCA_011525905.1 Acidobacteriota bacterium
ATATTCATCACCGTATGGTCATAAATAGAACCACAGCCGCTCTCTTCCTTCTCAGCGCGCTCGCCCCCGGGGCGCGGGCGGCGGAGCCCCTCTCGCTCGCCGACGCCCTCGCGCGCGGGCGCGCCGGAGCGCGCGAGACCGTCGCCGCCGCCGCGCGCCAGCGCGCCGCCGAGGCCAAGGCGCAGCAGGCCAGAGGCTACCGGCTCCCGCAAATCCGGCTCTCCGAGCAATGGATCCGTACCGACTCGCCGGCCGACGCCTTCGCGCTGCTGCTCAACCAGGAGCGCTTCTCCTTCCCCGACTTCGTCTCCGGCGACCCGAACGCCCCCGACGCGCTCGAGACCGCGATCACCCGCCTCGAGGTCGAGCTGCCGATCTACACCGGAGGCGAGCTCTCGGCCCGCGTGAAGCAAGCGCGACTGGCGGCCGAGGCGGCCGCCGAGAGCGCGGCGCGCGCCGCCGACCAGGCGGCGGTCGACGCCGCCGAGGCCTGGATCCGGCTGGCGCAGGCGCGCGAGGCGGCGGCGCTGCTCGAGAAGGCGCGCGAGACCGTCGCCGCCCACGTCGCGCTGGCGCGCAACTACGCCGCCCAGGGAATGCTGGTCCGTTCCGACCTGCTGCGCGCCGAAGTCGAGCTCGCCCACCTCGACGACCTGCTGGCCGAGGCCCGGGGCCAGGTCCGAGTGGCCGAAGCCAATCTCGGCTACCGGCTCGGCGAGCCGCTGGGCACCGCCTACGTCCTCTCCCCCCTCGGCGAGCCGCCGGCGCTCGGTCGCTCGCGCGAGGAGTGGATCGTGGCCGCCGACGCCCGGCCCGACCTCGCCGGCGCGCGCATGCTGCTCGAGGCCGGCGAGCTGGAGGCCGTCGCGCAGCGGGGCGGCCGTCTGCCGCGCATCGGCGTCGTGGCGCGCCACGACCTGGTCGACGACCAGCTCTTCGGCGATCATGGCGACTCGACCACCGTCGCCGCGATGGCGAGCCTCGACCTGTTCGACGGCGGGCGCAAGCGCGCCGCCGTCGCCGCCGCGCGTGCCGAGGCCGAGGCCGGCCGCGCCGACGTCGACCGGTTCGCCGAGGGCGTGAAGCTCGAGACCAAGCACGCCTTCGAGACCGCCGCCGTCGCCCTCGAGCGGCGCGCCACCGCCGCTGCCGCGCTCGACGCCGCGGCCGAAGGGCTGCGCATCGTCGAAGAGCGCTTCCGCGCCGGCGTGGTCAAGACCACCGACGTGCTCGACGCCGCCACCGCGCGGCGCGAGGCCGAGATGCGCGAGCTGGTGGCGCGCGCCGAGGCCTGGCTCGCCCACTTGCGCCTCGCCCTCGCCGCCGGCGAAGCGCCCGAATCGATCCTCGTGCCATCCCCTTCGAACCGCTGAGGGAGAACTTCCCCGTGACGAACCGCATCGCTCTCGCTTCCCTTTCGCTCGCCGCCCTGGCTCTCGCGGCCTGTGGCGGCTCCCACTCCGCCACGCCCGCAGCCGAGCCGCCGGCGGTCTCGACCCGCGTCGCCGTCGCCGAGCGGGTCGCCGCCGACCGCCGCACCGAGCTCGCCGGCACCGTCGCCGCCGAGAAGTCGACCGCCGTCTCCTCGCGCGTGATGGCGATGGTCACCGCCGTCCACGTCCAGATGGGCGACGAGGTGCGCGCCGGCCAGCCGCTCGTCTCGATCGACCCCAGCGCCGCCGAGGGGCAGGTCGCCCAGGCGCGTGGCGCGCTCGCGCAAGCCGAGGCCGCGCTCACGCTCGCCCGCCGCAACCACGAACGCTTCTCGGCGCTCGCCGCCACGCAATCGGCCTCGGAGCTCGAGGTCGACCTCGCGCGCATGCAGTTCGAGCAGGCGCAGGGCGCGGTCGAGCAGGCACGCGGCGCGGTCGCCGCCGCGCAGTCGGTCGCCCGCGAGTCGCGAGTCGTCGCCCCGTTCTCCGGACGCGTCGCCGCGCGGCTCGTGGAGGTCGGCGACCTCGCCGCTCTCGGCCGGCCGCTGGCGATGATCGAGTCGCGCGAGGGGCGCCGTCTGGTGGTCGGCGTACCGGAGACGGTCGCCCAGGCCGCGGCCCTGAAGCCGGGCGATCCGCTCGCCGTCTCGCTCGACGCCCAGCCGGCGCTGGGCGAGATCACCGGCCGTGTCGCCGAGGTCTCGCCGGGGCCCGATCCGGTCACCCACACCTACACCGTCAAGATCGACCTGCCGCTCGCTCCGGGCACCGCGGTCGCCGCCGGCGCCGCCGGCCGGGCCTACCTCCCGGTCGGCCGCCGCGAAGCGGTCCTGGTGCCGCGCGAGGCGCTGGTCGAGAGCGGCGGCCTCACGTTGGTCGTCGTGCGCGACGCCGACGGGCGCGCGCAGTCGCGCGTCGTCACGCTTGGCGACACCGCCGCCGACGGGCGCGTCGAGATCCTCTCCGGCCTCTCCGGCGGCGAGACGGTGGCGCTCGGCCTCGCCGTGGCGCCGACCGCCGGCGCGCGGCTCGAGGTGCAGCCGTGAAGCACGACGAGACGACGCGCCCCGGGACCGAGGGGCTCCCGGAGCGCACCCGCCGCGAGGCGGCGCGCCTGCGCCAGACCCGCAAGCCGATGGGCTTCGCGGGCAGGGTGGCGGCCGCCTTCCTCGACTCGAAGCTGACGCCGCTGCTGGTCGTCGCCTCGCTCCTGCTCGGCGCTTTCGCCGTCCTCGTCACGCCCCGTGAGGAAGAGCCGCAGATCAAGGTGCCGATGGTCGACGTCTTCGTCCAGCTGCCCGGGGCGAGCGCCGAGGAAGTCGAGCGCCGCTTGGTCACGCCGCTCGAGAAAGCGCTCTTCGAGATCCCCGGAGTCGAGCACGTCTACTCCACCTCGCAGCCCTCGGGCGGCATGATCATCGTCCGCTATCTCGTCGGCACCGACCCCGACCGGGCCGCGCTCGCCGTCCATACCAAGCTCGCCGAGAGGGCCGCGGAGCTGCCCGCCGGCGCGCCGCCGCCGCTGGTCGTGCCGCGCGGCATCGACGACGTGCCGGCGCTCGCCTACACGCTCTGGTCGACGACCGCGAGTCCGCTCCAGATCCGCCGAGTGGCCCAGGAGCTGCGCGCCGAGCTGGTGCGCCATCCGCGAGTCGCGCAGGTCCACGTGCTGGGCGGCGTCCGCCGCGC
>WYBK01000296.1 GCA_011525905.1 Acidobacteriota bacterium
ATGACCGGAGCGACCGAGGCCGTTTGCCTCTTCTGCCGCCGCGGCGATCGGGAGACGCCGCTCGTCCGCCTGCTCCACCGGGGGGAGGCGCTCTACATCTGCCCGCAGCACCTGCCGGTGCTGATCCACGATCCGGGGCGGCTGGTCGGCCTGCTGCCGGGCGCCGAGCGGCTGACACCCGCCGACCACCGCGACTGACCGCCGCGCCGAGGCGCGCCGGCGCGGGTAGAGTGGGGCCGTGCTGCGCCGCTACGAGCCCGCGACCGCGCCGCGACCGGCCGGCGCGTTGCGCGTCCCGACGCTGGCGGCGGCAGTGCCGATCCAGCTGCTGGCACTGCGCGAGCCGCTGCGCGCCTGGCGTGCCCGCCGGCGGCTGGCCGCGGCGCCGCGCGGCGCGGGCGAGCCGGTGCTCGTCCTACCCGGCATGGGCGTCGGCGACCTGACGACGCTGCCGCTGCGCCGCTTCCTGATCGCCCACGGCTTCGACGCGCGCGGCTGGGAGCTCGGCCGCCACCGTCCCGACCTCCCCGCCACGCTCCGCCGGATGCTCGCCCGGGTCGAGACTCTCGCGCTCGAGACCGGCACGCCGGTCGCCCTGGTCGGCTGGAGCCTCGGGGGCGTCGTCGCGCGCGAGCTCGCCCGCCTGCGCCCCGATCTGGTGGCGCGGGTCGTCACGCTCGGGACGCCGGTCGTCGGCGGCCTGCGCGCCACCGCGATCGCCGGCCTCTTCCGGATCCAGGGTTGGGACCTCGAGGAGGTCGCCCGCCGGGTCGAGCGCGCCAACGCGACGCCGCTGCGCGTCCCGGTGACGGCGATCTGGAGCCGCCGCGACGGCATCGTCGCCTGGTGGGCCTGCGTCGACGAGGCCACGGCCGGCGCCGAAAACCTCGAGGCGAGCTCCTGCCACTGGGGGCTCGGTCTCGACCCCGACGTGCTCGAGGCGATCGTCGTCGCCCTGGCCGGCCGGCGCGCCGCGCGGCACCGGGCGGCGAGCTAGGATCTCTCCGTGACCGGGAGACGACCGGAGAGCGAACGCGCCACGGCACCCGAGCTCGCCGCCCGCGGCGTCATCAACTGCGTCGCCTACCGGGAGGGACGGCGGGTGGCGCCGCTCGAGATCGAGGCGATCCCGGCCGCCCTCGAGGATCCGACGCTCTTCGTCTGGCTCGGCCTGTTCGAGCCCGACGAGGCGCTGATGGCGCGCGTGCAGCGCGCCTTCGGCCTGCACGACCTGGCGGTCGAGGACGCCCACCGCGCCCACCAGCGCCCCAAGCTCGAGCGCTTCGGCGAGTCGCTCTTCCTGGTGCTGCGCACCGCCCACTTCGCCGACGGCGGCGCGCGGCTCGCCTTCGGCGAGACGCACGTCTTCCTCGGCAGGCGCTACGTCGTCACCGTCCGCCACGGCTCGCTGACCTCGCACGTCGACCTGCGCACCCGTTGCGAGGCCCGGCCGGACGCGCTGGCGCTCGGTCCCGGCTACGTGCTCCATGCTCTCTTCGACTTCCACGTCGACCAGTACTTCCCGGTCCTCGACGAGCTCGAGGAGCAGTTCGAGCGGATCGAGACCGACGTCTTCGACGGACGCTCGGAGCGCGCCACCACCGAGAACCTCTACGAGCTGCGCCGCGACCTGCTGCAGCTGCGGCGCGCGATCTATCCTCTGATCGACGTCTGCCTGCGGCTCGAGCGGCACGAGGACGAGCTGGTGCCCCAAGCGATCCGCGTCTATCTGCGCGACGTCCACGATCACGTGTTGCGCATCCACGAGATGCTCGAGGGGCTGCGCGAGCTCTCCGCCTCGGCGCTCGAGGCGCACCTGTCGCTGCTCTCGATCTCCCAGGGCGAGGACACGCGCAAGCTCGCGGCCTGGGCGGCGATCGTCGCCGTGCCGACCATGGTCGCCGGCATCTACGGCATGAACTTCAAGTACATGCCCGAGCTCACCTGGCGGCTCGGCTATCCGCTGGTGCTCGCGGGGACCCTCGGCGTCTGCGGGCTGCTCTTCCGCGCCTTCAAGCGCAGCGGCTGGCTCTAGGGCGCCGCGGCGGGCGGGCCGATCAGCCGCTCGATCTCCTCGAGGACCTCGTCGAAGGCCGCGTCGCGCGTCGAGCGGACGTGGCCGCCGCTCGTCCAGCGCAGGAGCTTCGGCTCGCGCGCCCTTTCGAAGAGGGCGAGCGTCGACGCCTCGGGAAACTGGTGGTCGCCGCGCGCGCCGACCACGATCAGCTCGCGCGGCGAGATCTCGGCCGCGTAGCGCAAGGGCTCGAAGCTGTGCACGAGCAAGCGGGCCAGTCCGGCGGCCAGCCGGCCGCGCCAGGGACGGCCGCGCCGCTCCTCGATCGAGCGCACGATCAGCGGCAGGTCGCCGCCGCCGTGGACGATCAGCACACGCGGCACGCGCGCGTCGAGCGCGCCGTGCAGCACGGCGAAGGGAGTGCCGAGGCTGGCCCCGACCAGGAGGATGCGGCGGGGATCGAGCCGCTCCTCCCGCTCGAGCAGCGTCACGGTGAGCAGGCCGGCGGCGACCGTGCGGAAGGCGGCGCGCCGCAGGTCGTAGGGCCAGCGCAGCGAGGCGCCGAGCGTCCGCGGCCGCTGGTAGGGATACTGCGGCGAGGCGAGCACGAGATCGTCGCGCTCGGGGATCAGGTCGAGGATCCGCCGCCCGGTCTCCTGCCCGGAGTAAACGACGAGCACGTGGTACTCCGGCGCCAGCCGCGCCGGGCGACGCAGCCAGAGGCTCGCGAGCGCGTCTCCGCGATCGTTGACCAGCTCGAGTCGCCGCGCCTCGCCGGCCGCGGTCGCCACCCGCTCGAGCACCCGCGGAGCGCCGAGGTCGCCGGCGACCTCGCGGATCCAGTCGCGCCGGTCGGCGCGCAGCTCGAGGACCAGCGCCGAGGCGCCGGCCAGGATGACCGCGGCGCCGAGCGCCAGCGCGCGCCGGAGGCGCCGCCCGCCGCGCCGCACCGCCTCGCTTCCCATGGCGCCGGCACGAACCCGGCTAGCGGGCGCCGAGCGGCGTGTAGGCCATGCCGTCCGGTTCGCGGCCGGCGACCAGCTCGCCGCTCTTGGCGAGACGCTCGAGATCGACCTCGGAGATCAGGTCCGCCGTGGCGTGGGCGACCCAGGCGCGTTTGCCGTCGGGCGCGATCTCGATGCCGATCGGCACCGAGCTCGCACCGAAGCGCCCGCCGAACAGTTTCCCCTCGGTCGCGCCGGCGGCGGCCGGCAGCGGCACCCGCCGTTCGAGCGCGCGCGCCCGCCGGTCGAAGACCGCGAGGTCGCCCGAGCCGGCGCAGGAGACCAGGATCCGGCTCCCGTCCGGAGTCGCCTCGGCGCGGATCGGGAAGTCGGGCGCCGCGAGCGTCGCGACCACCGCGAGCGAGGCCGTGTCGATCACCGAGACGCTGTCGTCCTCGCGGTTGGTGACCCAGAGCTCGGCGCCGTCCGGGGTCACCGCGATCCCTTCGGCGCCCCGCCCGGTGCGGATCTCGCTCTTGCGCTCGCCGCTCGCCAGGTCGAGGACGGTGACCGACCCCGAGCCGATATTGGCGACGTAGGCGCGGGTTCCGTCGGGCGCGACCGCGACCATGTGCGAGACTTCGGCGCCGGTCGTCAGGGCCCGCTCGACGACCCCCCGCTCGAGGTCGACGACCAGCAGCGCCCGGCTCTCCTCGGCGGTCACCAGCAAGCGCCGGCCGTCGGGCAAGAAGACCAGCCCGTGCGGCCGGCGGTGCGGCGCCAGCTCGATCGTGCGCGCGACCCGGCGGGCGGCGAGGTCGATCAGGGTGAGCGTCGAGCCCGCCGCACGGCCGCCGTAGTTGGCCACCGCGGCGGTGCTCCCGTCGGGCGAGACCGCGACCTCGTGCGGTCCCTCGCCGGTCGGCAGCGTGGCGACCAGGGCGCGGCTGTCGAGGTCGAGCAGCGAGAGCGTGGCCTCGCTCTTGTTGGCGACCAGCAGCATCGCACCCGAAGCGGGCGTGAGCGAGACCAGCAGCGCGGCGAGCGCGACGAGCGGGGCGCGGGTCTTACGGAGCGCGGGAACGGGCGGCAAGGGCATGGTCACCTCCGGAGAGCCGCGCCCGGCGGGGCGCCACCGCATCCTACCCGCCTCCGCCCCGGCCCCCGGCGCTGCCCGCCGCCGCCCTGGCGCCGGCGCCGCGGCGGGGCTATTCTCGGGCGCGGAAGGCGACGTCGAAGCGGCATGAGCGACACGACGACCCGCGGCATCCGCATCGTGGTCCGCAGCCGGTACGAGGAGGAGCGCAGCTCCCCGCGAGAGGACTATTACTTCTTCTCCTACCGAGTGCGGATCCGCAACGAAGGGAGCGAGGTCGTGCAGCTGATCTCCCGGCTCTGGGTGATCACCGACGGCAACGGCCAGGTGCAGCGCGTCGAGGGTCCGGGCGTGGTCGGCCAGACACCGACGCTCGACCCGGGCGAGGCCTTCGAGTACACCAGCTTCTGCCCGCTCGAGACTCCGGTCGGGACGATGGAAGGGCACTACGTGATGCACGCGCTCGACAGCGGCGAGCGCTTCGAGGCCCGCATCGACCCCTTCACGCTCGCCGCCCCCAACGCGGTCAACTGAAGTCGCCCGGCGCGCCGGCGCGCCTCAGGCGACGGGAATCTCGCGCGCGTGGCGCGCGAGCCAGGAGTCGAAGTCCTGGATCCCGGGGTGCAGCTGGCGCGCGAGCGCGACCGAGCGCGTGCGGAGGAACTCCTCGCCGAGGATCGCCTGGAACTGGAACATGTTGCCGAGGTCGTCGGCGCCCGGGAAGCCGAGCCCGCGGTAGTCGTCGAAGGGCATGTCGTAGAAGCCGACCGGCTCGCCGAGGTGCTTGGCGAGCCCCGCCGCGAGCTCGTCGCCGGAGAGCACGTCCCCGGCCAGGCCGAAGCGCTCGCCGACCGCCACCTCGCCCCGCCGGAAGATGCCGAGCGCGCAGGCGCCGATGTCGCTCGCCGCGATGCCCGGCAGCTTCGTGCCGCCGAGCGGCACCACGAGCGTCAGCTTGCCGTCCTCGCCCCGCCGCGGCCCGGCGCCGAAGTGGATCAGGTTGTCGAAGTACCAGGCCGCGAGCAGGTAGCTGGTCGGCGGCCCCTCGGCGGCGAAGATCGCGTCCGCCTCCCCCTTGGCGTCGAAGTGGGGCACCTTGTACTTCCCCTGGAGGGTGGGCAGGCGGTCGTCGTCGAGCGGGATCCAGCGCCTGGAATCCTCGAGCGTCGACCAGATCGCGTGCTCGACTCCTGCCCGCTTCGCGGCGCGGGCCATGTTGGCCGCCTGCGCGAGCTCGCGCTCGGGGGAGAAGTGCTCCCAGAAAGGGGTGACGCAGAAGGCGCCGTGGGCGCCCGCGAAGGCGCGCTCGAGGCTCGCCGGGTCGTCGGCGTCGCCGGCGACCACTTCCGCGCCGAGGTCGGCCAGCGCCCGCGCCGCCTCCGAGTCGGGCTTGCGGGTAATGGCGCGGGCCGTGAACGGGCCCTGGCGGTCGGCGAGGATCGCCCGCACCAGCCCGCCCCCCTGGGCGCCGGTGGCGCCGATGACTGCGATGGTCTTCTTTGCCATGGTCTCGTCTCCTGTCGAATCGGGTGGTCGGATCGTCGCTCGATCGGTCGGGGTCGGCTCGGTCGGAGACCACCGCCCCCCTCTCGGGTATTAATATACCAAGCAATCATTGACCTGTCAAGCATATTTCTTTCGGACGATTCCCCCGCCCGGCGGACGCTCGTCAGAAGCGGAAGCGATCGAGCGGAGCGGCCGGGGCCGGCGGCGCGCCGGCGGCGAGGGCCTCGGCGCTCGGCCGCTCGCCCGGCGGCAGGTGCAGGGCGAGGCTCCCGAGGCGCCCGCGCAGCATCTCGCGCGCCGGGCGCCAGCGCTCCCCCTCCCAGTACCAGAAGGGCAGCAACGCGACGTCGAAGCGACGCCCCGCGAGGCCGGCGCGCGCGAGCTCGGCCGCGCTCCCCCCCGCATCGCCGACGTGGACGATCGTCCGGCCGCCGAGGTGCACGACGTGGGCGAGGTTCTCCGGCACGGTTCGCGCGGCGCCGTGCGGCAGGCGGCGCAGCTCGACCTCGAGCCCCGGGCCGCGCCAGACGACCGGCTCGGCGTCGGCCGGCGCGACCGGCTCGACCCGGTCGGCAACCTCCCGCCATCGGTCCCAGCCCTCGGCGAGCGCCGCGGCCACCTCGCGGTGGACGACCCAGCGCGCCGCGGGGCGCGCCAGCAGGAGCTCGCGCGCGGCGTCGACCTGGAAGTGATCGCGGTGCGCGTGCGACACCAGGACGAGGTCGAGCCGGGCGAAGGGCGACGCCCCGACGAGCAGATCGGCCCAGACCCCGTCGGGCACGGCAGCGTAGCCGGAGTAGGGCTCGCGCACGCAGCCATCGAGCAGGACTCCGCGCTGGCCGTCGGTGAGCAGCACGCCGGCGTTGGCGAGGTAGATCACCTCGACGCCCGCCGGCGAGGCGGACGGTGCCAGGGTCGCGAGCGCGAGGAGCAGGGCGAGCATGACGCAGCGGCGCGGAGCGTGCCAGCGCTCCCGCGTGCCTAGCTTAGACTGCCGGCATGAGGTCGCGGTTCCCGTCGCCCGGCACCCCGGTCGCCGCGCTCGCGCTCGCCGCCGCGCTCACGCTCTCGCCGGCGCCCGCCGGCGGCGCACCCTCCGAGAGCCCCGCTCCCTACGTGCTCGTCCTCGGCACCGCCCAGGACGGCGGCATCCCCCACCTCGGCGGGCGCGCGGCGCCCGACCTCGCCGCGCGCCACGATCCGGCGCAGCGCCGGCTGGTGACCTCGCTGCTGGTCGTCGACCCGCGCTCGGGCGGCCGCTGGCTGATCGACGCCTCCCCCGATCTCGCGTTGCAGCTCGAGCGCGCCGACCAGATCGCGCCGCCGCGCGCGGCCGGAGCGGGCCGCCCGCCGATCCTCGACGGCGTCTTCCTCACCCACGCCCACATCGGCCACTACCTCGGCCTCGCCCAGCTCGGGCGCGAGGTCTACGGCGCCGACCGCGTACCGGTCCACGGCTCGGCGCGCATGGTCGCCTTCCTCGAGCGCAACGCTCCCTGGGAGCTGCTCGTCCGGCTCGGCCACGTCGTGCCGCACGCCCTCGAGCCGGAGCGTGCGGTCGAGCTCGTCCCCGGCCTCGCCCTCACGCCCTTTCTCGTCCCCCATCGGGAGGAGTACACCGACACCTTCGGCTTCGAGATCCGGGGACCGGGACGCGCGTTGCTCTACCTGCCCGACATCGACAAGTGGGAGCGCTGGAACGAAGCGAACGGCGGACCGATCGAGGCGCGTCTCGCCCGCGTCGACATCGCGCTGCTCGACGCTACCTTCTACGGCGAGGGCGAGCTGCCCGGGCGGTCGATCGCCGAGGTGCCGCACCCCTTCGTGGTCGAATCGATCGCCCGCTTCTCGGCGCTGCCCGCCGCGGAGCGGGCGAAGATCCGTTTCACCCACCTCAACCACACCAACCCCGCCGCGCTCCCCGGCACGCCCGAGCGCCGGGCGATCGTCGCGGCCGGCTTCGCGGTCGCCG
>WYBK01000297.1 GCA_011525905.1 Acidobacteriota bacterium
GGGCGCTCCACCTGCTGCTGGTCGCCCGCAACTACGAGCGGATCGCCGACCACGCCACCAACATCGGCGAGGACGTCATCTACTACGTCGAAGGGCGCGACATCCGCCACTCCTCCCCCGTCCGGGCCTGAGCCGCGACCCGGAGCTCGTTTCGAGGGCCGCCCGCGGGCGGCCCTCGCCGTTTCGGGCGCCCGCCCGCCCGGCTGTCACGCCGCTGTCACACCCTCTTTCACCCCCTGACATACCCGGTTGGGAGACTTCCCCCGTCCCGGAAGCCTCGGCTCCGGCCGCCCTCCCGGCGGCGGGCCGCTCCCGCGGATCTCGACCGCCCGGCTCGTTCGGGCCCCCGACCAAGGAGGAAGGTGCATGAAACTGTCGTCGATCCTCACGAGCACGGCCCTGGCGCTCGCGGTCGCGAGCCCGCTCGCCGCCCAGCCCGCCCAGGTGGACGCGGGCATCCAGCCCTACGCCAAGGCGAGCGGCGTCTCCGGCAATCTCAACTCGATCGGCTCGGACACGCTGAACAATCTGATGACCTTCTGGGCCGAGGGGTTCCAGAAGCAGTACCCCAACGTCCGCATCCAGATCGAGGGCAAAGGCTCCTCGACCGCGCCGCCGGCGCTGATCTCGGGCACCGCCCAGCTCGGGCCGATGAGCCGGCCGATGAAGGCCGAGGAGATCGACGCCTTCGAGAAGAAGTACGGCTACAAGCCCTCGGTCGCGCGCGTCGCGGTCGACGGCCTGGCGGTCTACGTCAACAAGGACAACCCGATCGAGAAGCTGACGCTGCAGCAGGTCGACGCGATCTTCTCGAAGACCCGCAAGATGGGCGGCAAGGACGTCGAGACCTGGGGCGACCTCGGCCTCGCGGCCGACTGGAGCGGCAAGCCGCTCTCGCTCTACGGCCGCAACTCCGCCTCCGGCACCTACGGCTTCTTCAAGGAGGTCGCGCTCGCCAAGGGGGACTACAAGGACACGGTCAAGGAGCAGCCCGGCTCGGCCTCGGTCGTCCAGGGCGTGACCGAGGACGAGTACGGCATCGGCTACAGCGGCATCGGCTATCGGACCTCGGGCGTCAAGTCGGTGGCGCTGGCCGGCAAGGACGGCCAGTTCTACACCACCGAGGCCAAGGACGTGCTCTCGGGCAAGTACCCGCTGTCGCGCTACCTCTACGTCTACTACAACGCCGCGCCCAACCAGCCGCTGGATCCGCTGGTGCGCGAGTTCCTCAAGTTCGTGCTCTCGCGCGAGGGGCAGGAGATCGTGGTCAAGGACGGCTACCTGCCGGTTTCGGCGACGATCGCCGGCGAAGAGAAGGGTAAGCTCCGGTAACCCCGTCGAACGCGGCGGGCCCGGCGGCGCCAGGAGCGCCGCCGGGCTCTTCGTTTCCCGCACCACGCCGGGAGGCTCGCGATGGCCCTGCTCGAAAGCCAGGTGGACCGGACGACTCCGCGCGGCGCCGCCCCGCGCGGACGCGCCGTCGCCCGCACCTCCGCCCGGCGCCTCTGGATCGACCGGCTCGCCCGCTGGGTCGTCACCGCGGGCGGGCTCGCGATCATCGCCAGCATCCTGGGCATCCTCGTCTTCATCCTGATCGAGGTCCTGCCGCTGACCCGCCCGGCGCGCGTCGAGGTCGGGCGCTCGCTGCCGATCGACCGGCCGGTCGAAGCGATCCTGGTCGACGAGTATCAGACGCACGCGGCGGTGCTCGGCCCCGGCGGCACCATCCGCGTCCTCCGGCTCGAGGACGGCGCGGTGGTCGCCGACACCGCCCTGCTCGCCGCGGCTGCCCAGCACCCGGCGAGCCCGACCGGAGCCGCGCCCACGCCGGCCACGCTGGTCGCCGCCAACGCGCCGCCCGGCGGCGAGGCGATCGTCGCCGCGACCTCCGACGGTCGCTTCCTCGGTCAGACCGTCGACTGGCGCGTCGAGTTCGACGCCGACCAGAAGCGCAGCGTGCATGCCGAGCTACCGCAGCCGGTCGAGATCGAGCTCGACCCCGAACGCCGGCCGCTGCGGACGTTCGCCGGCCAGCTGCGCGGCCCCGAGAGCGTCGCGGCGGCAGCCCAGCTCGCCGACGGCTCGGTCGCCGTCGTCCGCCGCTCGACCACCGAGAACGCCTTCACCGGCGAGGTCGAGACGAGCGAGGAGCGCCTGCGCTACCCGGCCGTGCCCGAGCTCACGACGCTGCTGATCGACGGCGAGCAGCGCAACCTCTTCGGCGGCACGGCGAGCGGCGAGCTCTACTGGTGGCGACTCGACCGGGGGGAGTCGTCGCCCCCCGAGACGCTCTCGGCCGGCTCTTCGGCGATCACCGCCATGACCTTCCTGATCGGCGACCGCTCGCTGGTCGTGGGCCAGCAGAGCGGCGCGATCTCGGTCTGGTTCCCGGTGCGCGACCCGGGGGACGAGGAGTTCCGGCTGCGCCGGATCCGCGACCTGCCGGCGCACGACGCGGCCATCGTCGAGCTCGAGCCGTCGAAGCGCAACCGCACCTTCCTGGCCAAGGACGCCGGCGGCACCCTCGCGCTCTACTTCTCGACCTCCGAGCGGACGCTCTGGAAGGGGCGCTCGCCGGTCGGCGAGGCCACCGCCGCGGTGATCTCGCCCAAGGGGGACGGCGCCTTCCTCGCCTCGCCGGACCGGCTCGCCTTCGTCGCGATCGACAACCCCCACCCCGAGACCTCCTGGCGGGCGCTGTTCGGCAGCGTCTGGTACGAGGGCTACGAGGAGCCCGACCAGGTCTGGCAATCGACCGGCGGGACCGACGACTTCGAGGCCAAGCTGTCGTTGACGCCGCTGATCTTCGGCACCTTGAAAGGCACCTTCTACTCGCTGGTGATCGCCATCCCGCTGGCGATCCTGGGCGCGATGTTCGCCTCGCAGTTCCTCCACCCGAAGCTGCTCGCCGTGATCAAGCCGACCGTCGAGATCATGGCCGCGCTCCCCTCGGTCGTCCTCGGGTTCCTGGCCGGCCTCTGGCTGGCGCCGCTGCTCGAGCGGGTCTTCCCCGCGCTGCTGCTCTGCTTCCTGGTGCTGCCGTTCCTGGTCTGGGCGGCCGGCGTCGCCTGGAGCCGGGTGCCGCGGCGGCTGCGCGGGCGCTTCCCGGCCGGCGCCGAGATCTTCCTCTACCTGGTCGTGGTCACGCTCGGGCTCGGCCTCTGCCTCGAGGTCGGGCCCGCCTTCGAGCGGCTGGCGTTCGGCGGCACCTTCCAGAGCTGGCTCTACGACTCGACCGGCATGCGCTACGACCAGCGCAACGCCGTGGTGGTCGGCCTGGCGATGGGCTTCGCCGTCATCCCGATCATCTTCGCGATCACCGAGGACGCCTTCTCGAACGTCCCCCGCAACCTGGTCGCCGGCTCGCTCGCGCTCGGGGCCAACCGCTGGCAGACGGTCACCCGCGTCGTCCTGCCCACCGCCTCCCCCGGCATCTTCTCGGCGGTGATGATCGGCTTCGGCCGCGCCGTCGGCGAGACGATGATCGTGCTGATGGCCACCGGCAACACGCCGATCATGGACTGGAGCCCGTTCAACGGCTTCCGCACCCTGTCGGCCAACATCGCCGTCGAGATCCCCGAGGCGCCGTTCGGCGGCACGCTCTACCGCACGCTCTTCCTCGCCGCGCTGCTGCTGTTCGTCCTGACCTTCCTGGTCAACACCGCCGCGGAGCTGGTGCGCCAGCGCCTGCGCCGCAAGTACGCGCAGCTCTGAGGACCCACGGATGAGAGCGGACCCCGGCCAGCGCCAGCGCGACTTCCTCGGCATGTCGATGACCGCTCTGTGCGGCGGCGCGCTGGCGCTCAACCTGCTGCTCATCCTCGGGCTCCTGCTGCTCATCGGCTACCAGGGCGCACGCTACTTCTGGCAGAAGGACCTGGTGCTGATCGAGCGCGCCGACGCCCCGCCGCTGCTCGGCGAGATCCACGCGCGCGAGCCCGTGCCCGCAGCCGGAGACGCCGGCGAGCCCGCCCATCGCCTGCAGTTGCGGGTCGGCAACCGCGACCTGACCGGCGGCGATTTCGTCTGGGTCGACGAGGCGGCGATCTCGGGACACCGCTCGCCCGCCGATGCCGTGCTGATCGAGCGCCTGGAGTGGGGCCCGTTCTACGGCCGGATGGTCGAGCTGCGCCGGGGCGACGAGGTGCTGGCCGCCGGAGGCGACGAGACCTGGCGGGCCTTCGCGCCTCTGCATCGCATCAAGCTGGCGGAGCGCGCGGCGATCCGCGAGCTCGAGAAGGGGGAGATCGGCGAGATCAACCACGCGATCGAGAAGCTCCGGCTCGCGCAGCGTCGGCTGGAGCTCGACGATCCGCCCCCGGCCGAGCGAGCGCGCCGCGCCGCCGAGCTCGAGGCCGCGCTCGCCGCCCGCCAAGCCGAGTTCGACGAAGCCGCGGCCCGCCTCTTCGCGATGCGCGATCGGCTCGAGGCCGAGCGGCTGGTGCTCGAGGCCGCCGACGGCGCGCGCAAGGAGATTCCGGTCGGCTCGGTGGTGCGCGCGCTGCGGCCGAACGAAATGGACACGCTGGCCAAGCTCGGCCTCTACGGCTCCCGCGTTTGGGAGTTCGTCGCCGACGACCCGCGCGAGTCGAACACCGAGGGGGGCATCTTCCCGGCGATCTTCGGCACCGTGATGATGGTCTTCCTGATGTCGTTCGCCGTCGTGCCGCTCGGCGTCCTCGCCGCCATCTACCTGCGCGAGTACGCCAAGCAGGGACCGCTGGTGCGCATGGTCAACATCGCGGTCAACAACCTGGCCGGCGTCCCCTCGATCGTCTTCGGCGTCTTCGGCCTCGGTTTCTTCGTCTACACCATCGGCGGCACGATCGACCAGCTCTTCTACCCCGAAGCCCTGCCGACGCCGACCTACGGAACGGGCGGCATCCTCTGGGCCGCGCTCACCCTCGCCCTGCTCACCGTACCGGTGGTGATCGTCGCCACGGAAGAGGGGCTCGCGGCAGTTCCGGGCATCGTGCGCGCCGGCTCGCTGGCGCTCGGCGCGACCAAGTGGGAGACCACCTGGAAGGTGGTGGTGCCGGCCGCCGCGCCGGGCATCCTGACCGGCGTGATCCTGGCCATGGCGCGCGCGGCGGGCGAGGTGGCGCCGCTGATGATCGTCGGCATGGTCAAGCTGGCGCCGACGCTGCCGATCGACGGCAATTTCCCCTTCGTCCACTTCGAGCGCAAGTTCATGCACCTCGGCTTCCACATCTACGACGTCGGCTTCCAGAGCCCGAACGTCGACGCCACCAAGCCCCTGGTCTTCGCCACCGCCCTGCTCCTGATCGTCGTCGTCACCGGCATGAACCTGGTGGCGATCGCGATCCGCAACCATCTCCGGCGCAAGTACGCCGGCAGCGCCGTCTGAGCGGCGCGAGGGAATCTGACATGATCTCGCCGACCGGCACCCAGGAGACGTCGATGGTGGAGCCCGAGCGAACCCCCAGGAGCTCGCTCGCCGCGGCGAGCGCCGACGCCGTCGAACGCCCGGCCGACGACGACCCGGCGCTCAACCCGGCGATCGACGACCCGATCTTGGAAATCGACCGGATCAGCCTCTGGTACGGCGCCAAGCAGGCGCTCAAGGACAACAGCCTGAAGATCGCGACCAACCGGATCACCGCCTTCATCGGGCCGTCCGGCTGCGGCAAGTCGACGCTGCTGCGCTGCATCAACCGGCTCAACGACCTGATCGACGAAGTGCGCATCGAGGGCCAGATCCGCTTCGAGGGCAGGAACATCTACGACCCGGAGGTCGAGATCAACGCCCTGCGCAAGCGCATCGGCATGGTCTTCCAGAAGTCGAACCCCTTCCCGAAGTCGATCTACGAGAACATCGCCTACGGCTGCCGCATCCAGGGGATCCACAAGAAGAGCGTGCTCGACGAGGTCGTCGAGCGCAGCCTGCGCGGCGCCGCGATCTGGGACGAAGTCAAGGACCGTCTGAGCGAGTCGGCGCTCGGCCTCTCGGGCGGCCAGCAGCAGCGCCTGTGCATCGCGCGCGCGATCGCGGTGGAGCCCGACGTCATCCTGCTCGACGAGCCCTGCTCGGCGCTCGACCCGATCGCCACGGCGAAGATCGAGGAGCTGATGGAGGATCTGAAGAAGGACTACACGCTGGTGATCGTGACCCACAACATGCAGCAGGCGTCGCGCGTCAGCGACTACACCGCCTTCCTCTACCTCGGCGAGATCGTCGAGTACGGCGAGACCGAAAAGATCTTCCTCAAGCCGATGAAACAGCAGACCGAGGACTACATCACCGGCCGCTTCGGCTGAGCCGGGCGCCGTTCAGCCGCCGTCGAGCGCGGCGAGCATCTCGGCGATCCGCGCCAGCTTCACC
>WYBK01000298.1 GCA_011525905.1 Acidobacteriota bacterium
GGCGAGAAGATCACGCGCGCGGCCGAGGCGGCGCGCGAGCGGCACCAGCCGCTAGTGGTGGTCTCCGCCTCGGGCGGCGCGCGCATGCAGGAAGGCGTGCTCTCGCTCATGCAGATGGCCAAGATTTCGGCCGCGCTCGGCCGGCTGCGCGAGGCGCGCGTCCCCTTCCTCTCGGTCCTGACCGACCCGACGACCGGCGGCGTCACCGCCTCCTTCGCCATGCTCGGCGACCTGAACATCGCCGAGCCGGGCGCGCTGATCGGCTTCGCCGGGCCGCGGGTGATCGAGCAGACGATCCGCCAGAGCCTGCCCGAAGGGTTCCAGCGCAGCGAGTTCCTGCTCGAGCACGGCTTCCTCGACCTGATCGTGCCGCGCCCCGAGCTGAAGGGCACGCTCGCCCGCTGCCTCGCGCACCTCGCCTGATCCCGCGCCGATGCGCGCCCGCGCGGCCACTTCCGAAGCGCGGCTCGAGCGGCTGCTCGCGGCCGGCGTCCGGCTCGACCTCGCGCCCTTCCGCGCCCTGCTCGCCGCGCTCGGCGACCCGCAGCGGGCGGCTCCCGCGCTGATCGTGGCCGGCACCAACGGCAAGGGCTCGGTCGCGACCCTCGCCGACGCCGCGCTGCGCGCCGCCGGATACCGCACCGCGCTGGCGACGTCGCCACACCTGGAGCGCCCGCACGAGCGGGTGCGGCTGGACGGGATCGAGATCGGCGAGCGCGAGCTTGCCGCGCTGCTCGACCGGCTGCTCGCCGCGGCACCCGGGCCACCCACCTACTTCGAGGCACTGGTCGCCGTCGCCCTCCTCGCCGGCGCCGAGGCGGGCGTCGACGCCTTCGTGCTCGAGGTCGGTCTCGGCGGCCGGCTCGACGCCACCAACGCCTGCGACGCCGAGGTCGCCGCCGTGACCCGCATCGCCCTCGACCACACCGCCGAGCTCGGCCCCACGCTCGCCGCGATCGCGCGCGAGAAGGCCGGCGTCTTCCGCGGCGGTCGCCCGGCGATCGTCGCCCCGCAGGAGCCCGAGGCGGCCGCCGCGCTCACCGCTGCGGCGCGCGCGGTGGGCGCGCGCGAGCGGCGCGTGGCCGATACCGTCACGCTCGTTTCGCGCGAGCCGCGCGGCTTGGCGGGCCAGCGTTTGCGGCTCGCCACCGCGCGCGACCACTACACGCTCGACCTCGCGCTGCCCGGCGCCCACCAGGCCGACAACGCGGCGACCGCGGTCGCCGCTCTCCAGGAGCTCGCCGCGGCGCGCTTTCCGGCGCTCGACCGCGCGGCGATCGAGCACGGCTTCGCCGCCGCGCGCTGGCCGGGGCGGCTCGAGGCGCTCGACTCGGGAGTCGCCGGCATCACGCTGCTCGTCGACGCCGCGCACAACCCCGACGGCTGCCGCGCGCTCGCACACTTCCTCGCCGAGCTCGGCCGCCCGCACGTCCTGCTCTTCGGCGCCCTCGCCGACAAGGACGCTGCCGCCATGCTCGCGGCGCTCGCGCCGGGTGCCGCGGCCGTCGTCCTCGCCCGACCCGACTCGCCGCGCGCCCTCGACCCGGCGGCGCTGGCCAGCGCCGTGCCCGGCTGCGCGATCGAGCCCGATCCCGAGCGCGCCCTCGCCCTCGCGCTCGGGCGCGCCGCCGAGCGCGGCCTCGACCTGGTGGTCGCCGCCGGTTCGATCTACCTGATCGCCCCGCTGCGCGCCCGGCGCGCGAGCGGCTAGGTGGAGCTCCGCGCGGGCGGCACCCCGCCGCCGCGGCGGGCGATGGCGAGGGCCATCTCGAGCGCCTGCTCGTAGTTCAGGCGGGGGTCGACGGTGCTGCGGTAGGCGCGGTCGAGCTCGTCGTCGGCGAGGCCGCGCGCGCCGCCGACGCACTCGGTGACGTCCTCGCCGGTCAGCTCGAAGTGGACGCCGCCCAGCCGCGTGCCGAGCTCGGCGTGGAGGTCGAAGGCCCGCTCGAGCTCCTCCAGGATGTGGTCGAAGCGGCGGGTCTTGAGCCCCGAGGCGGTGGTCAGGGTGTTGCCGTGCATCGGGTCGCAGACCCAGAGCACGCTCTTGCCGGTCGCGCGCACCGCGTCGACCAGCGGCGGCAGGCCGTCGGCGATGCGCGCGGCGCCGAAACGGTGGATCAGGGTGAGGCGCCCCGGCTCGTCCTCCGGGTGGAGGCGGTCGAGCAGGCGCAGCAGCGCCTCGCGCGTGGTCGCCGGCCCGACCTTGACGGCGATCGGGTTGGCCAGGCCGCGGAAGTACTCGACATGGGCACCCTCGGGGTCGGCCGTGCGCATGCCGATCCAGGGGAAGTGGGTCGCCAGGTTGTACCAGCCGGCCCGGTGCGGCACCCGCCGGGTCTGCGCCTGCTCGTAGAGCAGATGCAACCCCTCGTGGCTGGTGTAGAAGTCGATCCGGTTCATTCCCGCCACCGGCCGGCCGGCGAGTGTCTCGACGAAGCGCAGCGACTCGCCGATCCCCCCGACCATCCGCCGGTATTCGGCGGCGCGCGGCGAGTGGTCGACGAAGCCCAGGTCCCAGTACTCGGGATGATGCAGGTCGGCGAAACCGCCGTCGATCAGCGCGCGGATGAAGTTGATGGTCAGCGCCGAGCGCTCGTAGCCGCGCAGCAGCAGCTGCGGATCGGGCTCGCGCTCGACGGCGGTGAAGCCGGCGCGGTTGATCAGGTCGCCGCGGTAGCTCGGCAGGCGCGCCCCGCCCTGCTCTTCGAAGTCCGCCGAGCGGGGCTTGGCGTACTGGCCGGCGAAGCGGCCGACGCGCACCACTCGCGTCCGCAGGCCCCAGACCAGCACCAGGCTCATCTGCAGCAGGATCTTCAGCTTCGCTGCGATCGCCGAGGAGGTGCAGTCGGCCAGCGTCTCGGCGCAGTCGCCCCCCTGCAGCAGGAAGGCGCGCCCCTCCTGGGCCTCGGCGAGCTGGCGCTTGAGCGACTCGATCTCCCACGAGCTGACCAGCGGCGGCAGCGCGGCGAGCTCCTCGAGAGCGCGCGCGAGCGCCTCGCCGTCGGTGTAGACGGGCTGCTGCGACGCCGGCCGGCGCCGCCAGGAGTCGGGGGTCCAGTCGCTGGTGGGCATGGCGTTGGCCGGGGCGTGGCCCGCGGCTGCTCCGGTTCAGCTCTCGTCGTACAGCGGGAAGCGCCGGCACAGTGCGCCGACGCGTCCGCGCACTCGCTCGGCCGTCGCCGCCGACTCCGGCTCCGCCAGGACTTCGGCGACCAGCGCGGCGATCTCCTCCATCTCGCCCTCGCCCATGCCGCGCGTGGTGACCGCCGCCGTGCCGATGCGCACGCCCGAGGCGACGAGCGGCGGATTGACGTCGTAGGGAATCGTGTTCTTGTTCACGGTGATCGCCGCGCGGTCGAGCGCGCTCTCGGCGAGCTTGCCGGTCAGCCCGCGCGACGCCACGTCGGCGAGGAAGAGGTGGTTGTCGGTGCCCCCCGAGACGATGCGAAAGCCGCGCTCGGCCAACGCCCCGGCGAGGCGCGCGGTGTTGGCGACGACCTGCCGCTGGTAGGCACGAAACTCCGGCGCCGCCGCTTCGCCCAGCGCCACCGCCTTGGCGGCGATGACGTGCATCAGCGGCCCGCCCTGGATGCCGGGGAAGACCGCGCGGTCGAGCTCCTTGGCGTGCGCGGCCGTCGACATCACCATCCCGCCGCGCGGTCCGCGCAGCGTCTTGTGCGTGGTCGTGGTGACGAAGTGGCAGTGCGGCACCGGCGAGGGATGGAGCCCGGCGGCGATCAGCCCGGCGATGTGCGCGATGTCGGCCATCAGCAGCGAGCCGGCCGCATCGGCGATGGCGCGGAAGCGCGCGAAGTCGATCGTCCGGCTGTAGGCCGAGGCGCCGGCGATGATCAGTCGCGGCCGGTGCTCGAGCGCCAGCCGTTCGACCTCGTCGTAGTCGATCCGCTCGCTCGCCCGGTCGACCCCGTAGGCGACGACGCGGAAGTCGCGGCCCGAGTAGGAAAGGCGGTGGCCGTGGGTCAGGTGGCCGCCGGCGGCGAGGTCCATGCCGAGCAGCGTGTCGCCCGGCGCGAGCACCGCGAAGTAGACCGCCATGTTGGCGCTGGTGCCCGAGTGCGGCTGGACGTTGACGTGCTCGGCGCCGAACAGCGCCTTGGCGCGCTCGATGGCGAGCGTCTCGACGCGGTCGACCACCTCGCAGCCGCCGTAGTAGCGGCGGCCCGGGTAGCCCTCGGCGTACTTGTTGGTCAACACGCTGCCGGCGGCCTCGAGCACCGCGCGGCTGGCGAAGTTCTCCGAGGCGATCAGCTCGAGACCCTCGTTCTGCCGGCGCCGCTCGTCGGCGATGGCGCGGAAGATCTCGGAGTCGCCCGCCTCGAGGGTGCGGTAGGTCATCGCTGCTCTCCGTCGAGCTTGCCGACGCGCCGCTGGTGGCGCCCGCCGTCGAAGGGGGCCGCCAGGAAGGTGTCGAGGATCTCCTCGGCGAGCGTCGGCGCCACCAGCCGGGCACCGAGCGCCAGGACGTTGGCGTCGTTGTGGGCGCGCGCCAGACGCGCCGTTTCGAGGTCGTTGGCCGCCACGGCGCGCACGCCGCGCACGCGATTGGCGCCGATCGCCATGCCGACGCCGCTGCCGCAGACCAGCAGCCCGCGCTCGGCGCGGCCGGAGGCGACTTCGGCCGCCACCGCCGCGGCGTAGTCGGGGTAGTCCACCGATTCGTCCGAGGTCGTACCCAGGTCGAGCACCGCGTGGCCGGACGCCGCGAGCCGCGCGGCCAGCCGCTGCTTGAGCTCGAAGCCCGCGTGATCGGCGCCGACGGCGATGCGCATCCCTTCGTCCCTCGAGGCCCCGCGCCCCGCCGCGACCGCCGCTAGCCCTCGGCCCCGGGATCGGGCTCCGGCGCCGCTTCGCTCTCCCGAGGCGGTGGCTCCTTCTTGGCCGCGCTCTTCTTCGTGGGCTTCTTCTCGCCGCCGCTCTCGCTCTTCTTCGCGGTCGTGCGCCGGGCCGGCGCCTTCTTCTCGACCGCCTTTTCCTCGCCCCCTTCGGCCGCGGCGGGCTCCTCCGGGGACCCCTTGGCGGGCCGCTTCGAGGCCTCGGCGCGCGCGGTCTTGCGCTTCGCCACCTCGTCCCGGTTCCTCTCCCGCAACCTCTCGGACCTGCGCTGGCGACGGCGGCGCAGCTTGCGATCCTTCTCGCGCATCGGGCTTCTCCTCCCTCGACGATCCGGGTCGCGATCAGTGCGACCCGCGCCTCCGGGCCGCGGGAGTCTAACAGGGCCGGAGCCCCCCGGTCGGGAGTGGCCCCGAGTCGTCCGGGCAGGGTACGCTCCGCGGCCATGTCGTCGGCGCCCGCCGCATGCTGCCGTCGTCGCGCCGCGGGCGCCGCGCTCCTCCTGCTGGTCGCCGCCTGCGGAGGCCGCGACGCCCCGACCCGACCCGCCGCGCCCCCGCCCGACGTCGTCCTGGTCGTCGTCGACGCCCTGCGCGCCGACCGACTGGGCGCCGCGGGCTACGCGAAAGCGATCACCCCCAACCTCGACCGGCTCGCCGGGGAGGGAGTCCTCTTCACCCGCGCCTACGCCCACGCGACCTGGACCAAGCCGTCGATAGCGACGCTCTTCACCTCCGTCTACCCGAGCGAGCACGGCCTGGTGCGGCTCGGCCGGGAGGAAGCCGGGAAGTTCGTGACCGAGAAGCTGCCGCGCGCCGCCACCACCCTCGCCGAGCGGTTCCGCGCCGGGGGCTACCAGACGCTCGCGGTCGTCAATCAAGTTCACCTGCAGGAGAAGCTCGGCTTCGCCCAGGGATTCGACCGCTACGAGTGGCGGCGCGGCAAATCGGCTTTCGAGCTCAACGCGATCCTGCGCGACGCGCTCGCCGGCGCCGACGCGCGGCCCCTGTTCGCCTGGGTCCACTACCTCGACGTCCACTGGCCCTACAACAGCCGGCTGCCGGGCAAGCGAGCGCCCGAGCTCGGCGCGACCGCGATGGCGCACGAGCCGCCGCAGGGGCTCGAATGGGTCGAGGCCTGGCACCGGGAGCACTACGACGAAGCGACCGCGGCCGCCCTCGAGGCCCGCTACGATCACGAAGTCGCGTTCGTCGACGCGGCGATCGGCGAGCTGGTCGAGATCCTCGCCGCGCGCGGGCGCTGGCGCGACACGTTGCTCCTGGTCACCTCCGACCATGGCGAGTCCTTCGGCGCCCACGGCCCGCTGATGCACGGCCACCTCCCCTACGAGGAACAGCTGCACGTGCCGCTGCTGCTGCGCCTGCCCGAGCGCCCCGACCGGCCGACCGGCCGGCGCGCCCAGCCGGTCGGGCTGGTCGACGTCGCGCCGACGTTGCTCGACCTCGCCGGGCTCGAGCCGGGCGAGCCGCCGATGCGCGGCCGCTCGCTGCGGCCGGCGATCGAGGGCGCCGCGCTCGACGACCGGCCGGTCTTCGCGCAGACCGAGGGCGCCTGGTCAGTCCGCCGGGGCGACTCGAAGCTGATCGCGCTCGAGACCGGGGGCTTCGAGCTCTACGACCTCGCGGCCGACCCGCGGGAGCGGACGAACCTCGCGGCGGGCGGGTGCGACGGCCCCTGCAAGGAGCTCCTCCAGCTGCTGCGCGCCTTCCGCGCCGAGCTGGGCGAGCCGCTCCACGAGCTCGATTCGGACGCGCTCACCGACGAAGACGTCGAGGAGCTGCGCGCGCTCGGCTACCTCTGAGTCTCGGTGGAGAGCTTCAGAGCGGCAGGTTGCCGTGCTTCTTGGCCGGCAGGCGCTGGCGCTTCCCCTCGAGCTGGCGCAGCGCGCGCACCAGCTCGGGGCGGGTGCGCCGCGGCTCGATCACCGCGTCGACGTAACCCCGCTCGGCGGCGATCCAGGGGTTGGAGAACTTCTCGCGGTACTCGGCGACCTTGGCGGCGCGCACCTCGGCCGCCCGGCCGCCGGCCTCGGCGAGCTCGCGCCGATAGAGGATGTTGACCGCCCCCTCGGGCCCCATCACCGCGATCTCGGCGGTCGGGTAGGCGAGGTTGACGTCGGTGCGGATGTGCTTCGAAGCCATGACGCAGTAGGCCCCGCCGTAGGCCTTGCGGGTGATCACCGTGAGCTTCGGCACGGTCGCCTCGGCGAAGGCGTAGAGGAGCTTCGCGCCGTGCTTGATGATGCCGCCGTACTCCTGCTGGGTGCCGGGGAGGAACCCCGGCACGTCCTCGAAGGTGACCAGCGGGATGTTGAAGGCGTCGCAGAAGCGCACGAAGCGGGCGCCCTTGAGCGAGGCGTCGATGTCGAGCACGCCGGCGAGATAGGCCGGCTGGTTGGCGACGATGCCGACCGAGCGGTTGCCCAGCCGGGCGAAGCCGACCACCAGGTTCTTCGCGTACTCGGCCTGGACCTCGAGGAAATCGCCGTCGTCGACCACCGCGGCGATCAGCCGCTTGATGTCGTAGGGGCGGTTGGGGTCCTCCGGCACCAGGCCGTCGAGCGCCGGCTCCTCGCGGTCGGGGTCGTCGTCGGAGCGGCCGGGCGGCGGATCGTCGAGATTGTTCGACGGCAGGAAGGAGAGGAGCTCGCGGATCCCCATCAGGCAAGCGGCGTCGTTACCGTAGGTGAAGTGGCTGACGCCGCTCTTGCTCGCGTGGGTCGAGGCGCCGCCCAGCGCCTCCTTGGTGACCTCTTCGTGGGTGACGGTCTTGATGACGTCGGGGCCGGTGACGAACATGTAGCTCGTCCCCTCGACCATCAGGATGAAATCGGTGATCGCCGGCGAGTAGACCGCGCCGCCGGCGCAGGGGCCGAGAATCGCCGAGATCTGCGGCACGACGCCCGAGGCCAGGGTGTTGCGCAGGAAGATGTCGGCGTAGCCGCCGAGCGAGGCCACCCCCTCCTGGATGCGCGCGCCGCCCGAGTCGTTCAGGCCGATCACCGGGGCGCCGTTCTCCATCGCGAGGTCCATCACCTTGCAGATCTTCTTGGCGTTGGTCTCGGAGAGCGAGCCGCCGAAGACGGTGAAGTCCTGGGCGAAGAGGTAGACCAGGCGGCCCTCGACCGTGCCGTAGCCGCAGACGACGCCGTCGCCCGGAATCCGCTGCTTCTCCATGCCGAAGTCGACGCAGCGGTGGGCGACCAGGCCGTCGATCTCGACGAAGGAGCCGGGGTCGAGCAGCAGCTCGACCCGCTCGCGCGCCGCGAGCTTGCCCTCCTCGTGCTGCCGCGCGATCCGCTGCTCCCCGCCCCCCGCCCGCGCCGCCGCGAGCCGTCGCGCGAGCTCGCGCCGATTGTCCACGCTCATCCGAGCCTCCCTCCGCCCGCCTGCTTGGCGAGCCTATCGCCTCCGAGAGCGGGCGCCGCGCGGCGCCCCCGGCTTTCGCGGCGTGGGTCTGGAACTCGCGTTCGCGCACGCGCATGCGACGCGCGACAGGGTCCCGCCCGATCCGAATCGTAAAGCTGCGTGAGCTCGCGCGCGCCCCCGACTCGTCGGCGATCCCTTCGGTGGCCAGAACGAGTACCGCTCGACCGTCGCCTGCTTGCCACTGTACTTCGACGCCTTCGCCGTCGCGGCGCGCCAGCACTGACGCGCGAGCCCCCGGTTCGATGTCTGCACGGACGGGCACTTTTCCCGGGCTGCGTTCTCATGTGAACGAGAGGTTTCGCTACGGTCACTTCGGGAGCGAACCGACTACGGTCGTCGCCGCTCTCCAAGTCGGGCACGGTGTCGCGCCTCGAGAGAGTCCGTCGAGAGCTCGCGCGTCGAGGTGGGAACGGCTCTTCAGGAATCTCCTGCTCGGAGCTGCCAAGAGGGTTGCGTGCGACGACGAAAGGGCACTAGCGCCGCGATCCAGCCGAAAACACAGCCAACCCTCCCCTTGACACTGGCTCCCATGCTCACTAGCCTGATGACTCTGAAGTTGGCCGGTCTTGGTTTCACGCTGGGAGGCACGCAATGGTCGATTCTCTTCGCTCGAGTCGGGGCGCGCGCGTCGGTCAACCCGAGTTGCACCAGGATCGAGGTCCGATTCGTCGCCTCCGTTCCCGATTCGCTCAAGCATCAGCACGTCGCAGCTTCGCGCGTGCGCTCATGCTCGTTCAGTCGACTGTGCTGCTCACGACGCTCCCGTCCTTCGCAGCCGGCAAGGCAGAGCCGTGCCGCTACGGCAACAAGGACTGCGAGTGCATCGAGTGCTTCGGGGCTGCCGCCTAACTCGAGATTCGCTGCCCGTCGGGCCCGCCGGTCGGTTGGGTGGCGAGGCCGCCCCAGCCTCCGGTCCCCCCGAATCGTGGTTCGTGGCGTGGAGATGGTCGCCAGAAACCCGAAGCGGCTCAACCTCCGTACCTCGCGGTGCTTCCAGGCGAGGACACGGATCTCCTGCTGGACGCAAAGGATCGCGCGATCAAGAAGCTCCGGAAGGTGATCATTGAACCTGGGCCGCCACGTCTCCTCGGCGACACAACGTGCTCCGCGCTTCTTGACGACAGCCCGCTCGGCCTGAGCGGAGTCCAGCTTCTTTCTTCCTACGTGCGCTTCCGCTATGGACCGAGCGGAACTCCTGAGTGTGCAGCCGACCGCGCCTTCGTACGCCGAAACCAAGATCACGATCGCTATGTCATCCTGTGCAGGACATTCTTCGATCTCGCTGAGAACGATCTCGACCTCGCGGCGAACGTCATCATCCACGAGCTCCTCCACGTTGGCGGCCATCAGGAAGATGGCTCGACGCCGGTCGGTCCGCCCGACGACTACCCAACCTCGCAGCAGATCTCCGAGGTCGTCACCTCGGCTTGCAGTCCGCCGGTCGAGCTGTTCTAACTTGCGGAGGCTTCCCATGAGAATCGGACAACTCCCCGCTGCCGCGACGGTCGCGCTGCTGCTCGCCCTGCCGGGAAGCGGCGGCGCGCAGGAGCTCGGTCCCGCCGACCCGGCCACTTGCGCACGGTTGGTCGATCAGGGCGACGAGCTCTTCTATCAGAGCGCTCACGTCGCCGCCGCGTTCGCGCTCTGGCGCGAGGCGAGCGCTCGCTGCGACGCTCGCGACCTCGAGCCTCCCCTCGCGGCACGGCTGCTCGCGCGTCGGTCGCGCCTGCCGGAGAACGCCTCGCGCGCCGCCGAGCTGCTCGACGAGGCCGTCGGGCTGCTCGACCGCCACGACCCC
>WYBK01000299.1 GCA_011525905.1 Acidobacteriota bacterium
AGATCGGGGTTGGCGAGGAGCGACTCGAGGTCGCGGCGGGCGGCGTCGCCCTCCGACGCGAGCAGCAGATCGATGGCGGAGAGCTGGACGAGCGGCGAGTCCTGGCCGGCCACCGCCCGCACCCACCGCGCGCGCTCGCGCGGCAGGCGGGTCGCGCCGGCGAGCGCTTCGAGCGCCGCCAGCCGGACGTTGACGTCGGGGTCGCCGGCGAGCGCCGAGAGCAGGGCGTCGGCGACCCGCGGGTCGCTCGCCACCGTTTCGCGGCCGTAGGCGACGGCGCGCAGCCGATCGGAGGCCGACCGCTCGCCGAGCAGCGTGAGCGCCATCGTCTCGCGCAGCGCTCCGACCTCCTGGCGCAACCCGGCGATCTCGCCGTCGCCTCCGCCGGCGCCGGCGTAGCCGAGCGCCAGGCCGGCGGCGAGCGTCGCCGCGAGCGCCCCCCAGCGGCGCAGCGGCGCGCCCGCGGCGGCGACGCGCGGCGCCGGCGCGGCGCCGGCGCGCTGCGTCTCGATCTCGCGCGCCAGGGCGCGCTCGAAGCGGGCGGCCAGGAAGGGGCTCGGCCCCTCGGTCGCTTCGGGCTCGAGCCCTCGCCAGAGTCGGCCGAGCGCCTCGGCCTCGCCGGCGCAGCGCGGGCAGGCCGCCAAGTGCGCGAGCAGCCGCTCGCGCTCCGCGCCCTCGAGCTCGCCCGCCAGCTCGGCGGCGGCGGCGATTTGGAAGTCTTCGCAGGGGGTCCCGTTCATGCCGTGCCCCTTTCGGTCTCGGCCAGGTAGGTCCGTTTCAGATCCTGGAGCGCGCGGTGGACGCGCACCTTGACGGCGCCGACCGAGACGCCCAGCAGCTCGCCGATCCGCTCGTAGCGCAGGCCGGAGAAGCGGGCGAGCAGCAGCACCTCGCGCTTCTCGGGGGGCAGGCGCTCGAGCGCCGCGCGCAGCCGGCGCCGCGCCTCGGCCCCCTCGAGCCGAGCCAGCGCATCGGGAGTCTCGGCCACCGGCTCGGGCGTCCCTTCCTCTTCCGGCAGCTCCTCGGGCCGGCCGCGGTAGCGGTCGACCGCGGCGTTGCGCGCCAGGGTCCACATCCAGGGCGTGAACTCGGCGCCGTCGCGGAAGGTGTGGCGATACTTGAGCAGGCGCACGAAGACCTCCTGGACGAGATCCTCGGCCGCCGCCCGCGCGCCGGTGGCGCGCAGGAAGTAGTGGTAGAGCCGCTTCGAATGCCGCTCGAACAGCTCGCCGGCGAGCGCCAGGTCGCCCTCGCGGACCCGCTCCATCAGCTCGCCGTCGCCGGTCTCGCCGGGGGCCCGGGCGGTGCCTCGTCCCGTCACGCTCATGGATACCGGTCGCCGCTGGCGAGGTTACCGGAATGACCGGGGGGCGGAACGGGCGGGCGCCCGAACCCGGAAGCTACCGGGCGCCGACGCGGGCGCGCGCGGCGGCGAGCGCTTCGCTCTCGCCCGAGACCAGCCAGCGGCCGGCCGCCAGCTCGCGCGGCGGCCGCGAGCCGGTCCAGCGCACCGCGACTTCGTGGGCGCGGCCGTCGCGCGGGCTGTCGGTGCGGATCCAGACGCGCACCACGCGGGCGGCGGCGGCGAGCCGGCGGTCGAGCTCCCCCCCGCTCTGGGCGAGGGCGCCGCCGGTGCGGCTGGCGAGGGTGCGCAGGCCGGCGAGCTCCAGGTCGAGAGAGCGCGCGAGCGCCTCCGGGGCGGGACCGCGCGGCTTGCTCATCCAGGGCTGGCTCGGGAACACCCGCCCTTCCTCCGGCGGCGCCGCCGGCACCCCCTCGGCCCGCGCCTCGGCCTTCCGGTCCGCGGCCGGCCCGGCGGGCGCGGCGTCGAAGCCGGCGAGCGCGACGACGCGCCACCCCTGCACGGCGAGCGCCTCGGCGAGCTCGCGCCGGTCGCGCTCGATCGCCGCGACCGCCTCTGCCGCCGCCTCGCCGCGCAGCGCCTCGCTCGCCAGCAGGTCGGGGCGCAGCGCCGTCCCCCCGGCGACCCAGAGCAGCAGGCAGGCGCCCCCCTCGCAGGGGGTCACCTTGATCTGGTCGCTCGCGGCGCGCACCTCGGCGGCGATGCGCCGCCAAAGCTCGTCGGCGAGCGGCCCGGGCGCGGCGCCGGCGGCCAGGCGCCCTTCCGCCTCGGCGATCGCCTCGCCCAACGCGTCGCGGCAGGGGCCCCCCTCGGCGCGCGCGGCGAGCCGGCGCGCGAGCTCGGCCGGATCGCTCGTCGGAGCATCGCCCGGCGGCTCGCTGCCCTCGACGATCTCGACCGCGCCCAGGGCGACCAGGGCCTCGGCGCGCGCCCCGAGCGCCAGCAGCGCCGCGCGCCGCGTCTCCGGTCGGCAGTGGTCGCCGTCGATCAGGACTCGGACGCGCCAGGCGCCGGCGAGCGCCTCGACCGAGGTCACCGGGCGGGCGACGCCGAGCTCTTCGACCGCGAGCGACGGGCCGGCGAGACCCGGCTCGGCCCCCTCGGGGAGCTCCGCGAGCACCGCCGCCTCGCGCACGTCGAGCGTCTCCTCGACCGCCGGCGGCTGGGCGAGGGCCGCGGCGGCGGCGAGCGGCAGGAGGAGGGCGAGGCGGGGCGCGACGGATCGGCTCATGCGCCGATTCTGACCGACTCGGGAGCGCGGCGCGAGCGGCGCCGCTCCCGCCAGGCGCCGGCGACGTGCGCGAGCGCGGCGGCGAGCCAGAGCGCCGAGCTGGCGAGGTGCACCGCCAGCCAGAGCGTACGCGCCGCCGGCGCCACCGCGGTCTGCAGGAAGTAGCCGGAGAGCGCCATCGGCGCGGCGGTCGCGAGCAGGGCGCGACCGCTCGCCCGGCGCGAGCCGACGCCGTAGCGCTCGCAGGCCCAGGCGTGGCTGCGCCAGAGCGCTCCGACGGCGAAGACCAGCAGCGGCGCGCTCCAGACGTGCAGGTGCTGGAAGAACGGCTGCGCCGGGTGGTTCACCAGCGAGAACTCGTCGGCCGGCGCCATCAGATAGAGCATCGCCGCGTAGATCAGGCCGGAGCCGGCGACCAGGAGGTTGGCGGCGTGAAAGCAGCGCGCCTCGATGCGGGTCATGGCGCGCGCTCCGCTGGCCGGCTCGCCGCCGCCGCGCGCTCGGCGAGCGCGCGGTGAAGGGCGAGCGCGCGGCGCGCCGCGTCGGTGGTGGCGCGCGCCGTCAGCGTCGCGCCCGCCACCGGCCGGATCGCCCGGCGCAGCGCCAGCTCCTCGTCGAGCGCGCGCCCGGGAAACTGCGCGTACCACTCGGCGCGCGGCAGATAGTCGGGCGGCTCGGCGAAGGCGAGCACCTCGATGCGCGCGATCTCGCCGGCCGGCGTCACGGCGACCATCAGCGTCTCGGCGAGGGTGCGCACCCGGTGGGTGTCGAAGTAGGCGGTGCCGCAGGGGGCGCCGTCACGCGCCGCGCGATAGGGGTGGACGACCGCGGAGGAGAGGGGCTCGCCGGCGAGCTCGGCGGCGCGCGCCGCCTCGGCCTCGGTCAGGTAGACGGTCGAGCGCTCGACGGCGCACCCCGGGAAGGCGAGGGCGAGCGCCTCGTCCACGGAGAGCAGCGACTCCGCCCCGCCCGGGCGCGCGCCGAGCGCGAGCGCCGCGGCGAGCAGCAGGGGCGGGGCGGAGCGCACCGTCGCCATCCTCAGAAGACGTAACCCAGGGCGACGTTGAACTGGTCGACGCCGGTGCCGGCGGCGTTGTCGACGTCCTGGAAGTCCGCTTTGATCACCACCTGCTCGAGCGGCTTCCAGGCGAGGCCGACCGTCGTCACCTCGACGTCGTTGGCGGGGTCGCGCGCGAAGCCGGCGGGCACGCGCGCCTGGGTGTCGAAGCTCTCGAAGCGCACGAAGGGCAGCAGCTGCTGGCGCGATCCGGCACCGAGCGCGAGCACGTCGTAGCCCGCCTGCAGGTACCACCCCTCCAGCCGCTCGCCGACCGAGCGGTTGCCGGCGAGGCCGAGCTTCTGGTTGAGCCGGGCGACGTCGCCCAAGTCGGCCTCGACCCAGAGCGCGGTCAGGTCGAAGCCGCGCGATTTCCATTCGGCGTGCGCCTCGAGGATGCGGGTCGCGACGCCGATCGCTCCACGCTCGTCGTTGAGCTCCTGCCCGGAGTCGCCGAAGTAGGCCGAGATGCCGGCGGTGAGGCCCGGGGTCGCGGTCCAGTCGAGACGGCCGACCCAGGCGAAGTCCTCGGCGACCGCCTTGGCGCCGTTCTGCCGTGCCGAGCGCAGCCCGCCCGCGGCGAAGCGCTTCGCCTCGAGGCCGTTGACCAGGTAAGTGCGGTAGGCGAACGGTCCGATCTCGCCGAAGATGCCGGCGCCGTTCTCGCGCCAGGTGGTCGGCAGGATCGCCGACTCGATCGACGAGCGGCGCGCCGCGAGGAAGACGGTCGGCTCGTGCAGCTCGTTGACCAGCCCCATCGGCACGAGCAGCAGGCCGGCGCGCGCGTTGATCTCGGGGCGGATGCGCCGCTCGACGTAGGCGAACTCGACCGCGACCTCGCCGCGCTGCCCCTCGCCCGCCTTGGCGTGCTCGAACTCGATCTCCGAGTTGAACAGCCAACGGTCGTTCCACTTGTAGCCGACGTAGACGATCGCGCGCAGGAAGTCGAGCTCGGCGGTGCGGTTGGCGGCGGCACCGTCGTCGCGGCGCGAGTCGGGGGACTGGAAGAGCATCTCGCCGTAGCCGCCGATCGACAGCCCCTCGGTCACCCGGTAGACCTTGGAGGCGGCCGGGCCGAAGCCGGTCTCGGCGGCGTCGCGCTCGGCGCGCGGCGCGCTCTCGCCGAGCTTCAACCGCTCGAGCTCGGCGGCCAGCAGGTCGATGCGCCGCTCGAGCTCGGCGAGGTCGGCGGCGCCGGCGCTCGCCTGCCGCGCCCGCAGCGCCTCGAGCTCGGCGCGCAGCGCCGCGACCTCGCGGCGCAGCGCCTCGGCGGCGCTCTCGGCCGCCGCGGGCCCTTCCGGCGGCGCCTGCGCCGCCGCGGGAGAGATCGGGATCAGGAACGCCGCCGCCAGGATGGCGGGGGCGAGGTTTCGGCTTCCGTCTCGCTTCCGTCTCATCTATGCTGCCCTCGTTTCGGGGCCGGCGCGTTGGCGCGCGCCGGCCGTGGGACGAAGAGAGCGGCGCCGGGAGACCCGTTCGCCCGGATTCCGGCGCCGCTCTCGGCTTCTACGACGACTCTCTCGGCTCCCCCGACACCTCGACCGTGAGCTCGGGCACCAGCGGCCGGAGCCGCCCGGCGAGCCCGGCGCTCGCGCGCGCCACCAGCCGCGCGCCGCGCACCTCGAGAAAGACCGCCTCCCCGCGCCCTCCGGCGGCGAGCCCGTCGAGCCCCCGCTCGGGGCCGGCCACGAAGAGCGCGGTCGAGCGGCAGTCGGCGTACACGGGGTCGCCGTCCAGGGAGGCGACGGACCCGAAGTCGGGGGCGGGGCGGCCGGTCGCCGGATCGAGCAGGTGGCCGATCGGGGCCCCTGGCCCGCGCGCCGCGCGCTCGGAATTGGCCGAGGTTGCCAGCGACCCCTCCCCCGGCCCGAGCACGAGCGCGGCGACCGGACGCGAGCGCTCTCTCGGGTCGGCCAGCAGCAGCGGCGACGGCGCCGCGCCGGCGCTCCAGGCGCGCTGGCCGCCCAGATCGAGGCGCACCCGAGCCCCGGCGGCGCGCGCCAGCTCGAGGGCGGCGGCGAGCGCCGCCCCCTTGCCGAAGCCCCCCTCCTCCAGGCGCACCGGCGCGAGCTTGGTGAGCGCGCGGCCGTCGGCGGCGAGCCGCAAGCGGCTCGTGGCGCCGACCTGGGCGAGGGCGCGCACGAGGTCGGCCTCGTCCGGCCGCCGGCCGCCGGTGCGCAGCCCCCAGGCCTCGACCAGCGGCGCCACGGTCGGGTCGAAGCGCCCGCCGCTCTCCCGGGCGCAGTCGAGCGCCACGGCGAGGGCGCTCGCCGTCTCGGCGGAGAGGGGGAAGGGCTCGCCGACCGGCGCCCGGTTGAAGCGGGCGAGCTCGGTGTCGTCGCGCCAGGTCGAGAGGCGCGCCTCGGTCGCCTCGACTGCCTCGATCAACTGCTCGGAGAGGGAGAGTGCCGCCGCGCGCTCGAGCCCCTCGACCTCGACGGTGAGCGTCGTTCCCATCGCCGCCACCACGCGCACCAGCGGCTCACCCGCGGCCGCGGTGTCCGCGCCCGCGATCAACCCGAGCAGCAGGAGCGCGGAGGGCTTTGCGCCCCCCCGGTGCTCGCCGGGGTGTGCGACACGCCGGGGCCCGCCGGCCTGCGGGCAGGAGGCGCAGCCTCCCTCCGGCCGGCGCACCTGGCGCAGGACGCGCGAGAGCGCCCAGCCGAGCGCCGCCGCGACCGCGGCGGTGACGATCCAGAACTGCGGGTCGCCGAGCGGCAGCGTCATCGTCTCAGGAGATGCCGAAGGCCCCGAGGGCGTGGAAGGCGGCGAAGGCCGAGATCCAGGCGAGACCGGTCATCCAGCCGAGCTGGAGCAGCGGCCACCTCCAGGAGCGGGTCTCGCGCCGCACGGTGACCAGAGTCGACAGGCACTGCATCGCGAGCACGAAGAAGACCAGCAGCGAAACGGCGGTCGCCGGGGTGAAGAGGGGCGAGCCGTCGTCGCGCGTGGCGGCGTGAATCCGCTCGAGCACACCCGCTTCGGACTCCTCGTCGGCGCCGACCAGCACGGCCAGCGTCGCGACGAAGACCTCGCGCGCCGCGAAGCTGGTCACCACTCCCATGGTCAGCCGCCAGTCGTAGCCGAGCGGCGCGAAGAGCGGCTCGAGGCCGCGGCCGATGCGGCCGGCGAAGCTCTGCTCCTGCTGGGCGCGGCGTGTCAGCGTCGCGGCTTCTTCGGTCATCGCCTCGGCGCGGGCCGGGTCGCTCGGCGCGAGCGCCTCGGCGCGCGCGGCGAGCTCGGCCGCCGCGGGCGGCGGCGCGGCGACCGGGTAGGCCGAGAGCCACCACATGACGAAGCAGATCGCCAGGATCACCGTGCCGACCGTGCGCAGGAACTCCCACCCCTGCTCGAGCGCGTGGGCCAGGGCGACGCGCACCGACGGCATCTTGTAGGTCGGCAGCTCGAGCACCATCGGGCGGGAGCGTCCGGGCAGGATGGTGCGGCGGGCGACGAGCGCGCTGCCCAGCGCCGCCAGGCCGCCGAGCAGGTAACAGCCGGTGAAGGCGAGCCCGGCGGCCGCCGGACGGGTCGGGAAGAGGAAGCCGGTGAGCAGGACGTAGACCGGCAGCCGCGCCGAGCAGCTCTGGAAGGGCGCGACCAGGATCGTCGCGAAGCGGTCGTGACGGTCGGGGATCAGGCGGGTCGAGAGGATGCCGGGGATGGCGCAGGCATGGCTGGTCAGCAGCGGCACGAAGGCGTAGCCGGGCAGCCCGAAGCGGCAGAGCAGCCGGTCCATCACGAACGCCGCGCGCGCCAGGTAGCCGGTGTCCTCGAGCAGCGTGATCAGGAAGAAGAGCAGGCAGATCTGCGGCAGGAAGACCACGGTGCCCGAGATGCCGCCGAGCAGGCCGCCGATCAGCAGGTCGCGCACGGCGCCGGCGGGCAGCGCCCCCTCGAGCCACCCTCCGAAGTGCGCGAAGGTCGCCTCGATCAGGTCCATCGGCACCGTCGCCAGCGCGAAGATCGACCAGAAGAGCGCGGCCATCACGCCGAAGAAGATGGCCAGCCCGGCGATCGGGTGAGTGAAGGTCGCGTCGAGCCGGTCGATCAGCGTGTCGGAGCCCGAGCCGACGGCGCGCTCGCCGCCGACGCTCTCGGCGACCACCCGCTCCGACCACGCCTCGAGCTCGGCCATCTCGGCTCCGGCCGCGAGCGGCGGCGGCGCGCCGGGCGCCGGCCGGCCGAGCGCGAAGGCGAGCGCCGCGAGCAGCTGGTCGATCCCCTCCCCGCGGCGTGCCGAGACCGGCACCACCGGCGCGCCGAGCGCGAGCGCCAGGCGGCCGACGTCGAAGGAGATGCCGCGGCGGCGCGCGAGATCGATCATGTTGAGCGCGACGACCACCGGCATCCCCCGCCGGGCGATGTCGGCGGCGAGCGCGAGCGGCCGCACCAGCTGGGTGGCGTCGGCGACCACGATCGCGGCGTCCGGCCGCGCGCCTTCCTCGCCCGCCACCAGGCCGGCCGCCAGGCGCGACTCGGGCAGGTCGAGGTCGAGGGCATAGAGCCCGGGCAGGTCGAGCAGCTCGGCCGCGCGCGGCAGGCCGCCGTCGGCCGGCACCTGGAGGCGGCCGACGCGCAGATCGGTGGTGGTGCCGGGGAAGTTGGCGGTCTTGGCGCGCAGCCCGCAGAGCCGGTTGAACAGCGTCGTCTTGCCGGCGTTCGGGTTGCCGACCAGCAGGAGGCGCAGGGGGGCGGGCGCCGGCGAGCCGGCGCGCGGGGCGGCGACCGTCACGGCGCCGCCGGCTCCGCGACCACCAGCAGGCGCGCGGCGACGGCGCGCGCCAAGCCGATGCGGGTGGCGCGCACCTCGACGATCGTCGGGTCCCCCTGGTTGCGCACCACCAGGCGGGCGCCGAGGGTCAGGCCCATGGCGGCGAGCAGGCGGGTCTCGAGCGACGGCAGGCGGCTGGCCACCAGGCGGGCGGGCGCGCCGCTCGGCCAGTCGGCGAGCGCGACGCCCGCCGCCTCGGCGCCCGGCGCCGGCTCACGCACGCGCGGCCTCGAGAGGGAGGGCCGCGGGTCGCGCCGACGCGGCGCAGGCACGGCAGAGGCCGAGGATCTGCAGCCGGCTCTCCCCCGGGTCGAAAGCGTGCGCCCGGCAGATTTCGGTGAGCAGCGCGCCGATCGCCGGGCTGACGAACTCGACGATGCGGCCGCAGCGCCGGCAGGCCATGTGGTCGTGGTCGCCGCCGGCGTGGACGTGCTCGAAGACCGCGCGGTGCCCGCCGAGCCGCACCTTGTGGACCAGGCCGGCCTCGACCAGCAGGTCGAGATTCCGGTAAACGGTCGCGCGCGAGACCGCGTGGCCGGCGCCGGCGAGCGCGGCGTGGACCTGGTCGGCGTCGATGTGGCCGTGCTGTGCGAAGATCTCGCGGCAGAGCGCGCGCCGGGCCGCGGTCACCCGCAGCCCGCGCCCGCGCAAGAAGCGCAGGAACTGCTCCTCTTCGCGAGGCCGGATCGACTGTTGAGACGGCATCTCAAAAAGCCCGCGAGATTCTGGACGGAATTGGTCCGATTTGTCAACGCGGGCCGGGGTGGGTCCCCCCACGTGGCCGCCCTCCGGGCGGGACGGCCGTGAAGCGGCGCCAGCCGCGCCACGAGCGCAAGCGCTTCCAGCGGCTGCCACTGCCGGTCTGGGTGCGGATGCTCGTGCTCACCGCCGGCTGGCTCCTGATCCTGATCGGCATCGCCGGCATCTTCCTGCCGGTGCTCCAGGGGGGACTGTCGCTCGTCCTCGGCTTCGCCCTGCTCTCGATCGCCAGCCAGACCGTGCACCTCTGGCTGCGCAAACTGATGGGACGCTGGCCCGGCGCCTGGAAGCGGTTGGAGAAGTTCCGGCGGCGGCTGCACGCCCGCATCGAGCGCCTGCACCGCCGGCGCGCGCCCCGCGACGACGACGGCGCGGAGGACGGCGAGTGAGTCGGCGGCGCGGCGCGCTGGACCGATGGGTCAGCGGCGCTCGACCGGCACCCAGTCGCGCGCGGTCTCGCCGATGTAGATCTGGCGCGGCCGGTTGATGCGGTAGCCCTCCTCGCGCATCTCCTTCCACTGGGCGATCCAGCCGGGCAGGCGGCCGAGCGCGAACATCACGGTGAACATGTTGGTCGGGATGCCCATCGCGCGGTAGAGGATGCCGCTGTAGAAGTCGACGTTCGGATAGAGCTTGCGCTCGACGAAATAGGAGTCCTCGAGCGCGACCCGCTCGAGCCCCTTGGCGAGGTCGAGCAACGGGTCGTCGATGCCGAGCTCGTCGAGCACCTCGTCGGCGGCCGCCTTGAGGATCAGCGAGCGCGGATCGAAGTTCTTGTAGACCCGGTGGCCGAAGCCCATCAACTTGAAGCCCGACTCCTTGTCCTTGGCCAGATCGATGAACTTCTGGTAGCCGCCGCCGTCGTCCCGGATCCGCTCGAGCATCTCGATCACCGCCTGGTTGGCGCCGCCATGGAGCGGCCCCCAGAGCGCCGAGATGCCGGCCGAGATCGAGGAGAAGAGGTTGGCGCCCGAGGAGCCGACCATGCGCACGGTCGAGGTCGAGCAGTTCTGCTCGTGGTCGGCGTGCAGGATGAGCAGCAGGTTCAACGCGCGCGCCACCACCGGATTGACTTCGTAGGGCTCGGCCGGCACGGAGAACATCATGTGCAGGAAGTTCTCGGCGTAGTTGTAGCCGTTCCTCGGGTACATGAAGGGCTGGCCGATCGACTTCTTGTAGGAGAAGGCGGCGATCGTCTTGGCCTTGGCGAGCAGGCGGACGATGTTGAGATCGAGGTCCTGGTCGTCGGGGTAGTAGGTCGAGAGGGAAGCGACCATCGCCGAGAGCATCGCCATCGGGTGGGCGGTCGCCGGGAAGCCCTCGAAGAACTTCTTCATGTCTTCGTGCAGCAGGCTGTGGCGGGTGAGCTTGTCGCGCCAGGCTTCGAACTCGGCGGCGTTGGGCAGGTGGCCGTAGATCAACAGGTAGGCGATCTCGGTGAAGCGCGCCGCGCCGAGCTGCTCGATCGGATAGCCGCGATAGCGCAGGATCCCGCGCTCGCCGTCGATGAAGGTGATCGCGCTCTTGCAGGAGCCGGTGTTGCCGTACCCCTCGTCGAGGGTGATCGCCCCGGTCGCGGCGCGCAGCTTCGCGATGTCGATGCCGACCTCCCCCTCGCTGCCGGTGGTGGTCGGAAAGTCGTGCTCCTTGCCGTCGAGGATCAGCTTCGCCGTGCCCATGTCTCGAAACTCCCGGTCGAGCGCGCACGGCGCGTCCGGCGCGCCGCGACGCGGCGGATTCTATCGTCGCCGCGCGCCCGCGGTCACTCGGGTCGCGCCCGGCCGGCCGATCACTCCGGGTGGAACTCGATGCGCAGGGCGAGCGTCTTCGCCCGCGCGAGACCGTAGCGCAGAGTCGAGAGGGTGACGGTCTGCAGGTCGTGGCGCGACTCGCTGTCGAGGTTCTCGCCGTCGTCGTAGCCGTCGATCGCCTGGCCGTCGGCGTCGAGCCACTCGAGGTCGACGCGCGCCTCCCAGTCGCGGGTGGCCTCGTTGGTGAACTCGAGCTGGACCTGGACGTCGGTCAGGTACTGCGCGTTGCCCGGCCGCATCAGCTTCGACTTGGTGATGCCGGTCTGCCGCTCGATGCGGATCCGGTGCAGGGTCACCGGCCCGTCGCTCGCGCCGAGCTCGATCCACTCCCCGAGCACGAACGGCACGCGCTTCTCCACCTCGCCGGCCCACGCCACGGGCGCGGCGAGCAGCACGAGCACGAGAGACGAGACGAGACGCAAAGCGAAGGCGAAGCGCATGGCCAGTCCTCCCCGAGCAGGTTGGGCCGCCATTCTAGGCCCGCCGCCGGCCGGACGAGCCCTGGCCGGGTGCCAGCCGCTCTGCAGCGCCGCGAAAGGTGCCAAGCCACCGAACTGCTGGGTATGCCGGATGCCTGCCTGCCCTCTTGACCCTGGGACGGTCCGGCGACCATCTTGGAGTCGTTCCAGACGAATGCCCGGACGGCGGCCCACGCACACTGGACTTGCCGATGAATCCAAGTCTTCTCGGAGGCCGCTCTTCTCCGGCCCAGGGGGCGCAAGCGCGCGCCTCCCGCCGGCGCGGCGTTCGAGCAGCGCAGGCGCGTCTCATCTCGGACTCCCGAGCCTTTCGGGTCGCTACCCGACAGCGAAGGCGTGCGGCATCGGGGGCGGGAAGGCGCCCTCGGGAAAGGGGGCGTCAAGCGCTCCCGAGCGCAAGAGCTCCGCAGCGCGGCGATAGGCGCCGACGAAGATCGCGTAGGCCTCGCGCAGGGCGTCGCGCGCGGCACGAGAGGCCGCATGGGCGAGCGGCGCCGGTCCCTTATCGACACGGTTCGGCTCGTGGCGCGGATCCTGGCGGAGGACGAACTCCCGGCCGCACGGTGCCTGGCCCGTTCGCCGCGTCTGGCTGCGACCCTCCCGCTCGATCTCCTCGACCAGCTCGCTCAGCCGTCTGCGCCTCGCGCTGTCGGAGAGGGCCGTCCAGCAGGGCAGCGGCGCGAGCCTCAGCGTCTCGACCGTGACGAAGGTCTCCGGCGCCACGGCCCGTCGCCGCCGCAGGGCGGCCTGCTCGAGCGTCCGGTCGACCCAGCGCCCGGTGACGACCTCGCCGTCGAGCAGGGCCCGGGCAGAGTGCGCTCCGGGCCACTCGACCGGCGAGGCGACCAGCCCCTCCTTGACGCCATGGGCGAGGAGATAGCGCAGACGGGCGATCTGGGCCTCCGGCTCGTCGGAGACGAGAATCGCCTGGTACCTGCGACCCCAGAACTTCTCCCGCCAACGGACGAGCCGCCCCGCCTCGCGGGCGAGGTTGGAGTTCAGATAGTTCATGAAGCGGGCGAGGCGCTGGGCATCGGAAACCGTCACCAGCAGATGGAAATGGTTGGAGAGAAACGCGAAGGCGTGGACCTCCACCGGGTAGAGCCGCGCCGCGCGGGCGAGGACCCCGAGGGTCAGCTCACGCAAGAGAGGCGAAGGCCGGAGCAGGAGCCGGCCCTGCACCGTACGGCAGGTGACCTCGACCAGCGAACCGGCCGGCACGAAGCGCAATCGACGAGCCACACCCACAAAGTCGAGATCCGCGGCGCCGATCTCGCGCAAGTCGGCTGGCACCTTCTTTCTTCGGGAGGAGGCGAGGAGGGGAGGGTGGTCACTCCTCGCGCAGGGCTGCGGTGACCGGGAGGCGGGCGGCGCGGATCGCCGGAAAAAGACCGCCGACCAGGCCCATGGCGAGCGCGAAGATCGTGCCGGAGACCAGCAGGCTCGGCGTGACGTCGAAGGCGAAAGTCACCTGGCTGAAAGTGTCCCAGTTGAGGGTCGACGTGCGGTAGCCGTCGAAGAAGGCCCAGGCCGCGAGCGCCCCGGCCACGCCGCCGGCGGCGGCGAGCAGCAGCGACTCGGCGAGCACCGAGACCACCACCGCCCCGCGCCCGAAGCCGAGCGCGCGCAGGGTGGCGACCTCGCGCTTGCGCGAAGAGACCGCCGAGTACATGGTGTTCAGCGCGCCGAAGACCGCGCCGATCGCCATGAGCACCGAGACGGTGACCCCCAGGCCGCGGATGATGCCGTTGAGCGTCCGCCCCTGGTTGGCGTAGTACTCGCTCTCGCGCAACACCTGGACGTCGAGGCGCGGGTCGGTGGTCAGCGCGTCCTTGAAGCGGTCGAAGGCCTCCGGCGACTCGAGCCGTGCGATCACCGTCTGGAAGGAGTTGCCCCGCCGGTAGGCGGGCTGCAGCACCGCCGCGTCGCACCAGATCTCCGATTCCCAGAGCGCGCCGCCGGCCGCGAAGGTGCCAACCACCTGCCACTCGTTCTGTCCCCAGCGCAGCCGGTTGCCGACCTCGAGGCCGGCGAACTGCTTGGCGGCCCCCTCGCCCACCAGGATCTCGTTCCTCCCCCACTCGAAAGCGCGCCCCGAAGTGATCTCGAGATCGCGGCGCGTCGCGAAGGCCGCCGGCTGGACGCCGCGCAACGGCACGTTGGCGTCGGTGCCGGTCGCCTTCTTCGGCACGTCGACGACCACGAAGAGCTCGCCCGAGGAGAGGGCGACCGGCGGCCCGCCGGGCAGCACCGGCGCCCGCGCCACCCCCGGCGCCTGGCCGATCAGCTCGACCGCGTCGCGCAGCAGCACGCTCATCATCTCGCTGTCCGAGCCCGAGCGCAGCACCATGGCGTTGTCGGGCGCGCCCGCGGTGCGCAGCGCCCGACGGAACCCCTCGCCGATCGACAGCACGGCGACGAAGACGGTGACCACGCCGGCGATGCCGACTACCGTGGCGAGCGACGCGCCGCGCCGCTGCGGGATCGTGCGCACCGCGGTCGCGGTCACCGCGGCGACTTGCGCGAACCAGTTGCCCAGAGAGGCCATCGCTCTAGCTCCTCCTCAACGCTTCGACGATCTCGAGCCGCATCGCCCGCAGCGCGGGCAGGATGCCGGTGACCAGGCCCAGCGCGAGGACCAGCAGCGCGCCGAGGATCGCGTCGCGGCCGGGCAGATAGAAGACCGGCAGGAAGCCACCGGTCGGATCGCCCGAGGCGATCAGCAGGCCGCCGAGCGCGAGGCCCAGCCCGCCGCCGAGGATCGCCAGCAGACTGGACTCGGCGAGCACCAGGCCGAGCACCGTGCCGGGCTGGAAGCCGAGGGTCTTGAGCACCCCGAGCTCGCTCGTGCGCTCGCGCACCGACTGCGCCATGGTGTTGCCGGCGACCAGCAGCAGAGTGAAGAAGACTGCCGCGACCACCCAGGTGATGATCGACCCGACGTCGCCGATCTGGTCGGCGAAGCTCTGCGCCAGCGCCTTTTCGGTCACCGTCTTGGTCTCGTTCGGCGAGTTCTCGAACAGCGCGTCGATCGCCGAGGAGATCGCGGCGGTCGCCTGCGGGTCGGCGATGCGCACCACGTACCAGCCGACGATCCCCTGGCCGAACTGCCGCGCCTCGTCGAAGTAGTCGTAGTGGAAGAGGAACTGGGTGGTGTCGGTCCCCGCCTCGGCGCCGTCGTAGATGCCGTGCAGGTTGAACTCCCAGGTGCGCGAGCCGTCCTTCTTGCGCCAGATCGTCCCCTGCACCGGGATCCGGTCACCCACCTTCCAACCGTAGCGCTCGGCGGTCTTCCTACCGACGATCGCCCCCTCGCGGTCGGCCAGGAAGGCGCGCTTCTGCTCCTCGGGCAGCCGGAACTCGGGATACATCTCGAGGTACTTCTCCGGATCGACCGGGGACTGGAAGACCCCCTGGAAGCCCGTGTTCGGGTTCTGGTAGATGCCGCCGAACCAACTCGCGTGCGTGACCAGCTCGACTCCGGGCACTTGCGCGATCCGCTCGAGGTAGGCGATCGGCAACGGCTGGATGATCGAGGTCTTGTGGGTGGTGAACAGCCGATCGGCGCCGGCGACGTCGACTCCGGCGCGGAAGGCGACGCGCACCGCGCCCAGGTAGGCGTAGAGCAGGAAGGCGATCAGGATCGACAGCAGCGTGAAGAGCGTGCGCGCCTTCTTGCGCTTCAGGTTCGCCCAGACGAGCGGCAGGAACCTCACGCCGCGGCCTCCGCCAGCACTCCCTTGTCGAGGTGCAACACCCGCCCGGCGCGCTCGGCGGCGTGCGGGTCGTGGGTGACCATGACGATCGTCTTGCCCTGGTCGCGGTGGAGCGCCTGGAGCAGGTCGAGCACCTCGTCGCCCGACTTGCGGTCGAGGTCGCCGGTCGGCTCGTCGCACAGCAGCAGCGTCGGGTCGGTGACGATGGCGCGCGCGATGCCGACGCGCTGCTCCTGGCCGCCCGACAGCTGGCGCGGGTAGTGCTTGGCGCGGTCGGCCAGGCCGACCAGCGCGAGCGCGGTCGCCACCTGCTGGCGCCGGCGCGAGCGCCCGAGCGGCGTGAGCAGCAGCGGCAACTCGACGTTGCGCTCGGCGGTCAAGGCCGGCAGCAGGTTGTACATCTGGAAGACGAAGCCGACGTGACGGGCGCGCCAGGCGGCGAGCTTGGCGTCCGAGAGGCCGTCGATGCGCTGGCCGCCGACCGTCAGGCTTCCCGCCGAGGGGCGGTCGAGGCCGCCGATCAAGTTGAGTAGCGTCGACTTGCCCGAGCCCGACGGGCCCATCAGCGCCAGGAACTCGCCGCGCCCGACGTCGAGGTCGAGCCCGGAGAGGACGTCGATCTTCTCGCTGCCGCGGGTGAAGTACTTGTGCACGCTGCGGACTTCGACCAGGGTCTCCATGCTCGTCTCCTCTCGCTCCCTCTCAGTTCGCTTCGCGCTCGGTCACCCGGGTGCCCGGCGCGAGGTCGGCCGGCCCTTCGACCACCACGCGCTCGCCGGCCGAGAGACCCGCGACCACCTCGGCCGGGTCGGCGCCGCCCGCCGCCAGCCGCACGGCGCGCCGCTCGAGCGCGCCGTCGGCGACGACCCAGACGAACTCGGCGCCGGCGCTGCCGCGCAGCGCCGCGCGCGGCACCCGAGTGACCCGCCGCGCCTCCCCCGCCGGCGTCTCGTCGAGAAAGGCGACCTTGACCCCCATGTCGGGCAGGATGCGCGCGTCGAGCTCGTCGAAGCCGATGCGCACCTTGACCGTCGCCTTGTCGCGTTCGGCGGCCGGGATCGTCGTGATCACGCGGCCGGGGATCTGCCAGTCGGGGTAGGCGTCGAGAGTGGCCGCCACCCGCTGGCCGGCCTCGACCCGCTGGATGTAAGCCTCGTTGACGTCGACCTCGATCTCGAGCGAGCCCATGTCGACGATGGTCGAGATGCCGGTGCGGGTGAAGCCGCCGGCCGACATCGGCGAGATCATCTCCCCGGGCTGGGCGTTCTTCGAGATCGCGACACCGGCGAAGGGGGCGCGGATCACGGTGTCCTCGAGGTTCTGGCGGGCGAGCGCCACCTCGCGCCGGGCGACCTCGACTTCGCTCGTCTGGCGCGCGAGCCGCGCGGCGAGCGCATCGGACTCGGCGGCGACCGCGTCGAAGTCGGCGGTCGAGGCGACGCCCGCGCGCACCAGCTCGTCGGTGCGCCGGCGCCGCAGGCGCGCCTCGGCGAGCAGCGCCTCGGTCTCGGCCAGGGCGCGCTCGGCGGCGTCGCGGCCCGCCTCGGCGAGCGCGAGCGCCAAGCGCGCCTGGCTGTCGTCGAGCCGGGCGAGCACCTGCCCCGCCTCGACCCGCATGCCTTCCTCGACCAGCACCTCGGCGACCTTGCCGGTGACCTTGGAGGAGACCGTCGACTGCCGCCGCGCGGTGACGTAGCCCGAGGCGTTGAGCACCGCCGCCGGGCCGGCGCCGCCCTTGCCCTCGGTGACCGCCGCGGTGCGCACCGGCACGGCGCGCGGCTTGAGCGCCAGGAAGGCGAGCAGGGCGAGCGCCGCGACCGCCAGCGCGAGAAGCGCCCAGAGCCGCCCGGAGCGCGCCGGCTCGGGCGCGGCGGCGCGGTCGATCTTCAACGAATCGAGCTTCTCCCGGAGGTTCTCGGTCATCTCCCGTCCTCGAGCCGGCCTTGGCCGTCCCTCTTCGTGACGTCGCGAACGATACGCGACCACACCCCCCGCCGGACTCCCCGCACCGGCGAACGCCCGATTGCGAGCGGTGAGCCGCGAAGAGAGGGCGCCCTTCGGAGTCAGCCGCCCGCGGCCAGACGCACGAGCGCCGCCTCCACGCGAGTGACGTAACTGTGCCCCTGCGGGTAGGCGGCGCGGAAGGTTCTCGCCGCCTCCTCGTAGAGCGCACTCGCCTCCGCCGCCGCTCCTCGGTGCTCGAGGCAGGCCGCGAGATCGACGATCGCCTCGGCGACGGCCGGTGAGGCGGGGTCGAGGGTCCGCCGCAGGATCGCGAGCGCCTCGCGGAAGCGCCGCTCGGCGGCGGCGGTGCGCCCGAGCGCCTGTTCGGCGAGCCCGATCCGGCCGAGGGCGAGGGCGTGCTCGGCGTGCTCGGCGCCGAGCGCCGCGAGGCGGATCGACGCCGCCCGCTCGAAGAGCGCGAGGGCCGTCTCCGGCTCGCCGAGCGCGAGTCGGCAATCCCCCTCGGCGACGAGCGGCCAGGCGACGAAGCGGTGCTCGGAACCGAGCGCGCGTCCATAGACGTCGGCCGCACGGGCGAGCAGCTCGACCGCCTCCGCGCAGCGGTCGAGGTTGCCGAGCAGCACCCCGAGCGAGTTGAGCGCGGTGCCAAACTGCACGTGGTCGGGACCCCAAGTGGTCTCGACCAGGGTGCGCGCCCGCTCGAGCAGCGGCAGCGCCTCTTCGAAGCGCTCTTCGGTGCGCAGCAACATGCCGAGGTTGTCGAGCGGGAGGGCGAGCAGGGGATTCCCGGGTCCGGCGCTGCGCTCGAGGACCTCGAGGCTGCGGTGGAAGACCGGCTCGGCCTCGGCATAGGCGCCGAGATCCGAAAGCACCAGTCCCAGGCTGTTCCACCAGCGCCCGGTCTCGTCGTCCTCCTGTCCGAACCGGTCGGCGATGGCGAGCGCCCGCTCGAACGAGGCCCGGGAGGCCTCGATCTCCCCGGCATAACGCTGGACGACGCCGAGCGCCGAGAGGGTCCGCGCCACCTCGAGGTGGTCGGGGCCGAGCGCCGTCTCGCGCAGGGCGAGGGCCAGCTCGAGCCGCGCGCGCCCCTCCTCGAGCCGGTCGAAGTAGCGGTCGAGCTGCCCCAGCTCGTGGAGCGCCTCGGCGACCTCGAGCGACCCGGCTCCGAAGGAGCGCTCGCGCAGCGCGAGCGCACGCTCGAGCCGCGGAGCCGCCTCCGCGTAGAGCCCGAGGTCGCGCTCGACGCTCCCGATCGCGAGCAGGAGCGTCGCCTGGATCTCGGGCTGGCCGGCGAGGTCCTGCTCCACGCGCTCGCCGCCCGCCGCGAGCACCTCGCGCGCGGTCAGGCTCGCCCCACGGGCGCGCGCCGGGTCGGCCTGGTGGAAGAGACGGGTCATGAAGCGGGCGACTTCGGTCGCCTTCGCCGCCTCGACGCGCGCGCGGTCCCGCTCGACGCGGGCGATGCGCGCCTGCCAAGCGGCGACACCGAGCCCGGCGACGAGTGCCGCGACGACGAGCGTCGCGGCGAGCACCGCCAAGCGGTGCCGGCGCACGAAGCTGCCGGCGCGGTATCGCCAGGCGCCGCCGCGCGCCCCGACCGGGCGCCCGGCTAGGTGGAGGCGGAGATCGTTCGTCAACTCGGCGACCGAGGCATAGCGCCGCTCCGGCTCGGGCCGCAGCGCGCGGAGCAAGATGGCGTCGAGGTCTCCGGTCAAGCGGCGCGCGAGTCGGCGCCCCGCTTCGTCCCCCGTCAGGACGCGGCGGCTGGGCGGCGCTACCGTCTCCCGCTCGAGCTCGCGCGCGAGCGCGACCGGCGAGGCGGTCGAGCGATCGTGGGGGAGGGACCCGGTCAGGAGCTCGTAGAGGACGACCCCCAGCGCATAGACATCCATGCCGGTCGTCGGCGGCGCGCCGAGAATCTGCTCGGGGGCGGCGTATCGGGGCGTCAGCGGTCGCGCCTCGCTGCGCGTCAGTGCTTCGCCCTCGTCGCCTTCCAGCAGCTTGGCGATGCCGAAGTCGAGGAGCTTGACCTCACCGGCTGCCGTTACCAGGATGTTCGAGGGTTTCAGGTCACGGTGGACGACGAGCCGACGGTGTGCCGCCTCGACCGCGTCGCAGACCGCGAGGAAGAGAGTGAGGCGCTCGCTGACGGTGAGCCCGCGCGCACGCGCGTGGGCGGTGATCGGCACCCCCTCGACCCGCTCGAGGGCGAACCAGAGCTCGCCGTCCTCGACGCCGCCGTCGAGCAGGCGCGCGATCGCCGGGTGCCCGAGCGAGGCGAGCAGTTGCCGTTCGCGCCGGAAGCGGGCGCGCAGCTCGGGCGAGTCGGCGCTCGCGCGCAGGACCTTGACCGCCGCCTCCTGCTCGAACTCCCCCTCGACCCGGCGCGCCGCGTAGACCGCGCCCATCCCTCCCTGGCCGAGCAACTCGCCGAGGCGCCAGGCGCCCAGCCGACGGCCGGTGAGGGGCGCGCGGCCCCCCGCCGCTCCCGCCGGAGCCGCGCCCTCCTCGCCGAGCCCGGCCAGCAGCGCCCCGGCACCGGCGTCGAGCGGCGAGCCCTCCGCGGCGTCGGCGCGCAGGAGCTCTTCGAGCTCGGCTGCCCGCGCCGGGTCGCGCGCCGCGAGCTCGGCGAGGAGGGCGCGGCGCTCCTCCGGCGAGACCTCGAGCGCTCGCTCGAGCAGGGCGCGCAGCTCGCGCCAGGCGCCGGGATCCGGGCCCGCGGTCACGGCGCCGGGGGCGCGAGCCGGGCGAGCTCGCGGTGGAGGAAGGCGCGCGCGGTGCGCCAGTCGCGCTTGATCGTGGCGAGCGAGCGGCCGGCGGCCTCGGCGGTCTCCTCGAGGGTGAGGCCGCCGAAGAAACGAAGCTCGACGATCCGCGCCTGCTCCGGGTCGGCGGCGGCGAGCCGCTCGAGCGCCTGATCGAGCGCCAGGACGTCGATGGGCGCGACCGGCGTCTCTCGAGCTGCGTCGACGCCGAGCGAGAGCGGCTCGACGCCCGCGCCCCGCTTGGCTGCCGCGCGCATCCGGGCGTGATCGACGAGGATTCGGCGCATCGCCCTCGAGGCGACGGCGAAGAAGTGCCCCCGGTTTCTCCACTGGACGCGGGTCTGGTCGACCAGCTTGAGGTACGCCTCGTGGACGAGCGCGGTTGGCTGCAGCGTCTGACCCGAGCGTTCGCGCCGGAAGTGCGCGGCGGCGATCGCCTTGAGCTCGGCGTAGACGAGCGCGAGCAGCTGGTCGGCCGCCTCCGGATCCCCCCCGGACCAAGCCTCGAGCAGGGCGGTGACCTCGCCCCGCTCGGGGCTCGCGCCCCCGCTCGGCTCGTCGGCGCTCATGGCGATGATGGCTCGTATCGAGCCTAGAAAGGGACCGTTCGGGAGTCAACGACCGGGCACTGAGCCGAATTCGGCGCCGCTCGCGCGGGAATGGAGGAGCGACCAATCCGGCAGCCCAGCCGGCCGAGGAGGCAAGATGCCCAGCTCCCGCACCCGACGCGCCACTCTCGCGAGCCCTCTCGCAGCCCTGCTCTTCGTCCTGCCCCCCGCTACCGCCCAGCTCTCGGACCTGGGTGCGGACATCCTCTACGACGGCGTCACGCCGGCCGGCACGACCGAGGACTTCGACGCCTTCGGCGGCACGGTCGCGGTCGGCGACTTCGACCACGACGGCTACGCCGACCTCGCCGTCGGCGTCCCGGGCGAGACGGTATCCGGCCAGGCCGAAGCCGGTGCCGTGCACGTCTACTACGGCTGGGCGGGAGGAATCCTGCTCGACGGCGACCAGGTCTTCACTCAGGCGAGCCTCGGCATCGCGGGCACCCCGGAGGCGGGGGACCACTTCGGGGCCGCGCTCGCGGTGGGCGACTTCGACAGCAACGGCGTCGACGACCTGATCATCGGCGTGCCCGACGAGGATCTCGGCAGCGTCGCCGACGCCGGCATGGTCCTCGTGCTCTTCGGCCGCGCCGGCGTGCCGCTCTCGGGCGAGGTCTCGACCTTCGAGGACAACCCCTGCCCGGAGTCGGGCGACCGCTACGGCTTCTCGCTGGCCCTGGGCCGCACCTCGACCGTCGCCTACGTTGCCATCGGGGCCCCGGGGCGCACGGTCGACCTCTTCCACGACGACGCCGGATCGGTGGAGTTCCTGCGCTGCACGATTCCCGACTGCGCGATCTTGGTCACCGTCGGCTGCTTCACGGTCAACCAGAACAGCTTCTTCCTCGACCTGGGAGACATCGCCGACGACGCCGAGAGCGGCGACCAGTTCGGCTGGAGCGTGGCGACCGGCGACTTCAACGCCGACGGCGAGGACGACCTCGCGATCGGCGTCCCCTTCGAGGACGTCGGCGCCACCGCCGACGCGGGCGCCGTGCACGTCCTCTACGGCGACGGCGACTTCTTTCGGCTCGACAACGACCAATTCTGGCACCAGAGCGTCGCCGGCATCGTCGATGTCGCCGAGGCGGGAGACCGCTTCGGCGGCTCGCTCGCCGCCGGCCACTTCGACGGCAGCCCGGCCGAGGACCTGGCCATCGGCGTCGCCGGCGAGAGCACGGCCTCGGCACCCGAGGCCGGCGGCGTCCACGTCCTCTATGGCGGCGTCGCCGGTCTCACTGAGACCGGCGACCAGTTCTTTCTCGAGGACACGCTCGGCGCGGGAGGCTCCGAGAACGGCGACCACTTCGGCGCGGCGCTCGCCCGCGGCGACTTCGACGGCGACGGTGCGGACGACCTGGCCGCCGGCGTGCCCGACGAGAACTACACCGGCATCCCGAACGGTGGCCGGCTGAAGGTCCTCTACGGCACGTCGCCCACGGGCCTGACCGTCACCGGCCACCAGAGCTTCGACCAGGACCTCCCCTCCGGTATGCCCGACTTCCGCGAGTCGAACGACTTCTTCGCCGCCGCGCTCGCCAGCGGCGACTTCGACGGCAACGGCTTCGACGATCTCGCGATCGGCATTCCCGGCGAGGACGTCGACACCGGAGGAATCGACGAGGGCATGGCGACGATCCTGTACGCGGTCGACCCCGCGACCGGCGCCCTGAGCACGGTGCGCTTCGCCGGCGCCACCGCCTCTTTCTCCGAGGAGCCCGGCAACCGGATCCTCTTCCTCGTCCGCGAGGGGAGCGGGGTCCTCTCGGCCACGGTCGACCGAGTGCTCGTCGGGGGGACCGCGACGGCGGGCGTCGACTTCGCCTATACCCCTTCGACCGAGAGCTGGTCGATCGGCGAGCTCGGCCTCGAGCTCTTTTCGGTCTCCATTCTCGGAGATACGCTCGACGAGCCCGACGAGACGATCGTCCTCGCGCTCGTCGACCCTTCGGCCGGACTGGCGATCGCGAGCCCTGCGACCCTGACGATCACCATCGTCGACGACGACCTGCCGGCGCCGATCTTCGAAGACGGTTTCGAGTCGGGGACGACGGGCAACTGGTCGGCGACGATCGGCGGCGTCTGAGCAGCTTCGCACCCCGGCCGGAGCTGGCCGGGCTCAGACCCCGCGCGCCTCGGCGCCCCAGAGGAGCTTGTGGAGCTGGAGGCCGAGGCGAACGGGGAGGCGGTCGGCGAGGATCCAGGCGGCGAGCTCGGCCGGGTCGAGGGCGCCCCAGACCGGCGAGAAGTGGATCGGGCAGCGCCGCGCGAGCGCGCGCTCGGCGACCACCCGCCGCGCCCACTCGTAGTCCTCGCGGCCGGCGAGCACGAACTTCAGCTCGTCGCCCGGCCGCAGGTCGGCGAGGTTCGCCCAGCGATTGTTGTCGGCCTCGCCCGAGCCGGGGCACTTGACGTCGACGATGCGCTTGACCCGCGGATCGACGCGCGTGATGTCGAGCCCGCCGCCGGTCTCGAGCAGCACTTCGTGGCCGGCGTCGCACAGGCGGGTCATCAGGGCGTGGACTGCCGGCTGGAGCAGCGGCTCGCCGCCGGTGACCTCGACCAGCGGACAGCCGAGGCGGGCCACCTCGGCGACCAGCTCGTCGACCGTGCGCCAGCTCCCCTCGTAGAAGGCGTGCTCGCTGTCGCACCAGACGCAGCGCATCTGACAGCCGGTCAGCCGCACGAAGGTGCAGGGGCGGCCGGCGTGCGACGACTCCCCCTGGATCGACAGGTAGAGCTCGTGGATCTTGAGGCGCGCCGGCATCGCGCAGATCGTGGCGGCGGGCGGGAGCGCCGTCAAGCGGCCGGCGAGCTCAGGGCTCGAAGACGGCGCAGGAGCTGTCGGTCTCCCAGACCTCGACGCGGGCGACCCGGCGCCCGGCGGGCAGCCGGGGCGAGACCTCCTCGTGGACGTACTGGGCGATCAGCTCGGCAGTCGTGTTGCGCACGTCGAAAGGCGGGATCTCGTTGATCACGGCATGGTCGAACTTGCCGACGACCTCGTCGACGATCGCCTTGAGGTCGGCGAAGTCGATGACCATGCCGAGCGCGTCGAGCGTCTCGCTCGAGACGTGGACGCGCACCCGGTAGTTGTGGCCGTGCAGGTTCTGGCAGCCGCGGGTGTGGCCGCGAATGGCGTGGCCGGCGGCGAAGGAGTAGTCCTTGAAGATCGTGAACATCGGCGGGCGGAGGATAGCGCGCCTCAGGTCGAGCGCAGGTGGTCGAGGGTCGGCGGCAGGCCCTCGGCGAGCGGCCGGGGGCGCCAGTCGAGCTCGGCGCGGGCGCGCGCGTCGTCGAAGGCCCAGTGGCGCTCGAGCGAGGCGAGCTGCTCGACCGGAATCGGTGGCCGGCGCCCGCCCAGCCGGTAGAACGGCGCCGCCAGCCGGAGGGCCATTCGGGCGAGCGGCAACGAGACCTCGCGCCGGGGGACGGGCGCCCCCCCGAGCGCCGCCACCCGCGCGGCCAGCTCCCGGGTCGTCACGATATCGCCGGTCATCAGGTAGCCGCGCCCGGGGCGCCCCCGGTCGAGCAGGCGCACCATCCCCTCGACGAGGTCGTCGAGGTGGATCCAGGAGCTCTTCCGGTCGGCGCCGATCAGGGCGGGGAAGCGCCCGAGGTCGAGCTGGCGCAGCAGCGCGTTGGCGCCGCGCCGCTTGCCCGGCGCGCCGTAGACCAGGCTCGGGTAGACCGTGACCACCTGGAGGCCGCGCGCCGCGAAGGCCTGGATCGCCTCCTCGCCCGCCGCCTTGGTTCGGCTATAGACGGTCGGCAGCGGCAGGCGCTGCGGCGTCTCCTCGGTCGCCGGAGCGCCGTCGTCCGGGCTCCCCCCCCAGCGGGCGATCGAGGAGACCGACAGGAAGCGGGGGACGCCCAGCTTCCAGGCGAGCGAGGCGACGTTCTCGGAACCCTGAACATTGGCGCGCTCCATCCGGCCGGCCGCCGCCTCGAGGTCGAGCTCGGCGCCGGCGTGGATCACCCAGTCGGCCCCCGACATCGCCTCGCGCATCGACGCCCGGTCGGCCAGATCGCCGACGAAGGTCGCCACACCGATGCCGGCGAGCGCCCCGACCCGGCTGGTCGGCCGCACCAGGGCCCGCAGCTCGTGCCCCTCGGTGCGCAGCCGCAGGCAGAGCGCGCGGCCGATGTAGCCGGTGGCGCCGGTCAGGAAGATCCTCATGCCCCCTCCCGCGAATCGGTCCGTCCCCCGCCCGGCGGGGCAGGGAATCCGGCTCGCCCTTTGCAACGTTACAAGGGGAGAGGCGGGCACCTCGGGAGTTGAGCCCGCCCCCAGGGTTCTTCACCCTGGCAATCTCCTCAGCTCCCTCTCCTCCCCCCGTGCGGTACTCCCTCCACCGCGCGGGGCCTTTTTTGGGCCGTGTGGCGGCGCTTCAAGAGGCCAGCAGCTGGCGCAGCACGTACTGCAGGATGCCGCCGTGCCGCACGTAGTCGACCTCTTTCGGGGTGTCGAGACGGACCCGGACGCGGAAGCGCACCGTCTCCCCGGAGGGACGCTCGGCGACGACCTCGACCTCGCGGCCGGACGGGAAGCCGGCGGCCAGCCCCGCCGCGAGCCCCTCGATCGAGATCGTCTCGAAGCCGTCGAGTCCGAGGCTCGCGGCGCTCTCGCCTTCGAGGAACTGGAGCGGGACGATCCCCATGCCGATCAGGTTCGAGCGGTGGATGCGCTCGTAGGACTCGGCGACCACCGCGCGGATCCCCTGGAGGTAGGGTCCCTTCGCGGCCCAGTCGCGCGAGGAGCCGGTGCCGTACTCCTTGCCGGCCAGCACGACCGTCGGCGTCCCTGCGGCGCGGTAGCGCTCGGCGGCGTCGAAGATCGACAGCCGCTCGCCCGACGGCGCGTGGACGGTGACCCCCCCCTCGACGTCGGGCACCATCCGATTGCGGATCCGCACGTTGGCGAAGGTGCCGCGCACCATCACCTCGTGGTTGCCCCGGCGCGAGCCGTAGGAGTTGAAGTCGATCGGCGCGACGCCGCGCTCCTGGAGGTAGCGGCCGGCGGGGCTCTCCTTCTTGATCGAGCCGGCCGGGGAGATGTGGTCGGTGGTGATCGAGTCGCCGAGCAGGGCGAGGACGCGGGCGCCGCGGATCTCCTCGAAGGGCTCGGGCGCGCGCGGCATGCCGTCGAAGTAGGGGGGGCGGCGGACGTAGGTCGAATCGTCGGCCCAGGCGTAGGTCTCCCCCTCGGGGACGGGCAGCGTGCGCCAGTCCTCCTCGCCGGTGAAGACGTCGGCGTACTTCCTGCGGAACATCTCGTCCTTGAGCGAGGTGCGCAACGCCTCCTCGATCTCCTGCTGCGACGGCCAGATCTCCCGCAGGTAGACCGGCCGGCCGTCGCTGCCGGTGCCGAGCGGCTCGGTGGTCAGATCGAGGTCGATGCGCCCGGCGAGCGCGTAGGCGACGACGAGGGGCGGCGAGGCGAGGTAGTTGGCGCGCACCTCGGCACTGATCCTTCCCTCGAAGTTGCGGTTGCCCGAGAGGACGGAGACCGCCACCAGCTGCCCCTCGGCGATGGCACGCGAGACCGGCTCGGGCAGCGGCCCGGAGTTGCCGATGCAGGTCGTGCAGCCGTAGCCGACGACGTGGAAGCGCAACGCCTCGAGGTCGGCGAGCAGCCCCGACTCGCGCAGGTACTCGGTGACCACTTGCGAGCCGGGCGCGAGGCTGGTCTTGACCCAGGGGCGCGTCTTCAAGCCCCGGGCCACCGCCTTGCGCGCGACCAGGCCCGCCGCCAGCATGACCGAGGGGTTCGAGGTGTTGGTGCAGGAGGTGATGGCGGCGATCACCACCGAGCCGTCGCCGAGCGTGCAGGGGACGCCGTCGACCTCGGTGGCGACCTCGACCGCGGGCGCCGTGGCGACCGCGACGCCGCCGCCCTCCCCCTCCCAGCGGCCGACCGCCCGCGCCGGGGCCTGGGCGGCGCGCGCCGCCGCCAGGCTCGGCAGCTCGGCGAGGAAGCTCTGCTTGACGCGACCCAGGGCGACCCGGTCCTGGGGCCGGCGCGGGCCGGCGAGCGACGGCTCGACCTGGCCGAGGTCGAGCTCGAGCCGGTCGCTGTACTCGGCCTCGGGGGTGCCGGCGTCGTGGAACAACCCTTGCTCGCGGCAGTAGGCCTCGGCCAGCGTCACCTGGTCGGCCGGGCGCCCGGTGAAGCGCAGGTAGTCCAAGGCGACGGCGTCGACCGGGAAGATGCCGCAGGTCGCGCCGTACTCGGGCGCCATGTTCGCGATCGTCGCCCGGTCGGCGAGGCGCAGCTTGGCGAGCCCGGGCCCGAAGAACTCGACGAACTTGCCGACCACGCCCTTCTTGCGCAGCATCTCGGTGACCGTGAGCACGAGGTCGGTCGCGGTCGCCCCCTCGGCGAGCTCGCCGGTCAGCCGGAAGCCGACGACCTGCGGGATCAGCATCGAGACCGGCTGACCGAGCATCGCCGCCTCGGCCTCGATGCCGCCGACGCCCCAGCCGAGCACGCCCAGGCCGTTGATCATCGTGGTGTGCGAGTCGGTGCCGACCAGGGTGTCGGGATAGGCCCAGCGCGCGCCCCCCTGCTCCTCGGCCATCACCACACGGGCGAGGTACTCGAGGTTGACCTGGTGGACGATGCCGGTCGCCGGCGGCACCACGCGGAAGTTGCGGAAGGCCTTCTGTCCCCAGCGCAGGAAGAGGTAGCGCTCGCGGTTGCGCTCGAACTCCTTCTGCGAGTTGAGCAGCAACGCCGCCGCCGAACCGTACTCGTCGACCTGGACGGAGTGATCGATGACCAGCTCGACCGGCTGGAGGGGGTTGATCCGGTTGGCATCGCCCCCCATCGCCTTCATCGCGTCGCGCATCGCCGCGAGATCGACGACGGCCGGCACGCCGGTGAAGTCCTGCAACAGCACGCGCCCCGGCATGAAGGCGATCTCGCGCGAGGGCTCCGCCGCCGGGTCCCACCCGGCGAGCGCCTCGATCTCCTCGGCGCGCACCGTCTCGCCGTCCTCGCGCCGCAGCAGGTTCTCGAGCAGGATCTTCAGGGCGTAAGGGAGGCGGGAAA
>WYBK01000300.1 GCA_011525905.1 Acidobacteriota bacterium
CCGATCCGCACCTTGTACTGGCACATTCCGCCGGGCTTCTGCTCGACCAGCCGCTCGCCGCCCACCAGGCCCTTCGCGTTCAGCCCGATCTCGACCTGGGTCTTCGTGGCCGGACCGACCATCGCGAACTGCTTCTTGCGGCGCAGCGAGAGGTAGCCCTTCTTGGGTGCGATGTCGAACGCACCGAAGCGACCGATCGCCGCCATCACCTCGTCGTGGATCGGCCTCAGCGCCGCCTTCGGACCGGCGTAGATCTCGTCGACGGCGGCGTCCGCGCTCGCCGCGGGCGCCGCCGCCGCGCCGGTCGAACGCAGGTAGAGGGTGACCAGGGTGTTGGCGTCGCCGTGGCCGAGCGCGAGACCACTCTTGGCGGCGTCGCGCAGCTCGCCGTGCTTGGCGAGCCCGCTGCCGGCGAGCCAGCCGTAGAGCTGCTCGAGCGTCTTGCCGGTCTTCTTCTGGATGTTGCCGAGCTGCGTCTGGGTCGCCTTGTCGAGGTCGGTCATCGCTCTCCTCCGTTCCGCTGGCTTCGGGCCGGCATCGCGCCACCGTCGGGTGCCGATCCTGTCGCGGGTTGCCGCCCGCCGTCGACTCTCGGCCGCGGCGCCGAGCTGGGACGACTCCGGCCTCAGTGAGCGTGCTCCGCCGGCTCGTGGGCCGGGGCGAAGCCGGGGAAGCGGGCCTGCGCGAAGCGGGAGTGGCAGCCGACGCACCCCTCGGTCAGCTTGTAGACGTAGAAGGGGACGAGGTCGGCCTGCTTGCGGTGCGCGGCGTGCTCGAGCGCCTCGGCGGTCGCGTGGAACTCGGCGTCCCGCTCGAGGAAGCCGGCGGGCAGCGCCCGGTGGAGCTCCTCGCGCTGCTCCGGAGTGAGCCGCTGCGCCAGTACGAAGCCGCCGCGGATGCGCGCCGCGATCCGGGCGATCCCCTCCCAGTCGCCGGAGGCGACCGCCGGCACGAGCTCGAGCATCGCGCCCTGGAGCCCGGCCATCTCGAGCTTGAACAGCTCGCGCAGCTCGGGCGAGAGCGCGGCGACGCCCGACGCCGGAGCGGGCGAGGGGTCGGGCGCGGGTGCGTGATCGTGGACCTGGGCCGTCGCGGCGGCCACCGCGAGCAGCAGGGAGGCCAGGGCGAGTCCCTCCTTGTTCATCGTGCTCCTCCTCCTCGGGCGCCGCTTTGGCTCGCCGACACGACCGAGGTCGCAGGCGATCGGACGTTCGGAGTCCGGCATGGCGCGACTCTAGCGCGGCGCGGCTGCTACGATCGCGCCGTGCCCCCGTTCGAGCGACGCTCGGGCCGGACCGGCGCCGCCGCGCTGGCCCTGGCGCTGGCCGCCCCTCCGCTCGCCGCGCAGGACGATCGCGGCGATCTCGCCCGTTTCTTCGAGGCGATCGACGTCCGCGTGGTCGAGCTCGAGGTCGTCGTGCTCGATCGCGACGGCCTGCCGGTGGCCGGGCTCGGACGCGACGACTTCGAGGTCGCCGCGGACGGGCGGCCGGTGCCCATCTCCCATTTCGCCGCGCACAGCGAGACCGGACCCGCCTCCGCGCCGCCGCCTTCCGCCGGAGAGCAGGCCGCGCCGGAGGCGGCCGCCGTCGAGCCGCTCGAACCGGTCACCTGGCTGGTCTTCGTCGATCCGACGCGGCTGCGCGCCGCTCGGCGCAACGCCGTGCTCGGCGAGGTCGGCGAGTTCCTGGCCGGAGCGCTCGGGCCCGGGGACCGGAGCCTGGTCGCGAGCTTCGACGGCCACGGGCTGCGGCTGGCGAGCCGGCTCTCCGACGATCCCCACGCCGCGCTCGACGCGCTCGACGCCGTGGCGCGCTCGCCGGTCGCCCTCTCGACGCTCGACGAGCAGTCGGCGGGCCTGCGCCGCGAGATCAACGCGGCGGACCCGCTGTCGATCAACGTCACCGCGGACAAGGAGCAGATCCGCCGCGACGACGTCGACGGCCTCGAGCTGCGCGGCGGTACGCGCGCGCTCGCCGCGAGCCTGCTGCGCCAGATCGAGGCGCTCGGCGAGCTCGAGGCCCAGCGCACCCGCGCGGCGCTCGAAGCGCTCGGCGGGCTGCTCGCGCTCGCCTCGGGCCTCGAGGGGCGCATCGGTCTGCTGCTGGTGGGCGCCGGCTACGACTCGAACGTCGTCGACAACCTCTATCGTCTCTGGGACTCGCGCTTCTCCGAGCTCGATCTGCGCTCGCGCGCCGGGCTGCTCGGCGCGCGCGAGCACGAGGTCGCCGAGGCTTACGCCCGCCTCCTGGCGACGCTGCCGGCGTCGCGCACGACGATCTTCACCATCGCCACGGGGGAGGCGGCCGGGCTCGACGTCGTCGACGTCGCCGGCGCCGGCACCGCGCTCGGCGCCGGCTCGGCCGCGGCCGCGGCGAGCTCGGAGGGGCGCGCCACGCTCGCCGGGCTGGCCGATGCCACGGGGGGCCGCACGTTCGCGGCCGGTCCCGACCTCGGCGCCCGCCTGGAGGCCGCGCTGGAGCAACTCCTGACCTACTACGCGATCGGCGTCGCGCTCGACGAGCAGCCGACGGGACCGATCCGTTTCGAAGTCCGGGTCCGGGGCGAGGGGCGCCGAGCAGTGCACCGGACGCGGCGCGCCTTCACCGGCGCCGAGGACCAAGCCGCGGCGGCGGCGATCTCGCAGCTGCTCGGCTCCGCCGCGGCCGGCGAGAGCTCGCTCGCCGTCGAGGTCGGCGCACCGGGCGAGCGCCTGCGCGGCGGTGAGCAGGTCGTGCCGGTGACGCTCAGCGTGCCGCTCGCCGCCCTGACGCTCTCCCCCGACCGCGAGGTCCACCGCGGCGCCCTCGGCTACTACCTCGCCGTCGAGCGGCCGGACGGCACCATCGTCCGGCTCGAGCCGCGCCGCCTCGACTTCGACGTGCCGAACGCGCAGCTCCAGGCAGCGCTCGCCGAGAGCGTCGCCTTCCGGCTCGAGCTCGCGCTGCCGCCGGGCGCTAGCCGGCTGGGCGTCGCGGTCCTCGACCGCGCGAGCGGCCAGCGCTGGACGCGCGCGGTCCGAGTCGAGGTCGACGCGCCCCGATGAGCGGCGCCCTCGGACGGCGCCTCGCGATCGCCGCGATCGCCGCGATCACCGCCGCCGCGTCGGCGAACGCGAGCGCGAGCCCGCCGCTGCCGCTGCGTCCGCTGCCCGGTCCGCGCGCGACCACCGCGCTGCTGCTCGCGCGCGGGGGCGAAGGGGGCTCGCTGCCGCTGGCGGTCACCCTGCTGCCGCTCGACGCCCGCGCGCCGCGCCGGGTGCTCGCGATCGCCGAGGTCGAGGGGCGCGCGCTCGCGGCCGCGGCGTCCGACGGGCGGCTCGGCGTCGAGCTCCATCTCTACGCCGTCGCCGCCGACGGGGCGATCGTCGCCTCCCGCTCCGAAGCGCTGGCGATCGACCTCGCCCGGCACGGCGACCGGCTCGAGGCGGGCGTCCTGCGCTGGGTGGCGCAACTCGAGCTCGGACCGGGCGCCCACGTCGTGCGCGTGCACGTCCGCGAGCACTTCTCCGAGGGCTTCGCGCAGCGCCAGGTCCTGCTCGCCCCCGCGGGCGGCGAAGCCGCGGCGGGCGGGCTCTTTCTCGCATCGCCCGCTTCTCCCTCGCTCGCTCTGCCCGCGCTCTCGCCGACGGTCGGCGTCGACGAGCGCGAGCTCCTCGCCCTCCTCGGCGGCGGACCCGATCCGCTGCCGCGGCTCGCCGGAGGCGCGTCGGCCGAGCTGCGGATCGCCACGCCCACCGACCGGCCGGCGCCCGAGCGGCTGTTGCTGCTCGATCCGCTCGGCCGCACCGTCGCCGAGCTCGCCACGCGGGTGGCGGCGCCGGGAGGCGTCGCCGCCGGCGTGCGCCTCGACGCGCTCGAGCTCGACCTGCCGCCGCTGTCGGGGCGCTTCCTGCTCGCGCCCGGCTCGCCGGCCGCCGGCGCTCAGCCCTCGCCCGTCGCGCTGACATTCGAGGGCGCGCCCCCGACGGGCGCGCCGGAGGCGCTCGCCGCGCCCCCCGACGACGCCCGCGAGCTGCGCGCCGCCTGGCGCGCCGCCTGGCTCCGCTTCGCCGCCGGGGAACGGGAGCAGGCCATCGCGACGCTCATGGCGCTCGAGTCGGGCCTCCCGCCACGCCGCGCCGCCGAGCGGCTGGCGGCGAGCGAAGGCGTGCTGCTCGACCGCCTGCGACGGCGCGCTCCCGCGGACCTGCTGCCGCTCGCGCTCCTCTACCTCGATCTCGAGCGCGCCTGGCTCGCCGAGGGGCGGTTCGTCGCCGCGCGGCGGGCGCGCAAGGTCGCCGAGTCGCTCGCCGAGTCGCTCGCCGCGGCCGCGCGCGGCGAACGGCAGCGCGAGCTGGCGGCGGGGCTGCTCGAGGCGCTCGCCGCCGGCCACCTCGAGGCACGCGACGCCGAGAGCGCCGCGCGTCTGCTCGGGCGCGCCGCCGAGCTCGTCCCGGGACGCGCCGAGCCCTGGCTGGCGCTCGGCATCCTGCACGAGCGCGATCGCCGCCTCGAGCGCGCCGCCGCCGCCTTCGATCGCGCCCTCGCGGCGGCCCCGGATCTGCGCGAGGCGCGCCTGCGCCGCGCGCGCGTCGGGCTGCTCGCCGGGGAAAGAGACGCCCTCGCCGAGCTCGAGCGCCTGGCCGAGACCGCCGCCGACTGGGTCGCCGTGGTCGCGGCGCAGGAGCGCGCCCGCGGCTACCTCGCCCAGGGCGAGCACGCGGAGGCGGCGGCCTACCTCGCGCCGCTGGTCGAGCGGCGCCCCGAAGAGCCCTCGCTCGCGCTCGCGCGCGCCTACGCGCTCGAGCGAGCCGGCCGGCGGGCCGAGGCGCGCGCCCTGGCCGCCGGCGCCGCCTGGTCGCCGCCGACCGCCGAGAGCGCACCGCGCAAGCGCTACGCCGACACCCCCGCGCGCGCGCTCGGCGCCCGCCGCGCCGAAGTCGAGCGGGCGGCGCTGCTCGCGCTCGGCACCCTCGCGCAACGGATCGAGGAGGATCCGCTGCCATGAGGCGGCGCGCGATCTTCCGCGCCGCGCTGCTCGCCGCGGCGGCGCTCGTCCCGCCGCTCCTGAGCGGAGCCGAGCGCTTCGAGGTCGGCATCGTCGCGCCGCTCGCCGGCCGGCCGCTGTTCGGCGAGATCGGGGTCGAGGTCGAAGTGCGCGGTGCACCGGCGGTGCGCGTCGAGCTCGAGGTCGACGGCCGCGCGGCCGGCGAGCGGACGGCACCACCCTGGCGCTTCCAGGTCGATGTCGGGGAGGAGAACGTGCCTCACCGGCTGCTCGCCGTCGCGCATGCGGCGGACGGCCGCCGCGCCGAAGCGCAACTCGAGTCGCCCGCGATCCGGGTCGACGAGGTCGTCGAGGCGCCCCTGCGCCAGGTCTACGTGACGGCGACGCGCACCGGAACCGGGGCGGACGGCGAGGAGCCGGCGCTCGGCCTCGGGCGCTCGGAGCTGCGCCTGTTCGACGAGGGACGGCCCCAGCGCCTGGTCACCTTCGAGCGGGGCGACGTGCCGCTGACCGCCGTGCTGCTGATCGACTCCTCGCTCTCGATGCGCGGCGCCGCGCTCGCCGCCGCCCTCGCCGGCGCGCGCGCCTTCGCGGAGTCGATGGCGCCGCTCGACGAGGCGAGCGTCCTGCTGATCTCGGACCGCGTGGTGCGCCGCACCCCCTTCGCGCGCGAACCGGCCGCGCTGGTCGACGGGCTCGCGGGCGCCGTCGGCCGCGGCGGCTCGGCGATCCACGACCATCTCTACCTCGCGCTCACCGAGCTCGCCGGCCGGCAGGGGCGGCGGGTGGTGATCCTGCTCTCCGACGGCGTCGATCTCGACAGCCTGCTCTCGGCTCGCGACCTCGAGCCGGTGGTCGGCGGCAGCCCGGCGCTGCTCTACTGGATCCGGCTCGGCGGCGACCCGGGCCGCGTCCAGCGGCGCTCCGTCTGGCGCGACTTCGCCGAGCATGCTGCCGAGCTCGCCGCGCTCGCCCGCCTGGTCGAGACGAGCGGCGGGCGGATCTTCGACCTGCCGCGCGTCGAGGAGGCTGGCGAGGTCTTCCGGGCCGTGCTCGCCGAGCTGCGCGCGCAGTACGTGCTCGGCTACTACCCCTTCCCGCGCCGCGGCGACGGCTCCTGGCGCGAGATCCGCGTCACCGCCGGCCGCCCCGACGTGCGCCTGCGCACGCGCGAGGGCTACTTCGACGACCCCGAGCCTTGAGCCGCGGGCCTCAGGGCGCGGCGAGCGTCCACTCGCCGAGCGTTCCCCCCTCGAAGTCGTCCGAGAAGATCTCCGGCACCACGCTCGAAGGCACTTCGTCGAAGCCGATGTCGAAGCGGCCACCCCCGACCCCCGGGGAGCCGTTCGGGTTCGCGGGGTGGTCGACGTTGCGCGCCTCGCCGTCGAAGTCGGGGCCGCCCGGCCAGGGGTAGACGGCCTCGTCGCAGTAGTCGACCGCGGGCGAGCCCGCGGGGAGGTGGAGATTGCCGCCGTTGGCGTCGAGGAACTGCGGATCGGCGGTCGAGATGAAGACCGAGCCGAGCGGCACGCCGAACGTCGTGCTGACGATCAGGCAATCCGCTACCAGCGACGGACTGGCCCCCGCGAGGAAGAAGCCCTGGTGGTCCCAGAGGATCGAGGAGTAGACCGCGCCGCTCGCGCTCTCCACGCTGAAGTAGCTGTTCGCCGAGCCCCCTGCCGGAACCCCGTACTGGTTGCGCGCCGAGGAGAGGTAGCCGCCGACGAAGCTCGCGCCGCCGACCGAGCGCACGATCTCGGCCGCCCGGTTGTTCCAGATCTGCAAGTTCTCGAGCCAGAGCTCGCCGCTCGCGCCGCGGACGTAGAAGAGGCTCGGCTGCAGCGTCGGAACGAAGAGCTCCTGGTTTCCCTCGACCCGCTGCTGGCGCAGGACCACGAGGGCATCCCAGGCGTAGACCACGGAGCCCTCGAGGTTGGTCGAGAGGTAGTTGCCCTCGAGCAGATTGCACGGGAATCCCCCGGCGCAGCCCGAGCCTCTCAGCAAGTGGATCTCCGGGCCGACGAGGGCGTAGAGGGCGCCTCCCTCCTGGGCCGCCCCGTTCCCGCTCAAGGCCGAGTCCTGGAGCGCGACGACCGCGCCAGCGCCCGTCGCGTAGATTCCGCCGCCCCGGTTCGCGTAGTTGCCGAGCAGCTGGATCGCGTTGCCGGCGCCGTTGCCCCAGAGCGCGCCCGGACCAGAGAGGTAGACGCCGCCTCCGTTCGAGCTCGCCTGATTCGCGTCGAGGATGAAGCCGGGGCGCAGCTCGGCCGTGCAGCCCGAGAGCATCGAGAGCCCGGCCCCCAGCTCGGCACGGTTGTTGGAGACCCGGCCCCGCAGATCGAGGTGACCGCCGAAGCAATCGATGCCGCCACCAGTCGGCGGCACGATCGGCCCGCCCCAGCCGTTCTGGAAGAGCTCGCTCGCGGCGTTCGTCACCAGCGTCCCGTCGGCCACCGCGACGCCGCCTCCCTCGTTGGCGGTGACGAGGACGTTGTTGAGGGTGAGATGTCCGCCGCCGGTCACCGCGGCGCCGCGCGCGCCCCCGCGGATCTCCAAGTTCTCGAGGATCACGCGCGACTCGCTCTGGGCCGAGGTCTGCACCCGGAAGACCGGCAGGCTGGTCACCCCGTCGACGACGCTGCGCCCGGAGGCGGACGTGTCGTCGCAGAAGGTGTAACCGCCACGCACCGTCACCTTGCCGCGCACCGAAGGCTTGAAGTCGTCGAGGATCGGCGACTGGTTGGTGAGGTTCGCCGTGATCTTGATCACGTCGTCGCCCGGCGTGAGCCAAGCCGCGACCACCGCGCTCGCGATGGACGTGTGCGGGCAGCCGGGGCCGACCGAGAAAGTGTCGGCGCCGATCGGTGCGGCGAGTCCGGCGAGCAGCGGGAGCGTCAGGAGAACGCGCCGGCGCGACGCGCTCTGGCGGGTCGGGCTCCTCGGTCCTTCGGTCTTCATCGGGGCCTCCTCGCCCGGTTCGACCGGGCATTCCGAATCGCTGGGTCTTGCGACTGAGTCACCCGAGGAGGCTGGGCGTTACCGGCGAGCCGCGATCGGATCGACCGAAGGCGGTAGGATGCCGACCTTGCATCCGCGCATCGTGGGATTCGGCATGGCGCTCGTCGCGCTCGCGGCGCCGCTGTCCGCGGCGGTGGTGGTCGACGCCCTCCGTCTGCCACCGGGCACAGCCTCGCCGCTCGTGGTGGGCGACGTCGTGCTGCGCTGGCGCGCCCTCGACGATCCGAGTCAGCGCGGCGGCGAGCTGCGACATTGGGGGGAGCTCGACCTCCTGATGCTGGTCGAGGCGCCGCGCGGCCCGCTCGAGGTCGACCTCGAGCGCGACGGCGTTCCGCGACGCGCGACCTTGCCGGCGGCGGCCTGGACCCTCCAGGGGCGCCCGGTCGGTGTCGAGCCGGATCTGCTCGAGTTCGTCGGCGGTTTCGCCGGCGAGCAGGAGACGGCGGCCGCGGAGGTCGAGCGGAGAGTCGCGGGGCAGTCGGAGGAGGTCCGCGGCTGGGTCTGGGCGCGCTTCGCCGAGGCCCGCATCCGGCAGGGCGATGCCGCCGCGGCGCAGGCCGCCTACTCGGCGGCCGTCGCCGCCAGCGCCGGGCCGATCGCCGCCGAGCTCGAGCGCGCCGCGGGGGATGCGCTGCGCCGGCTCGGTCGCCTCGACGAGGCGGAGGCGGCCTACCGGCGCGCGCTCGCGACTTGGCAGCGGCTCGGCCCCGAAGGGCTAGGCGCTTCGCTGGCGCTCTCGGCGCTCGGCAGCCTGAGCGGCGCGCGCTACGAACTGGCCGAGGCGCAGCGCTGGCACTCGCGGGCGCTGGCGCTCCGCAAGCGCCTGGCGCCCGGCTCCTGGCTCCACGCCAATGCCCTGAACAACCTGGGGACGATCGCCGGGCGCCGCAACGACCTCGCGGCGGCCGACAGCCTCTTCCTCGAGTCGCTCGAGCTGGCCGAGCGCCGAGGGGGAGACCCGGCGGCGCCGCTCGCCAACCTCGGCGCCGTCGCCCGCCTACGCGGCGACCTCGAGCGCGCCGAGCACTACACGCGGCGCGCGATCGAGCTGCTAGGGCGCGCCGGCAACTCACGGGAGGTCGCCGCCAAGCTGACGAATCTGGGCAACGTCCTCGGCGACGCCCGCCGCTTCGACGAAGCGATCGCCGTCTACGGCGAAGCCCTCGAGCTGCTCGCGAGCGTCGGCGCCGATCACGAGCTGCGAGTCACGAGCCTCGCCAATCGCGCCCACCTGCTCCAGCTGCAGGGCGACTTCGACGCCGCCGAGCTCGACCTCGCGGCCGCCCGCGCTCTGGCCGGCTTCGACCGGCCGCGCACCTCCACCGAGGCGCTCCTCGCCTCGATCCTGGTCGAGCAGGCCGAGGCGCGGGGCGATCTCGCCGCAGCCGCGAGCTGGGCGGAGGTCACGCTCGAGGCGCGCGCGCGCATCCAGCCCGACTCGAGCCTCGAGGCGCTCGCCGCCTCGAGGCTCGCGCGCATTCGCGACGCCCAGGGGCGCCCGGGCGAGGCCGAGCCGCTCTTCCGGCGCGCGATCGCGGCGCTCGAGCGCCAGCAGGAGCGCCTGGGCGGCGGCGACCGGGGCCTGGTCGCCTTCCGCGCCAAGCACGGCGAGATCTACCGCGGCTATCTCGAGTTCCTGCTGCGCGCCGGACGGCCCGAGGCGGCCTTCGAGGTCTACGAGCGCTCGCGCGCCCGGGCGCTGCTCGCCCTGCTCGGCGAGCGCGATCTCGACTATGCCCCGGCCGAGGTCGACCCCGGGGTCGCCCGGCGGCGCCGCCAGCTCGCGCTCGAGCTCGACCGCGCCTACGCTGCTCTCGCCCGTCTGCCCGTGGACGTTGACGCGCAGCGCGACGAGCAGCGCCGAACGATCGAGGCCCTGCACGCCGAGCGCGACCGGGTGACGCAACAGATCCACGCCGCATCCCCGCGCGCGGCGGCCGCCGAGGCGCCGGCGGCGCTCGGCCTCGCGGCGATCCGCGCGGCGCTCCCGGACGGGACGCTCCTCCTCGCCTACTCCCTCGGCCCGAGCCGTTCGACGCTCTTCGCCCTCGACCAGGAGCATGGCCTCGACACCTACGCCCTCGAGGCGACGGAGGCGGCGATCGCCGCCGACATCGCCCGCTGGCGCGATCGACTCGAGGCGGGGCCGCTCGCCCGCCGCGAGCGGGCCGCGATCGAGTCCCGCCTCTCCCAGACGCTTCTCGGCCCGGTCGCGCGCCGGCTCGACGCGGTCCGCGGGCTCTTCGTCGTGCCCGACGGCGCGCTCCACGCCCTCGCCTTCGCGGCCCTGCCCGACCCGCGCGACGAGCGTCGCCGTCTGCTCCAGGCGCTACCGATCGCATATCAGGTCTCGGGCTCGGTCTTCGCTGCGCTGCAGCGGCGAACGGCGCCCCGCGCGATCGACCGCGTCGCGGTGTTCGCCGATCCGGCGGCTCCCGACTCGGCGGCCGCCCGCTATCGCCGTGATTTCGGCCGGCTGCCGGCGGCGCGGCGCGAGGCGCAGCTGCTCGGCGAGGTCTTCGCGGAGCGCGCTCGTCTCTACGTCGGCGAGCTCGCCACCGAGGAGGCCGCGCGCCGAGAAGTGGGTTCGGCGACGGTCTCGCACTTCGCCTGCCATGCTGCGGTCGACGAGGCGCTGCCGCTCGACTCGGCGCTGCTGCTCTCCCCGAGCGGCGGCGACGAAGGACTGCTCCAGGCCTGGGAGATCGCCGAACAGGTCGACGTCGGGGCGGACTTGGTCGTGCTCTCGGCGTGCGAGACCGCGCGCGGCGCCGCGCGCGCCGGCGAGGGGATCCTCGGGCTGGTGCGCGCCCTCCAGGTCGCAGGCGCCCGCGCCGTGGTCGCCAGTCTCTGGCGGGTCGACGACGAATCGGCCGCCGAGCTGATGGGGCGCTTCCACGCCGGGCTCGCCGCCGGCCTGACGCGCGACGAGGCGCTGCGCCGGGCGCAGCTCGAGCTGCTCGCCGGGCCGATCCGGACGCTGCGCGACGGCCGCGAGGTCGAGCTCGACGCCTCCGATCCGCGCCACTGGGCGCCCTTCGTCCTGATCGGCCCGCCCGACTGACCCGCAACCGGTCAGGGCGCGACGACCAGCGCGTAGCGCTCGATCGCCGTCCACTCTCCGCCGCGCGCCCCCTCGAGCTCGACCACCAGCTCGCCGCGCGGCAGCGCCCGGGCCGGCACCAGGAGGGCGTAGACCCCGTCGGCCGGGGCGAGCAGGCCTTCGGCCCGCCAGATCGTCCGGCCCCCCTCCGGATCGACGAGCCGGGCGCGCACCTCCTCGAAGCGTTCGGCGCGGTCGGTGAGCAGCAGGAGCGTCGACGGCATCCCCGCCTGGACGCGCGCGCCGCCCGGATCGCCACCGCGCCGCCGTGCGCTCTCGGGCACCAGCTCGACCAGCGCGACCCGCCCGCCGACTGGCGGCGCGCCCTCGCGCGTCGCCAGCCAGAGCGCGAGCCCCAGGCTGGCGACCAGCATCGCCGCGAGCGCGAGCACCCCTCGCGCCGCCGGCCGCCGGGCCGGCGAGGGACGGTCGGGCCGGGCCGGCGTGCCGCCGCCGCGCTCCTCCGCTTCGACCAGCGCGACCTCTTCCCGGCAGGCCGCGCAGTGGCCGAGGTGCGCCTCGACCTGCTCGCGCGGCATCCCCTCGACGACCAGCCCGAGGGCGTAGTCGGCGATCGTCTCCGCCGGCGGATGGAGAGCGAAAAGCGCCGCCGCCTCGCGCGTCGCGGCGAGCGCCGCGCGGCACCCGGCGCAGCCGGCGAGGTGCGCCTTCACCGCGTGGCGCTCCTCGGACGACAAGCTGCCGTTCGTCAGCCAGGGTAGGCGCTCCTCGATCGCGCGGCAGTCCAGGTCGCCCATCACGTCTCAGGTCACCGCTTTCTCGGCGGCGTTACCGGCCGCCGTGGTCCCGCCCGCCGCGCGCAGGCGCTCGCGCAACGCCAGCGCCCGCTCGCGGCAGCGGTGGACGCGCACGCGCAGCGTTCCGGCCGCCACCCGCAGCCGCTCGGCCATCGCCTCGTAGGAGAGGCCCGTCTCGATCATTCTCCAGAGCTCGCGGCAGGCCTCGGGCATCTCGGCGAGGACTCGAAGCCCCAGCGAGAGCTCCTCGCGCCGGCGGGAGCGCTCGAACGGCGTCGGCTCGGCGTCGACCAGCTCGACCTCACCGAGGTCGACCGCGGGGCGCCGGCGCAGCGCGCGCAGGCGGTTGAGGCACTTGTGGTGCGCCATGCGTCGAACGTAGCTCGACAGCCGGCTGCGCCCCTCGAATCGTCCGGCGCGCAACGCCTCGAGCAGCTCGACGACGACCTCCTGCTCGACGTCCTCGATCTCGGCGGCGAGCCGGAAGCGGTAGGGACCGACGGCGCCCCGCGCCCAGCGCCGGACCTCGGCGAGCGCGTCCGCGTCGCCCGCGAGGAGGCGACCGACCCGCTCGAGGTCGCTCGAGCGGTCGCGATCGCGGGAATCGACCGGCAGCTGATCCAGAGCCGCCTCCTCGGAGCTCGCTCCCTCTTTCGGGGCCCACCCGGGTCGGTGTGGCCGCAGTCTACCCCCTCCGCTCTTCGCTCTCGGGCCCGGCGGCGAGGCGAGGCTGGTCCGGCCGCGCCGGGGGTTCCGCCCCTCGTCGGCGCGACCGGTCCGCGTTCCGTGTCAACCGCGCGGCGCTTCGGCGGCGGGGACCGCTGAGGATCCGTTCCGTGCACCCTCCGTCGGTACGCTGCCGAGCGCGCGGAAGACGGCGACGAGCGCCGTCCGCTGCGCGGCGAGGGCGTCGATGCGGGCGAGCTCGGCCGCCTGGGCGTCGCGCCGGGCGATCAGGGCGTCGAGGTACGGGACGAGCCCCTCCTCGAAACGCGCCTGGGCGGCCGTCGCGGCGGCCGAGGCGTGGCGCGCCTGGTCGAGCCGGTGGGCGAGGGTCTCCTGCGCCGTCGCGTACCCGCGGAACGCGTTCTCCGCCTCTTCGAGAGCGCGCAGCACCGTCCGCTCCCAGGCGGCGAGCGCCGCCCGGCTCTCGGCGCGCTCGATCGCGATGCGCGCCCGCACTCGGCCGAGGTCGAGGATCCCCCAGGAGATCGTCGGCGCGACGAGCCAGGAGCGCGACGCCGAGCCGCCCAGGTCCCCGGCCCCGCCGGCCAGGAAGCCGAGAAAGCCCGCGACGCGGATCTGCGGGAAGAGCTCCGCCGTCGCAACGCCGATCTCTGCCTGTTGCGCGGCGAGCTCGGCCGCTGCCGCGGCGACGTCGGGCCGGCGGGCGAGGAGCGCCGCCGGATCGCCGATCGCGACTGGCTCGACGCGCAGCTCGCCGAGCCGCGCCGCCGCCGGCAGCCGGAAGACGCCCGGCCGCTCTCCCACCAGGACGGCGACCGCCACCTCGAGGCGCCCGAGACGCTCGCGCGCGCCGGCGAGCAACGCGGCGTCGGCCGCCGCCTCGGCGAGAGCACGGTCGAGAGCGTCGGCCGCGAGTCCCTCCTCTTCGACCAGCGCGCGCTGGAGCTCGACTCTCTCCCGCTGGTCGGCGAGCGTCCGCTCGAGCCAGGCGATCCGGTCGGCCGCGCCGCGCGCCTCGAAGTAGGTCGCGATCGTCTCCGCCACGACCAGCAGCCGTGCCTGGTCGTGGAGCGCCAGGGCGCCTTCGAGCCGCCCGTCCGCGGCGCGGGCGGCCGAGCGCACCCGGCCGAAGAGGTCGATCTCCCAGCTCGCGTCGATCCCAGCGCGGTAGAGACCGGACCGGCGCGCCCTCAGCGGAGCCCCCGGCGCCTCGACCGCCGCCGACTGCTTCTCGACGCGCGCCGCGGCCACGCCCCCCTCGGGCGCGAAGCCCCAGCCGGCGAGGCCGCGGGCCGCGCGCGCCGCCTCGAGCCGGGCGAGGCTCTCGGCGAGGTCGCGGTTGCCGGCGAGCGCCCGCGTGACCAGCTCGTCGAGCACGGGGTCGCCGAAGCGCGTCCACCAGGCGGCGTCCGCGCTCGCGACGTCGCTCTGCCGGTCGAGCCCGGCGCCGCCGGCCGTGAAGCTCGCGGGCGCCGCCGGCTCCGGCGCGCCGGCCGGCGGCCGGAAGGAGGCGCAGGCGCCGAGCGCCGCGCCGAGAACGAGGACCCAGAACAGCCGCATCGACTTAGACATGACCCACCTCCAGGGCAGCGGGCGTCTGGACGCTCGCCGCGCGACGGTCGCCGGCCAGACGGCGCAGGGCGACGTAGAACACCGGTGTCAGGAAGAGACCGAACAGCGTGACGCCGAGCATGCCGGCGAAGACCGCGACGCCCATCGCCTGCCGCATCTCGGCGCCCGCGCCGTTCGCGAGAACGAGCGGCACGACGCCCATCAGGAACGCGAGCGAAGTCATCACGATCGGCCTCAGCCGCAAGCGCGCGGCGTCGAGCACCGCGGCGAGCGGCGCCGCCCCTGCGCGCTCTCGCTGGCGCGCGAACTCGACGATCAGGATCGCGTTCTTGGCCGCGAGCCCGACCAGGACGACGAGGCCGATCTGGGTGAACAGGTTGTTGTCGCCCCCCGCGAGCCAGACCCCGGCGAGCGCCGAGAGGAGCACGGTCGGCACCACCAGCATCACCGCGAGCGGCAGCGTCCAGCTGTTGTACTGCGCTGCGAGGATCAGGAAGGCGAAGAGCACCGCGAGCGGGAAGACCAGGGCGCCCGCGCTCCCCGACCGCTTCTGCTGGTAGGTGAGGTCGGTCCACTCGAAGGCGAAGCCCGCGGGCAGGTGCTCGCGCGCCAGCGTCTCCATCGCCGCGACCGCCTCGCCCGAGGCGATCCCGGGCGCCGCGGCGCCGTTGACGTCGGCCGATGGGAAGCCGTTGTAGCGCGACACCGGGTCGGGGCCGGCGGCGAGCTCGACGCGAGCGAGCGAGGCGATCGGCACCGGCTGGCCCGCGCCGTTGCGCGTGTGCAGACGGCCGATCGCGTCGCCGTCCCGGCGGAACGGCGCGTCGGCCTGGACGTTGACCTGGTAGGTGCGGCCGAGCAGGTTGAAGTCGTTGACGTAGAGTGAACCCAGATAGACCTGCAGGGTCTCGTAGAGCCCCTGGAGCGGCACGCCGGCGAGCTTCGCCTTCTCCCGGTCGACGTCGACGTAGAGCTGCGGGACGTCGACCTGGTAGTTCGAGAAGACGCCGACCAGGCGCGGATCCGCCTGCGCCGCCGCGACCAGCTTCTGCGTCGCCTCGGCGAGCGCCACCGGACCGAGCCCGGCGCGGTCCTCGACCTGCAGGCGGAAGCCGCCGAGGGCGCCGAGCCCCGCGACCGGCGGCGGCGGGAAGACGCCGACGAACGCCTCGCCGATCGACGCCATCTTGCCGAACAGCCGGCCGGCGATCGCGTCGGCGCCGAGCGCCTCCGAGGTCCGCTGCTCGAACGGATCGAGCATGGTGAAGAAGACCGCGGCGCTCGGGTTGGTGACGAAGCCGTTGATCGAGAGGCCGGGGAAGGCGACGACGCTCTCGACGCCCGGCTCGGCGAGCGCGATCTCGGTGGCGCGGCGGACGACCGCCTCGGTGCGGTCGAGAGAGGCGCCCGCCGGCAGCTGGACGATGCCGACCAGGTAGTACTTGTCCTGCGGCGGGACGAAGCCCGCGGGGGTCGCCCGGAAGCCGGCGGCGGTGAGCAGCACCAGTCCCGCGTAGACCGCGAGCGCCACGGCGCTCTTGCGCACCACCCGCCGGACGCCACCGACGTAGGCGCCCGAGGCCCGCTCGAAGCTCCGGTCGAAGGCCCGGAAGAAGCGGCCGAGGAGGCGGTCGAGCGCCCGGCTCAGCCGGTCGGCGGGCGCGCCGTGCGGCCGCAGTAGCACCGCCGCGAGCGCCGGCGACAGGGTGAGCGAGTTGAACGCCGAGAGCACCGTCGAGATCGCGATGGTCAGCGCGAACTGGCTGTAGAACTGCCCGGTCAGCCCGGAGAGGAAGGCCGTCGGCACGAAGACCGCGACCAGGACCGAAGTGATCGCGAGGATCGGCCCGGTGACCTCGTCCATCGCCGCGGCCGCCGCGGCACGCGGCGAGAGCCCGCGGCGCAGATGGCGGTCGACGTTCTCGACCACCACGATCGCGTCGTCGACCACGATGCCGATCGACAGCACCAGGCCGAAGAGCGACAGCGTGTTGAGCGAATAGCCGAGCAGGTGCATGGCGGCGAAGGTGCCGACGAGCGAGACCGGGACCGCGGCGAGTGGGATGAGCGACGCCCGCCAGCTCTGCAGGAAGAGCAGCACGACGAGCAGCACCAGGACGACCGCCTCGAACAGCGTGCCGACGACGTTGTCGATCGAGGCGCGAACGAAGAGCGTCGGATCGTAGGCGATGCGGTACTCGATCCCCTCCGGAAAGCCGGCCGACAGACGTTCCATGGCCTCGCGCACCCGCGTGGCGGTGGCGAGCGCCGACGCCTCCGGGCTCTGGACGATCTGGATGCCGACCGCCGGCTGGTTGTCGAGCAGGCTGCGCAGCGCGTACTGGTTGGCGCCGAGCTCGATGCGCGCGACGTCGGCGAGGTGCACGCGCTCACCGCGCTCGCCGACCTTGACGACGATCGCCTCGAACTCCTCGATCGAGGTGAGGCGGCCGAGGGCGTGGATCGGCAGCTGGAAGGCGGCGCCGCCGCCGGGCGACTGGCCGACGACGCCGGCTGCCACCTGGGCGTTCTGCTCGCGCAGGGCGGCGAGCACGTCGCCCACCGTCATGCCGCGCGCCGCGAGCCGGTCGGGGTCGAGCCAGACGCGCAGCGAGTACTCGCCGGCGCCCCAGGCGTAGACCTCGCCGACCCCCTCGAGCCGGGCGAGCTCGTCCTTCACCTGCAGCACCGCGAAGTTGTAGAGGTGGAGCAGGTCGTAGCGCTCGCCGGGGCTCACCAGGTGGAGGACCATCAGCATGTCGGGCGACGTCTTCTGGGTGACGACGCCCAGCCGTTGCACCTCCTGCGGCAGGCGCGGCAGCGCGCGCGCGACGCGGTTCTGCACCTCGAGCTGCGCCTGCTCGGCGTCGATTCCCTGGGCGAACGTGACGGTGATCGTCATGCGCCCGTCCGAGGTCGACTGCGACGAGGTGTAGAGCATGCCGTCGAGGCCGTTGATCTCCTGCTCGAGCGGCGCCGCGACGGTCTCGGCGATCACCTTGGGGTTGGCGCCCGGGTAGGAGGCGCGCACCGCGACGGTCGGCGGCGCCACGGTCGGGTACTCGGCGAGCGGCAGCCGGCCGAGGGCGAGAAGACCGGCGAGGACGACGGCGATCGACAGGACGCCGGCGAAGATCGGACGGTCGATGAAGAAGCGGGCGAAGCGCATGGTCACCCCTCCTGGCGGACTGCGGTGAGATCGGACGGCAGGGCGCTCGCGGCCACGGCGGCCATCGGCACCTCGACGGGCGACACGCGCGCGCCCGGACGGACGCGCATCAGGCTGTTGACGACGACAAGGTCGGAGGGCGCGAGCCCCGACTCGACGACGCGCAGCGCCCCCTCGAGCGCGCCGAGGGCGACCGGGCGGTACTCGGCCTTCCCCTCGGCGTCGACCACCAGCAGGTAGCGCTGCCCCTGGTCGGTGCCGACCGCGCGGTCGTCTACCAGGAGGGCGCCGGGCCGCTCGCCGAGGGTGAGCTCGACCTGGCCGTAGGTGCCGGCGCGCAGGGCGCCGTCGGCATTGGCCAGCCGGGCGTGCACGCGCAGCGTGCCGGTGCCGGCGGCGATCTCGTTGTCGAGGATCGCGATCTCGCCCGGAATCGACGCGCCGGCGCCGGCGGGACGGAAGGCCACCCGCCACGAATCGGCGCGTCCCGCGCGAGCGGCGGTCGCTTCGTCGACGTCGAAGCGGACGTAGACCGGGTCGACGGCGACCAGCGTCGCGATGCGGGTCGCGGGATCGACGAGGTTGCCCGCCGTCACTGCGGCGCGGCCGACGCGGCCAGCGATCGGCGCCCGCAGCTCGGTGAAGGAGAGGTCGAGCCGGGCGCGCTCGACGGCCGCCTCGGCGGCCGCGACCGCGGCGCCCGCGACGGCGGCGCGCGCGGCGCGCCGCTCGGCTTCTTCGCCGGCGACGGCGCGGCGCGCGAGCAGCCGTTCGGCGCGCTCGGCCTCGCGGGTCGCGCTCTCGGACTCGGCGCGCGCCTGCGCGAGGGCCGCCTCGGCCGCGGCGAGCGCCGCCGCGTACGGGCGCGGGTCGACGCGCGCCAGCAGCTCGCCGCGCGCCACGAGGCTCCCCTCGTCGAAGTAGAGCGCGGTGAGCGCTCCGGCGACGCGCGGCCGGATCTCGACGCGCTCGACCGCTTCGACGTGCCCGGGGTAGGCGCGCGTCTCGGCGACCGTCGCGACGACCGGGCTCGCCACCTGGATCTCGGGGAGCGGCGGGCCCTCGGGCGCCGCCGCGGGCTCGCGACCCGCCATGAGGCCAGCGCCCGTCGCGGCGACGACGGCGGCCGCCGCCACGCCCCAGCCCAGCGCGCGCGACCGGCGGTTCTGCTTTCGCTTCGTCTTCATCGGGATCTCCTCTTCGCAACGCGTTCCGGGCGTTCTTGCCCGGTCGGAGGTGCGGACGGAGCCCGTGCCGCGGCCTTACAGACCGGTAGATCGCCGTCTCAGAGGGCGGTGCTTCGCCGCCACGCAGAGCGAGGCCTCGCGGCCAGAGGCGGACCAGACGCGGAGCGG
>WYBK01000301.1 GCA_011525905.1 Acidobacteriota bacterium
CCGGCGGCGGGCACCCGGCGCCGGAGGTCAGCCTGATCGTGCGCCGCGACGAGCTCGGCCGGTGGCTCGACGACAGCGGCGCGGCCTGGACGAGCCTGGTCTCGGGCGCCCAAGCGGCGCAGTCCGGGCGGGTGCCGGGCTGGACGCTGCCCGACCGGGACGTCGCGATCGTCGACGCCTTCACCCTCGACGTCACCTACGCGACCGGGTTGATGAACCTGGTGATGGCGATCGCCGTCCGGCCGGGTGCGGGAGAGGTGACGGTCGTCGGCACCGACGCGACCAACGAGGTCCGCTTCGAGAAGAATCTCCAGGGGCGCTTCGTGCGGGTCGAGCTGGCCCGCTTCGCACCCGCTGCGCCGGCCGCCGCGCTGACCGTCGATCTCAACGCCGGTCACCTGACCTACTCGGAGGCTCAGGTGGCGCAGCAAGCGAACCCGGCGACCGCGAGCCAGGCGCTGCGCGACCGGTCGCTGGGCGACCCGCGCGCCATCGTCTGGCGGGGCGACGGCGGCCGGGGGTGGATCGCCGGCCTGGGCTCCAACAACGTCGTGGTGGTCGGGCCGGCGGGCGAGCGGCTCGCCCCATCGGGCGCGCCGGACGCCGGGGCGATCGAGGTCGCCGAGGGGCCGACCGGCCTCGCGCTCGACGCCGGGCGCGATCGGCTCTACGTGCTGGAGCGCTTCGCGGGCTCGGTCGCCTGGATCGATCTCGCCTCCGAGCAGGTCGCGGGGCGCGTCACCTTCCACGACGCGACGCCGGCGGCGGTGCGGGCGGGCCGGCGATTCCTCTACGACACCCGGGCGACCTCCGGGCTCGGCCACGTCTCCTGCGCCTCCTGTCACGTCGACGGGCGGATCGACCGGCTGGCCTGGGACCTGGGCGAGCCGGACGGCGTGGTCAAGCCGCTGAATCCGGCGGTGCACAACCTCGGCATGGGCTTCGTCGACGAGCTGCTGGCGCTGACCTTCGGCGACTTCCATCCGATGAAGGGGCCGATGACCACGCAGACCCTGTTCGACATCGTCGGCAAGGAGCCGCTCCACTGGCGCGGCGACCGGGACGGCCTCGAACAGTTCAACGGGACCTTCCAGGCCCTGCTCGGCGACGACGCCCTGCTCGCGCCGGCGCAGATGCAGGCCTTCGAGGACTACCTGGCGACGCTCACCTTCCCGCCGAACCCACACCGCAACCTGGACAACTCGCTGCGCACCCTGCTGCCGCTGCCGGCGCACCGCGCGACGGGGAACTTCTCCCTGCCGGCGGGCGCGGCGCTGCCGCCGGGCAACGCGGTCGCCGGCCTCGCGCTCTACCGGCCGCCGAACCCGATGCTCTTCGGCTTCGCCTGCTCGAGCTGCCACACCCTGCCCACCGGCAGCAGCGCCGCGGTGAAGCGGGTCGGGGGCCAGTTCGTGCCGGTGCCTCCGGGCCCGAACGGCGAGGCCCGGCTCGGCCTGGTGCCGCTCGACTCCAAGACGAACCGGACGCTCAAGGTGCCGCAGCTGCGCACCCTCGCCGACAAGGTCGGCATGGAGCTGAAGCAGACCGAGAGCCGAGCTGGCTTCGGCTTCACGCAGGACGGCTCGACGCCGACGCTCGCGATGTTCCTCAACGCCTTCGAGCTCGAGAGCGACCAGCAGGTGGCGGACCTGATCGCCTTCCTGCTCTCGATCCCCGGCTCGGAGCTGCCCGTCGGCTCGGTCGATGCCGCCGCGCTCGAGCCGCCCGGCCCGCTTTCGAAGGACACCCACGCCGCCGTCGGCCACCAGATCACTTTCGACGAGGAGAACCGGGAGGCGCCGGAGGCGCTCGCGCGCCTCGAGCTGCTGCGGGAGCTGGCGGACGCGGGCAAGATCGGCCTGGTCGCGCACGCGCGCCAAGCGGGGTCCGCCCGCGGCTGGGTCCACGTCGGGGGCGGGCTGCTCGCCGCCGATCGCGTGGGCGAGTCGACGACCGTCGACGCGCTGCGCGCCGGCGCGACGAGCGGCGCCGAGGTGACCTTCACCGCGGTGCCGGCGGGGGAGGCCTGGCGCCTCGGCGTCGACCGGGACGGCGACGGCCACCTCGACCGCGACGAGCTCGACCGCTGCGCCGATCCGGCCGATCCAGCGAGCGCGCCCGCCCCCGACTGCCTCTTCCGCGACGATCTCGAGACCGGCGACACCGCACGCTGGTCGGCGAGCTCCGGCTGATCGGGCGGCCTCAACCCGGGAAGCGCGCGCGGTCGAGGCCGGGGACGACGCGCAGGGCGTTGCCGTAGTAGAGCTTGCGCAGCACCTCGTCGGGCAGGTCGAGGCCGTAGATCTTCCAGAAGGCGTGCCGGCGCCGGTAGTAGGGGAAGTAGTCGTCGGCCGTCTCGAGGACCCGGAAGTAATACGGAAACTCCTCGGGCACGAAGCTGTCCTTGCCGAAGAGCACGCGATCCTGGTAGCGGACGAACCAGTCGCGCGCGAAGCGGGGCTGGCGGCCGATCTCGGCGAGCACCGCGCCGATCTCGGTCTGGACGTTGGGCAGCTCGTCGAGCAGATTGCCGAGTCGCGCCAAGTCGTTGCCCAGCCAGCCCAGGTGCGCGTTGACGAAGGTGGTGCGCGGATGGCGGCGGAAGAGGGCGTGCTGCTCGGCGATCAGCTGCTCCCAGGAGACGTTGTGCGCCGGATCGCGGTAGCGCCGCGGGATCTCGATCAGCTCGTAGAGCCGCTCGTTGGCGCCGTCGCGCGGCTGCCAGAACTGCGCCGGGTCGGCGGTGTGGACGAGCACCGGCAGGCCGAGCCGCGCGCACGCCTGCCAGATCGGGTCGAGGCGCGGGTCGTCGACGGCGATGCGCTCGCCGGCGGCGTCGAGGGTGTCCATGCCGAGGCTCTTGTAGACCTTGAGGCCGCGCGCGCCGGCGGCGGCGTCGGCCTCGAGCTCGGCGACCGCGGCCGCCGGCCAGTCGGCGGAGCCGACCCGGGAGAAGTCGACGTTGGTGAAGTGGACGATGCGCCCGGGGGCGAGGCGCTCGGTCAGGGCGATCAGCTCGCGCAGATAGCTCGGCTCGTTGAGCCCGAAGCGGGGCCGGCCGTCCGGTCCGTCGAAGCGGCGGAAACCGCGCCCCGACAGGTTGACCATCACCCCCATGTTCATCCCGTCCATCGCCGCGACCAGGTCGCGGACCGCCGCCTCGTCGAGATCGAACTGGTGGCTGTGGACGTCGACGAAGGGGTAGCGGGCGCGCGACACCGGGTGCTCGGGCACCACCAGCGTCGAGGGCGGGTCGTACTCCATGAAGGAGAGCGTCGCCGGATCCTTCTCCGGCGCCGGCTCGGCCGCCCGGGCCGCCGGTGGCCGAACGACCGGCGCGGCGAACGTCAGGACGAGACCCAGGGCGGCGAGCGGCGCCCAGGTGCGGCGGGTCGTGGGCAGAGGTCGCATCCGAGAATCCTACCGGGAACCCCCGCCTCGGCCGTCCGGCGGCTTCGCCGCCCCCTCTGCTATCCTCCTCGGTCGCGCCGGCGCTCCCGCCGCGCGCTCACCGGATCCAGTCATGACCACCGCACGGCGGACCGACGTCCGCAACATCGCGATCATCGCCCACGTCGACCATGGCAAGACCACGCTGGTCGACGCCATGCTCTGGCAGAGCGGCACCTTCCGCGCGAACGAAACCGTGGCCGAACGAGTCATGGACTCGATCGACCTCGAGCGCGAGAAGGGCATCACCATCATGGCCAAGAACACCGCGATCACCTACCAGGGGACGCGGATCAACATCGTCGACACCCCCGGCCACGCCGACTTCGGCGCCGAGGTCGAGCGGACGCTCAAGATGGTCGATGGCGTCATGTTGCTGGTCGACGCCTCCGAAGGGCCGCTGCCACAGACGCGCTTCGTGCTGCGCAAGGCTTTCGAGGCGGGGCTGCCGCCGATCGTCGTGATCAACAAGATCGACCGCCCCGACGCGCGGGTGCAGGAGGTCCTGAACGAGGTCTACGACCTGTTCATCGACCTCGACGCCTCCGACGAGCAGCTCGATTTTCCGGTCCTCTACTGCAACGCCAGGAAGGGCCTCTGCCGAACCTCGCCGGAGGGGCCCGACAGCCACCTCGAGCCGCTCTTCGACAAGATCCTCGCCACCATCCCGCCGCCGGCCCACGACCCCGCGATGCCGTTGCAGCTGCTGATCACCAGCCTCGACTACGACGACTACGTCGGCCGGCTGGCCATCGGTCGCATCTTCAACGGCGAGATCCGCCGCGGGCAGGAGGTCTCGCGCATCGAGCACGACGGCACGATCGTGAGGGCGAAGGTCACCGTGCTCTACGGCTACGAGGGCCTCAAGCGGACCGAGATCGAGAGCGCCGGGCCGGGGGACATCGTCGCCGTCGCCGGCTTCGACGAGCTCGGCATCGGCGAGACGCTCTCCGACCTCGAGCGGCCGCTCGCGCTGCCGCCGATCCGGGTCGACGAGCCGACCATCGGCATGGTCTTCTCGGTAAACACCTCGCCGATGTCCGGCCGCGAAGGGAGCCACGTCACCAGCCGGAAGATCAAGGAGCGGCTCGACCGCGAGGTGCTGACCAACGTCGCGATCCGGGTCGAGCCGGGCGAGTCGCCGGACGCCTTCCAGGTTTCCGGGCGCGGCGAGCTGCAGTTGGCGATCCTGATCGAGATGATGCGCCGCGAGGGCTACGAGCTGTCCGTCGGCAAGCCCGAGGTGATCACCCGGCGCATCGACGGCCAGCTCCACGAGCCGATGGAGCAGCTGATCGTCGATTGTCCCGAGGACTTCATCGGCGTGGTCACCCAGAAGGTCGGCCAGCGCCGCGGCCGCATGATGAAGATGACCAACCACGGCACCGGCCGCGTGCGCATGGAGTTCCGCATGCCGTCGCGCGGCCTGATCGGCTTCCGCGGCCAGTTCCTGACCGACACGCGCGGCACCGGCCTGATGAACCACATCTTCGACGGCTGGGAGCCCTGGCAGGGGGAGATCGAGCACCGGCCGACCGGCGCCCTGGTCGCCGACCGGTCGGGCCGCGCGACCGCCTACGCCATCGAGGGGCTGCAGCCGCGCGGCGAGCTGTTCGTCTCCCCGGGCGACGAGGTCTACCAGGGGATGATCGTCGGTGAGAACGCGCGCGAGAACGACCTCGACGTCAACGTCGTCAAGGAGAAGAAGCTCACCAACATGCGGGCCTCGGGCGCCGACGAGGCCGTGCAGCTGGTGCCGCCCCGCCGGATGAACCTCGAGCAGGCGCTCGAGTTCATCCAGGAGGACGAGCTGGTCGAGGTCACGCCGAAGGCCTTCCGCCTGCGCAAGCGCGTCCTGAATCCCAGCTTCCGGTGAAGCACCGCCGCGAGCGCCGGCGCCGAATGCTCGCGCCGGCGCCCGCGAGCGCCTTTCACCGGCCGCCGGCGGCGGCCTTGGCGGCCTGCTGGCGCGCGAAGTCGACCGCGCCGCGCACCTCCTCGCGGAACTGGTCGAGATCGATCTGCATGCCGTTCAGGTAGGTGCTCCAGCCCATGCTCGACTTGGCGTAGTGCACCGCGTCCTCGATCTCGGCTTCGGTCGCGCCGTGCAGCTTCGCCACCTCGGTGTGGTAGGCGATGCAGTACTGGCAGCGGGTGGCCGCGGAAACGGCCAGGCCGATCAGCTCCCGGTACTTGTTGGGCACCGGGCCGGGCTCGAACTGGACGGTCTTGAACAGCTGCCACTCGAGGGCGAGCGAGCTGTCGGGTACCAGGCGGAAGAAGCTCGGCACGCCGCCGAACATCGCTTCCATGTCGCGGTAGACCTCGTCGCGCGAGGGCGCGGGCGCCTCCTGGACGGCGGGCGCCGCGGCGGCGGGGGTGCGCGCCGTGGCGACGCCGAGGGCGGCGCCGAGGGCGAGCAGCAGCGGGGCGGCGAGAGCGGTGCGGCGGTCGGGCCAGATCTTCATCTCGTTCTCCTTTCGCGGCCGGGGGTCCGTCCGGCTCGGGGAGGACTCTGGCGGGGCGGCGCGGGAGAGCCCGTGGGAGGGCGCATGGGAATTGGAGGGGGTGCGCGCTCTGTGCGATGCTCGGTCGCGACCGGTCCATTCCGATGCGCGAGCCCGAGCTGGAGATCAGGGTTCTGGGGGAGCTCGCGGTGCGCCGCGAGGGTGTCGCGGCCGGTCTGCCCGCCTCGCGCAAGACCCGCGCGCTGCTCGGCTACCTGGTCGCGGTCCCCGGCCCGGTCTCGCGCTCCCGCCTCTGCTCGCTCCTCTGGGAGGGGCCGGTCGATCCGCGCGGCGAGCGGCGCTGGAGCCTCAGCACGCTGCGCGCGCTGCTCGGCGAGCGCGCGACGGCGCTGGTCGCCGACGGCGAGAGCGTCCGTCTCGATCCCGACGCGCTGCGCCTCGACCTCGCCGTCGTTCGCGCAGCGACGGCGAGCGGCCTGGAG
>WYBK01000302.1 GCA_011525905.1 Acidobacteriota bacterium
CGCCCGAGAAGAGCGTGCGCGTGCGCTCGAGGTCCTGCTGCGCCCGGTCGTAGCCGACCTGGGCCAGCTCGACCGAGCGCTCGGCCTCGGCGAGCTCGAGCGGCGTCGGATCGGGGGTGATCGAGAACAGCGGCTGCCCCTGCTCGACCCGGTCGCCGACTTCGACGAAGCACTGGGTGACGATTCCCGAGATCTGCGACTTGACCTGGATCTCCTGGTCGGGAACGATCTGCCCGACCGCGAGCGCCTTGTCGACGATCGTGCCGCGCACGACCTCGACCGTCTTCAGGCCCTCCTGCTTGGCGGAGGCGTTGCGGCTGTAGAGAAAGAGGCCGACGGCCGCTCCGACCGCCAGCGTACCGACCACCACTTTGAACGGCTTGCTCATGGAACTCTCCTCGGATACGGCCCGTTGTCGCTCCCTACGCTCGAATGGCCGGCAGGTTTCGGAATCGATCCACGTCGTCCTGGTCTCGCCCGAGATCCACTGGAACACCGGCAACGCCGGCCGGACCTGTCTCGCCGCCTGCGCCCGCCTGCACCTGATCGAGCCACTCGGCTTCTCGCTCGCCGCGCGCGAGGTCAAGCGCTCCGGCCTCGATTACTGGGCGCGCGTCGCGCCGCGCATCTGGCCCTCCTGGGAGGCCTTCGAGCCCGAGCTCCCGCGCCTCGGCGAGCCTTGGTTCTTCTCTAGGGAAGCAATACGCAGCTACTGGGAGATCGGTTACGGCGGGCCGGTGACGCTGATCTTCGGCCGCGAAAGCGATGGCCTGCCGGCGCCGCTGCGCGAGCGTTACCGCGAGCGGCTGGTCGGCATCCCGATCGCCGATCCGCAAGTGCGCTCGCTCAACCTCTCGACCGCCGTGGCCCTGGCGGTCTACGAGGTGCTGCGACAGCGGCGGGAGATCACCCCTCGGACTGCGGGGCGGGCAGACGGAGCCGACGCGCGAGATCCTCGACGCGGGGATTCGCCGGATCGACCCGCTCGGCCTTCTTGAGCAGCGCGCGCGCCTCGCGCTCGCGCCCCGCCGACAGCGCCCACTGGCCGAGCGCCGCGAGCGGCTCGGCCTGCTCGGGGTCGAGGCGCACGGCGCGACGGTAGAAGCGCTCCGCCTCTTCGAGCCGCCCCTGGGCGAGCGACAGGTCGCCGAGCGCCAGGTAGCTGAACGGGTTGCGATTCTGCGAGCGATCGGTGATCGCCAGCAGCTGCGCGGCCTCTGCGTCGCGGCCGAGCAGCTGCAGGAGCGCCGCGAGGTTCTGATAGGCCGAGGTCTGGCGCGGATCGAGCTCGAGCGCGCGGCGCAGCGCCGCCTCCGCCTCGGCGGTACGGCCCAGCCGGCGCAGCGCGACGCCGTAGTTGACCCAGGCGTCGGAGAGGTCGGGCGCGAGCCGGGTGGCGATCTCGAGCTCGCTCAGGGCGGCCCGGGTCTCGCCCGCGCGGATCCGCTCGGCGCCCCGGTTCGAATAGTAGAGCGCCACGGCGGTCAGATCCGAGATCGGCTCGATGGCATGGTAGGGAGTCACCGGCCGGTCGCTGAAATCGAGCACGCGCCGGTTGATGCCGCTCCCCCAGGCCGCGGTGATGTGCTCGGAGACGATCACCAGGTTGCCGTCCTTCTCGAAGCTCTGCAAGTCGTCGACGCGCAGGTAGTAGACCGGCAGCCCGACCTCGCGCGCCATGCCGACGTAGAGGTGGGTGAAGGCGAGGCAGTTGGCGCGCCCGGTCTCCCAGACCTCGCGGGCGCTGCCGGTGTGGCCACTGACGTACTTGAGCTCTTTCCCCTCGCGGTGGAGCAGCGCCTGCAGCAGACGCTCGAGCCGGTCCTCGGGCGAGCCGCCGGCGGAAGCGGTATCGCGCGCCCAGGCGCGCATCTCCGGCGTCAGCTCGTGGGGGAGCGCCAGCGACGACGGATCGACTCCCCGTCCACTGATTTGGAGCCGGAGGTTCTCGTCGAAGACCGTCCGCAGCGCGCCGGAGCCGCAGCCGGCCGCCATGGCGAGCAGGCAAGTGCAAGCAACGACGCGACCTAGCCGCGCGACCCGGGCGCTCCTCATGCGCTCCTCCCGAAGATCCGAGAGCTCACGACGGCAAGCTCCGGCAACTTCAGTGCCAGCGCCGCGGCGAGGTAGCCGGCGCCGTAGACGGCCGCCACGGCGATCGCCACCAGGGTCGGGTGCAGGCCGGAGCGATCGAGCGCCCAGGCCAGCGCGAGCGCCGCCGGCGCCGCGAGCACCGCCGCCAGCAGCGACCGGGCGAGCCGCGCCGTCGGCCAGGCGAGCTCGGGCAGGCGGCGCGCCAGGGCGCGACGCAGCGCGGCGCGCTCGATCCAGGCGCCGAGCGAGGCGCCGAGCGCCAGGCCGAGCGCACCGAGCCGGAGTCCCGCGTCGGCGGCGCCGCCCCCCGTCCAGCGAGCAACCTGCTGACCGTCGAGCAGCAGCATCGCCGGCACCGCCACCGCCGTGCCGCAGGCTACGCGCAGTAGCGCCACCCGCGCCGGCGTGCGGGTGTCGCCCAGCGCGTAGAAGGTCGACTGCAGCACGCGCGAGCCGGTCGAGGCCGGCAGCCCCAGCGAGTATGCGGCGAGCGCGAGATAGACCAACCAGCTCTCCTGTCGGCCGAAGCCGTTCCCGAAGAGACGATACAGCCCCTCGACGAGCGGCAGACCCACCACGACATACGCGACCGCCGAGGGAAGGTTGAGGAAGCCGGAGCGCGCCAGCGCGTCGGCCGCCTCCTGCGCCAGCGCTTCCCCCGTCGCCCGCCGGCGGGCCAGCTCGGGCAGCGCCGCGGCGGCCACCGAGAGGCCGAACAGGCTCACCGGCAACAGGTAGAGCAGCTGCGCGTAGCCGAGCGCCGCGACCGCGCCGGCGGCGAGCAGCGAGGCGAGCAGCAGGTCGAGATAGGAGGAGAGCTGCACCACGCCGCGGCCGGCGAGCGCGGGACCGAAGGCGGCGAGCGCCTCGCGCACCCCTTCGGTCGCGAGCGCGACCGAGGGGCGCAGGCCGCCGAGCTCGCGCAGCACCGCGGGCAGCTGCACCGCGAGCTGCAGGACGCCGCCGGCGAGCGCGCCGGCGCAGGCGGCGAAGAGCAGGCGCGTTCGCAGGCTCTCGCCCGCGTCGCCGGTGGCGGTCGCGGCGGTGGCGGCGGTGACGGCGGCATAGGCGAGCGCCGCCACGATCGCGCCGTTCCAGACCACCGGCGCGACGTAGGAGAGGAAGAAGCGGCGGTGGCTGTTGAGCACCCCGAGCGCCCAGGCCGAGAGCACCAGGAAAGCGGTCATCGGGAAGATCCAGCGCACGGCCGCGACCGCCAGCTCGTAGCGATCGACAGCGAGCTCGCCGGCGGCCACCGCCGCCGCGTCGCCGAGGAAGCCGGGGGCGAAGAGCGCGACCAACGGCCGCGCGGCGACCACGCCGAGGAGCGCGAGCGCGCCGGCGGCCGCGGCGAGCAGCCCGAAGGCGGCGCCGGCGAAGCGCGCCGCGGCCTCGCGCCGCCCTTCGGCGAGCAGGCGGCTGTAGACGGGGATGAACGAGGCCGAGAGCGACTGCTCGCCAAGCAGGTTCTGCAGCAGGTTCGGCGCGCGCAGCGCGGTCTGCAACACGTCGGCGTGCGGCCCGACGCCGAACAGCGCGCCGGTCACGCTGGCGCGCGCGAAGCCGGCGAGGCGCGACAGCAGAATACCGGCGGCGACCGCGAGCGCGCCGGCGCGGCGCTCCGGCGCCGGCTGGCCTCCGTCCGGCCGTGCGGCGCCGGCGCTCACGGCAAGCGCCGGCTCACCGATTGCGGGCGAGCCAGTCTTCGGCGAGCGGCCGCACGATGACCGACTCCGGATCGAGCCCGGTCGAGCCGGCGAGCGCCCGCTCGTACCAGACGCGCGCCTCGGCGCGCGCCCGGCGCCGCGCGTGGCACTCGGCGATCAGGTACTGGATGTAGGGACGCTCGGTATCCGAGGCGGTCAGCGCTTCGAGCGCCGCGGCGTAGTCGCGCTCGGCGAAGCGCAGGTAGCCGGTGAGATAAGGGCCGATCCAGGCGTAGTGGTCGGCGTTGGCCGGATCGCTGTCCATCAGCTGCAGCGCCTGGATCGCCAGGTCGTCGGCGCGCGCCCGCTCGCGGCGGGCCGCGGCGCAGCGGGCGCGGCCGTGCAGCTCGCGCACGCGCCAGATCGTCCGCTGCTCGGGCGCCAGCGCCGAATCGGCGATGATCCGGCCTCCCCGCTCGTACCAGCGCTCGGCGGCCACCGGATCGCCGCTCTCGAGCAGCACCCGCCCGGTGGCGTTCGCGGCCGCCGCCGCCATGTCGGCCCGGCCGAGCTCCTGCCACATGGCGACCGCCTGTTCGGCGTGGTCGAGCCCTTCGGGGAGCCGGCGCTCGAAGGTGCGCACGTAGACGACGCCCATCAGCGCCCGGTAGCGGTCGGCGCCGGGTTCGGCGAGACCGGCGGCGCGCTCGAGATCGGCGACCGCGCCCTGGCGGTCGCCGACGTAGAGGCTGGCGGTCGCCCGGCCGATCAGCGCGGCGACCGGCCGGCCGTCCTCCCCGACGGCATGATTGAAGGCGTTGTAGGCGCCGGCGATCTCGCCCGCTTCGAGACGCAGGCGGCCGAGCTCGAGCAGCGCCGCCGCGTAGCCCGGCGCGAGCGCCACCGCTCGTTCGTAGGCCTGGCGTGCCTCGGCGGCGGGCGCCTCGGCGCGGCGCAGCGCGTCGCCGAGCAGCTTCCAGAGCCGGGGCTCGTCCGGCGCCGCGGCGGTCGCCTCGCGCCAGGCCGCCACGGCCTCGGCGAAGCGCTCGGCGTCGCTCTCGGCGAGCGCGCGCAGCGCCGGAGCGAGCCAGCCTCCCGGGGCGAGCGCGCGGGCGCGGGCGAGCGCCGCTGCGCGCTCCTCGCCGCTCGAGACGAGCGCCAGGTGGAAGGCGGCGCGCGCCTCCTCCTGCGCGAGCAAGGGGCGCGCGGCCGCGGCGTCGCCACGGTCGAGAGCGGCGAGCGCCGCGGTGAGATCGGCGGCGGCCGGCGCCGCGGCGAGCGCGAGGCCGGCTACGAGTGCGGCGGTGGCGCGAAGCATCGAATCCCCCTCCTTCGGAACGCGTCCCGGGTGACGGCTCAGCGGCCGGCGGCGACCTCCGCCAGCAGCAGCCGCGCCTCCCGGCGCACGAACTGCACCATGGCCGCGAGCCCCATCGACTTGCCCATCGACAGCTCGCGGCCGAAAGCCCTCTCGACGATCTCGACCGGCAGCTCGGCGATCTGCGCCGCCGGCGCGCCGGCCAGCCCTTCGGCGAGCAGCACGGCGAGCGCCTTGGCCGAGATCCCCTGCGGGTTCTCGACGGCGAAGTGGAAGGCGAGGCTGCCGTCGGCCCGCGTCTCGCTCCAGACGTAGGCCTCCGACTCGCACGCGGGCACTCGCCGCTCGGCCGGGAAGGGGCGGCGAGCGAGGCGTTCGGGAACCTCGCGGAAGCGGCCGGCGAGCCCGATCAACGCCTCGATCCTCTCCGCGCGCTCGAGCCCCTCGAGCAGCTCGAGCGTCTCCTCGAGCCGGGCGGGCGCCCGTCCTTCAGCGCTCAACCGGGGCTCCGACCAGGTTGCCCCACTCGGTCCAGCTGCCGTCGTAGTTGCGGACGCGCTCGAAGCCGAGCAGGTGGGTCAGCACGAACCAGGTGTGTGCGCTGCGCTCGCCGATCCGGCAGTAGGCGATCACGTCGTCGCCCCGCTCGATTCCGGCTGCCTCCCGATAGAGGGCCTCGAGCTCAGCGGCGCTGCGGAACTCGCCGGTGCGCGGATCGATCGCCCGCGCCCAGGGGACGTTCCTGGCGCCCGGGATGTGGCCGCCGCGCAGCGCCCCCTCGTTCGGGTAGTCGGGCATGTGCAGCCGCTCGCCCGTGTACTCCTCCGGGCTGCGCACGTCGACCAGCGGCAGGCCGGCCGCGACGTGCTCGAGCACCTGGCCGCGGAAGGCGCGGATGCGCGTGTCGTCGCGCTCCGGGGCGACGTAGTCGGAGGCGGGATAGCTCGGCACCTCGCGGACCAGGGGGCGCCCCTCGGCTTGCCACTTCAGTCGGCCGCCGTCGAGGATCCGCGCGCGCCCGTGGCCGTAGAGCTGGAAGACCCAGAAGGCGTAGCAGGCCCACCAGTTGTTCTTGTCGCCGTAGAAGACGACCGTGGTCTCGCGCGCGATGCCGTGGCGGCGCATCAGCGCCTCGAAGGCCGGGCGGTCGAGGTAGTCGCGGCGGATCGGGTCGTTCAAGTCGCGCGTCCAGTCGATCTCGACGGCGCCCGGAACGTGTCCCGACGGATAGACCAGCGGGTCCTCGTTCGATTCGACGATGCGCAGCGCGGGGTCGCCGAGGCGCTCGGCCAGCCAGGAGGTCGAGACCAGCGCCGCCGGCGGGGAGCCGCCCTGTCCTGCCTGCTCGGAGCCCATGACCTGCCGAGTCTAGCCGATAGAATCGCGCCGAGCGTGACCACCCCCCAGCCCGCCGGACCCGACGATCCGGGCCTCGCGCCCGCGCCGCCGCGCCCGCGCCTCCACGTCGTCCTGCTCGCGCACCTCGACACGCAGTGGCGCTGGACCGAGCGCGACACCGTCGCGCGCTTCCTGCCCGCGACGGTCGACGCCAACGAGGCGCTCTTCGCGCGCTTCCCCCGCTACGTCCTCTCCTTCGAGGGCGCCTACCGCTACCAGCTGCTCGCCGAACACGACCCCGCCCGCTTCGAGCGGGTGCGCGCCCGCGTGGGCGAGGGCAGCTGGCACGTCGCCGGCGCGCCGCTCGACGCCTTCGACGCCAATCTGCCCGCGCCCGAATCGATCCTGCGCCACCTGCTCTACGGCGCGCGCTGGCTCGAGCACCAGCTCGGCGTCGCGCCGAGCGAGCTGCTGCTGCCCGACTGCTTCGGCTTCCCCGCCTCGCTCCCGACCCTGCTCGCGCACGCCGGGATCGCAGGCTTTTCCACCCAGAAGCTGCGCAAGGGAGCGCAGGTCCGGGTCGCCTTCGGCGTCCCCTTCGACTACGGCGTCTGGGTCGGGCCGGACGGCTCCGAGGTGCTCGCCGCGCTCGACCCGGGCGAGTACGGCAAGCCGCCGCGCCGCTGGCCGGGCGACGACCCGGAGTGGGTCGCCGCCTTCGCGCGCTCGGGCAGCCGGCGGCGGATGGCTTACTTCGGCGTCGGGGACAAGGGGGGCGCGCTGGCGCCCGAGGCCGTCGCGCGCCTCGAACGGGAACCCGCGCCGAGCGATCCGATCGAGGTCGAGGTCGGCGCCTCGGACCGGATCTTTCGTTCGACGACCGCGGCGGAGCGCGCCCGCCTCCCCCGCCATCGCGGCGATCTGCTGCTCAGGCGGCACGGTGTCGGCTGCTACAGCGCCAATGCCGGCATGAAGCGCTGGAACCGGACCAACGAACGGCTGGCGCGCGCCGCCGAGCTCGCCGCCGCGCTCGCCTGGCGGCTCGGGCGCCCGTACCCCGCCGCGCGCCTCGAACGGGCCTGGACCCGCTTCCTGGTGCGCCAGATGCACGACGACCTGACCGGCACCGCGATCCCCGCCGCCTACCGGCTCTCCTACGGCGACGAGGCGCTGGCCGCCAACGACTTCGCCGAGCTGTTGCTCGACTCGCTCGGCGAGGTGGCGCGCGCGCTCGACCGCTCGGGCCCGGGGTGGCCGGTGCTGGTCTTCGACCCGCACGCCGGCGCCCGTCGGACCCTGGTCGAGATCGAGCTGCCGCCCGAGAAGGCCGGCGCCGTCGGCGGGGCGCTCGATCCCGAGGGACGGCCGCTCCCCTGCCAGCGGCTCGCCGAGCGGCGCGGCCGCGCCCGCCTGCTGGTCGCGCTCGAGACGCGCGGCGGCGGCTGCACGCTGGTCCGGCTGGTCCCCGAGCCGCCCGCGGCGCCCATTCCGGCCGACGCCGCGGCGATCGCCGAGGAGGGGCTCGCTCTCGCCGGCGGCGGCCTCGAGGCACGGCTCGACGGGGCGGGGAACCTCGCGGATCTCACGGCGCGGGCGCTCGACGGCGCCCTGCTCGCAGGTCCGGTGCGGCTCGAGCTGCGCCCCGACCGGCCCGCCAAGTACCCGGCCTGGGAGATCGCCTGGGAGGACCACGCCGCGCCCCCCTTCGCCCGTTTCGGCGAGCGCGCGGCGCTCGAGGTGGTCGAACGCGGTCCGCTGCGCGCGGCGATCCGGGTCACCCGCCGGGTCGGCGGCTCGCGGGCGGTCGAAACTTGGCGGCTCGCCGCCGGTCACCCCTGGCTCGAAGCCGACTGCCGCCTCGACTGGCGGACGCGCGGCGCGCTGCTCGCCCTCTCGGTCCGGGCGGCCGCCGCCAGCCCGACGATGCTCTGCGACCTCGGGGTCGGCGCGGTCGAGCGGCCGCTCGCCTCGCCCGAGCTCTACGAGGTGCCGGCCTGGCGCTGGACCGCGATCGCGCCGGACGGCCGCGCGCCCGGCCTCGCCCTGCTCTGCGACGAGCGCTCGGGACGCGCCCACCCCGATCCGCAGACCCTGCGCCTGACGCTGATCCACTCGCCCGCCACGCTGCGCCGTTTCCCGCACCAGGCGACGCAGGACTTCGGCCGCCATCGCTTCCGCTGGGCGCTCGCGCCGCTGCCGCCCGGCGACGCCGCGCAGACGGCCAACCGTCTCGCCGCGGCCTGGTGCGAGACTCCGATCGCGCTCGCCGCCGAGCCCGGAGCGGCCGCGGCCGGATCGCGCCGTCGCATCGGCCTGGTCGACCTCGGCGCCGACGCCGCGGCCCTGCTCGCCGCCAAGCGCGCCGAAGGCGACGACCGCCTCGTGCTCCGGCTGCGGGCCATCGCGAGCGCCGGCACGGCGGTCCGCGCGTCGCTCGCCGAGCCGGCGCGCGCGGTCGAGGAGCTCGACGCCCTCGAGCGCCGTAGCGGCGTGCCGGGACGAGCCGAGACCGCGCCGCCGCCCGACCCGGCGCACCTCGAGCTCGAGCTGCTGCCCGGCTCGCTGCGCACCCTGGCCCTCGACCTCGGGCCGGCGCCGGCGCGGCGGCCGGTCGAGACCGCCTCGATTCCGCTGCACGGCCGGCATCGCGGCTTCAGCCGCGACGGCGAGCGGGTCCTGCGCGGCTTCGACGACGAGGGGCGCTGTTTCCCGGCCGAGATCACGCCGCTGCTGCTCGAAGACACGCCGGTCCCCTTCGACCTCGGACCGGCGCTGGCGGGCGCGGGAATCGCCGAGGGAGATGGCCACACGATCGAGATTCCGGCGGGCTGGGCCGAGCTCTGGTGCCTGGGGGCGTCGGTCGCGGCCACGAGCGTCGAGGCCCTCTTCGAGCTCGACGGCCGCGCGCTGTCGGCCCGGTTCCCCCCCTGGCGGCGGCCGCTCGCCGCCCCCGACCGGCTGCTCCTGGGCGGGCGGGTCGGACGCGCGGTCCGCGCCGGCTGGGCCCGGCGCGAGCCGCTCGCCTGGTACGCCACCCACCTGCACGAACGCTCCGGGCGCAACCTCGCCGGCGAGCGGGGCGCGCTCTTCGCCGTGCGCCTCCGGATCGACGGCGCCGGCGGCGCGCTGCGATTCCCGGCCGCGCCCGCGCTCCGCCTGGTCGCGGCGACGCTCGCGCGCTCCCCCGCGCGCCTGGTCCGCGAGACTGCGCCGCTGTTCGAGACCTTCGGCGACGAGGACTGAAGGTCAGCCCGGCGCCGGCGAGTCGCCCTTCGCCTCGGCCTCCGGCTCGACGTGGATGGTCACGGCGGCGTCGGGCACCAGCTGCTCGATCCGCGACTCCAACCGGTCGCAGATCGCGTGCGAGGCCTGGACGGTGGTGCGGCCGTCGACCACCAGGTGGAGCTCGACGAAGGTGCGCCACCCCGCCTTGCGGGTGCGCAAGTCGTGATGCTCGACCACCGGAGGACCCTCCTCGGCGAGCACGCGCTCGATGGCTCGGAGCTCCTCGCGCGCCAGTCCCTCGTCCATCAGGCCGCCGATCGACTCGCGCATCGCCCGCACGCCCGCCCAGAGGATGTGCAGCGCGACCGCCAGCGCCACCAGCGCGTCGAGCGCCCACCAGCCGGTCGCCCAGGCGAGGCCGAAGCCGGCGAAGACGCCCAGCGAAGTGAAGACGTCACTCCGGACGTGCAGCGCGTCGGCGAGCAGCGCCGGCGAGCGCAGCCGCCGCCCGGCGCGCTCGAGATAGAGAGCGAGCGCCAGGTTGAGCGCGGTCGCCGCGACGCCGATCGCCAGGCCGAGGCCGAGCTCGGGCAGCCGCGGCTGGGCGCCGAAGCGCTCGACCGCACGCCAGGCGATCGCCACCGCTGCGACGACCACCAGCGTCCCCTCGATGCCGGCCGAGAAGTGTTCGGCCTTGGCGTGGCCGAACGGGTGATTCTGATCGGCGGGGCGGGCCGCGACGCGCAGGGCGACCCAGAGCACGGCGGCGGCCGCGACGTTGACGGTCGACTCGAGGGCGTCGGAGAAGAGGGCGACCGAGTCGGTCCACCAAGCCGCGAAGAGCTTCAAACCGAGCACCAGCAGGCCGACCAGGATGCTCCAGAGCGCCGCCGTCGCCGCGTGCGCGCGGCCCGGGGTCCTCACCGCGCCCCCCTCGCCCCGCGATCCGGCATCGCACGAGTAGAGTCCCCGCTCGTGGAGCCTCTCCTGCTCGCGGCCGGGATCCTGCTGGTCGTGCTGGGCGCCGCCGGCACGGTGCTGCCGGTGCTGCCCGGCGTCCCGCTGGTCCTCGGCGGCTTGGTGCTGGCCGCGGCGAGCGACGGCTTCGAGCGGGTCGGCTGGCTGCCGCTGCTGCTGATCGCGCTGCTCGCCGCGCTCTCGCTGCCGGTCGACGCGCTCGCCGCGGCGCTCGGCGCCAAGCGCGTGGGCGCCAGCCGCTGGGCGCTCGCGGGCGCGCTCGCCGGCTCGATCGCCGGGCTCTTCTTCGGCCTGCCCGGGCTCGTGCTCGGCCCCTTCGTCGGCGCCTTCGCCGGCGAGTGGCTGGCGCGACGCGACCTCGCCGGCGCCGGGCGCGTGGGCCTCGGCACCTGGCTCGGCATGGTCGTCGCCGCCGCCGCCAAGATCGCCATCGTCTTCGCCATGGTGGGCCTCTTCGCCGCCGCGTGGGCGCTCTGACCGGATCGCATCAAAAGAGCCCGGAGTCCTCCAGCACTTCCAGGATCTCGAGCTCCGAGATCCGCCAGATCCCCTCGTCCCCGCGCCAGGCGACCCGGACGCGGAAGCGCTCCCGCCCCGGGCCGCCTGCCCGCTCCCCCGCCACGCGCACCGTGGCGGTGAGCAGCGCGGTGGCGTTGTCGTAGAGCTCGAGCTCCCGCTCGCCGTCGGCGATCTCGATCGTGCGCGCGCCGTCGCGATAGCGGTGGACGATCGCGGCGAGCTCTTGGGCGCCGGCGATGGTTCCTTCGTAGGGGCGGGCCGAGACGACGAAGCCGGGGGCGAAGAGCTCGGTGATCGAGCGCACGCGGCCGAAAGCGGTGAGCTGGTCCTCCGGGCCGCTCTTCTCGAACAGCTCCTGCGCCTCCTGCCAGCGCGCGAGGATCCGGCGCTCGTCGCTGTGCCACCAGCGCCACCCCCAGAGCGCGAGCCCGGCGATCAGCAGCAGGAGCAGCAGGCGCTTCAC
>WYBK01000303.1 GCA_011525905.1 Acidobacteriota bacterium
CGGGCGGAGCCGAAGCTCGTCCACCTCGCGCTCGCCAAGCGCCCGCCGGCATCGGGCGCGGTCGAGGGGCTGCGGGCGCGCGCCGCCGACGGCGAGCGGATCGAGGGCGTCGGCGACGCCCTCTGGATCCACTATCCGCAGGGCGCGGGACGCTCGAAGCTCACCCCGGCGCTCTTCGACCGGCTGGCCGGCTCGCCGGTCACCGCGCGCAACTGGAACACCGTCCTCGAGCTCGCCGCTCGGCTCGGCGCCTGATCGAGGGCGGAGCCGGGCCGCGGCCCCGCTCCCCTCAGCGCCCCTCGGCGATCGCCGGGTCGGGCAGGGCGAGCACGTCGGCGCGATCGGCCAGCAGGCCCGAGCGGACCGCCAACCGCGCGAGCGGCCGGAGCGTCTCGAGCGACTCGACCAGCGCCGCCTGGGTCGCCGTCGGCTCGCCGCCCAGGGTGGCGAGCAGCGCCTGGAGAGGGGTCTTCGGCTTCGGGAAGAGGCGCAGCTCGACTGCCGCGTCGGGCGCGAGGCCCGCCGCCTCCCGGGCGAGACGGAGCGCGACGTCCATGCCCCCGACCGCGTCGACCAGACCGCGGGCGAGCGCGTCCTCGCCGCTCCAGATCCGCCCCTTGGCGACCTCGTGGACCTCCTCCCGGCTGCGCCCCCGCCCCTCGGCGACCTTGGAGGTGAAGTCGAGGTAGATCCGGTCGAGCCAGGCTTCGCGCTGCGCGAGCTGCGCGGCGTCGTAGTCGGCGAGCCCCGTCCAGATCGAGCCCCCCTCGCCGACGTGCACCTCGTCCCAGCTGATGCCGAGCTTGCTCCACAACCCCTCGGTCAGAAACTTGCCGCCGAGCACGCCGATCGAGCCGGTGATCGTGCCGGGCTGGGCGACGATCTTGTCGGCCGCCATCGCCACGAAGTAGCCGCCCGAGCCGGCGACGTCGCCCATCGAGACGACGATCGGCTTGCCCGCCGCGCGGGCGCGCACCGTCTCGTGCCAGATCGTGTCGGAGGCCACGTAGGAGCCTCCGGGGCTGTCGACGCGGAAGAGAATCGCCTTCACGTCGTCGTCCTCGACCGCGTCGCGCAGCGCCTGGGCCACGGTGTCCGAGCCCATGGTGAACTCGCCGGTCAGCGGGTTCAAGTCGCTCTTGCCGCGCGCGACGCCGCCCACGCCGTAGACCAGCGCGATCGCGCTCCCCGCGCGGTGCGGCCGGCCGGCGCGCTCGAGGTACTTGCCGAGCGAGAGCCGCTTCACCGACTCGCCCACCGCCGCCTCGGCCTTCTCCCAGACTTCGTCCCGGTAAGCGAGCGAGTCGACCAGCCCGGCCTCGAGCGCCTGCGGGCCGAGATAGGGCCCGCCGTCGAGCAGGGCGCGCACTTCCTCCTCGCCGCGCCCGCGCCCCGCCGCGATGCCGGCGACGATCTGGCGGTGCCAGGAGGCGGCGATCGCCCGCATCGCCTCCTCGTGCGCCGGCGTGTAAGCCTTCTCGGTGAGCATGTTCATCGCGTTCTTGTACTCGTAGCGCTGGCCCATGCGCGGCACCAGGCCGAGCTTCTCGAGCGTGCCGGCGACGAACATCGACTCCATCAGGACGCCGGTCAGGCCGACGTCGCCCGAAGGCTGCAGGTGGATCTCGTCGAAGGCGCTGGCGAGGAAATAGGAGGTGTTGCCGGGCCCGAACTCGCCGAAGGTCTCGGCGAAGGCGAAAGCCCTCTTGCCGCTCGCGCGGAAGGCGAGGACGGCGTCGCGCAGCTCCTGCGCGGTCGCCAGGCCCATGGGCACGGCGCCGACGCGCGCCACCAGCGCGCCGACCCGCTCGTCCTCGGCGGCGACCTCGAGCCCCTCGATCAGGTCGCGCAGCGGCACGGCGCCGCCGAGCACCGCCTGCGCCACCGGATCGTCCGGCTTGTACTCGACGACCTCGCGCTCGAGGTCGACCTCGAGCAGCACCTGCTTCGGCACGCCCGGCTTCATCGCCGAGCCGGCGAGCGCGACGAAGGCGACGACGATCAGGCCGAGGACGACGAGCGCGCCGACCAGGGCGAAGAATCCGACGAGCAACTTCTTCATGGCGGTCTCCTGAGCTTGCGGGCGGGAAAGCACCCGCCCCCGAATGGTACCCCGGCCGGCGCGCGCCCGGCCTCGCCCCGCGGAGCGGTTCCCACCCGAAGGCGAGCGGGACCGCTATCATCCCGCCACGCATGGCCGAATCGCGCTTCGACGCCGCGGACCGTCTGCTGCAGGCCGCTCTCGAGCTGCCCGAGAGAGAGCGGGCGGCGTTCCTCGACCGCTCCTGCGGCGCCGATCCCGAGCTCCGGGCGCTGGTCGGCAGCCTGCTCGTCCACGCCCAGCGCACCGCCACCGACGGGCTCGCGACGGGGGGCGCGTTCGCCGGCCTGGCTGGCGCGCGCGGCCTGTTCGGCGGCGACCCGACCGGCACCTCGCTCGACCGCTACCGCATCGTGCGCGAGATCGGGCGGGGGGGCATGGGCATCGTCTACGAGGCCCGCGACGACCGTCTCGAGCGCACGGTGGCGATCAAGCGGATGTCGCCGGAGCGGCTCGACGCCCGGGCCCGCGAGCGCTTCTTGCGCGAGGCGCGCGCCGCCGCCGCGCTCGACCATCCGAACATCGTCACCGTACACGACGCCGGCGAGGCGGGCGGCTTCCCCTACCTGGTCCTGGAGTACGTGCCCGGGCCGAGCCTCGAGGAGCACCCGCCGGAGTCGCTCGACGAAGCGTTGCTCGTCGCGCGGCGGATCTGCGACGCGCTCGAGCACGCCCACGGCCGCGGCCTGGTGCACCGCGATCTGAAGCCGGCCAACGTCCTCGTCGTGCGGGGCCCCGACGGGCCGCGGGTCAAGCTCACCGACCTCGGGATCGCGCTCGCCCCGGGAAGCTCGCGCGTCACCCGCGCCGGGACGATCCTCGGCACGCCCAGCTTCCTCTCGCCCGAGCAGGCGCTGGGGCGCGAGATCGACGGGCGCGCCGACCTCTACTCGCTCGGCGTCATGCTCTACCGCTGGGCGACCGGCCGGCTGCCGTTCACCGGCGACGATCCGCTCGCCCTCGTCTCGCAGCACCTGCACGCCCCGGTCGTGCCGCCGCAGGCGCTCTCGCCCGACCTGCCGGCCGGCCTCGCCGAGGTGATCCTGCGTCTGCTCGCCAAGGAGCCGTCGGCCCGTTACCGCGACGCGGCGGCGCTGCGACGGGCGCTCGAGCGAGTCGGCTCCCCCGCCGCCGAGGGAGCCGCGGCGGCGGCGGCGGCGACGCCGACGCCGCTGCCGGCCGAGCTCGGCGCGGGCGCGATCGGCTCGCTCGCGGTGCTCCCCTTTCGCGACGACGGCGAAGACTCGGACCTCGAATACCTGAGCGCGGGACTGACCGACGGCCTGGTCGACCGCCTCGCGCGCCTGCCGAACCTGCGCGTGCTGGCGCGCAGCGCCGTCCTGCCCTTCGCCGAGCAGGCGTCGCTGCGCAAGATCGGCGAAGAGCTCGGCGTGCGCGCGCTCGTCGCCGGCCGGATCCGGTCGCAGGCCGACGGGCTCGTGATCGAGGTCGAGCTGGTCGACGCCGGCGATGGCGCCCGCCTCTGGGGGCAGCGCTATCGCTGTTCGTCCCGGGAGTTGCTGCCGACCGAGGAGCGAATCGCCCGCGAGCTGGCCGAGAACCTGCGCCACCGCCTCTCGGCCCCGCTGCGCGAGCGGGTCGCGCGCGGCGCGACCGAGAATCCGGAGGCGCACCAGGCCTACCTCAAGGGGCGGCACGTCTGGAGCCGCTGGAAGACGCCGGAGGGGATGAAGACCGCGATCGGCTTGTTCGAGCGCGCGCTCGAGCTCGATCCGCTCTACGCGCGCGCCTTCGCGGGCCTGGCCGACAGCTACAGCGTGCTCGGCAACGTCAAGGCGCTCCCCCCGGGGGAGGCCTACCCGAAGGCGCGGACGGCGGCCGAGCAGGGGCTGGCGATCGACGACACGCTGGCCGAGCTGCACACCTCGCTCGGCTTCGTGCAGCGGATGTGGGAGTGGGACTGGCCGGCGGCGGAGGCCTCCTACCGGCGCGCCATCGAGCTCAACCCGGGCTACGCCACGGCCTACCGCTGGTACTCCCACCTGCTCTCCGGCCTGGGGCGGCACGACGAGGCGCTGCCGGTCGCCTGGCGGGCGCTCGAGAACGATCCGCTCTCGCTGATCATCAAGGGCTCGGTCGGCGACGTGCTCTTCTACGCGCGCCGCTACGAGGAGGCGATCGCGCTCTACCGCGAGACGCTCGCGGTCGACCCGAACTTCCTCGCCGGCCACACCGACCTCGCGCGCGCGCTCGAGCACGTCGGCCAACTCGACGAGGCCGTCGCCGAGTTCAAGACCGCCGCCGCGCTGGTCACCAAGGGGCCGCCCGAGCCCTCCTCGGGACTGGCGCACGTCCATGCCCGCGCCGGGCGACGCGCCGAGGCGCTGGCGATCGTCGACGAGCTGCTCGAGCTGAAGCAGCGGCGCTACGTCTCCTCCTACGGCATCGCCTCGGTCTACGCCTGCCTGGGCGAGATCGCGACCGCCCTCGACTGGCTCGAGCGGGCCCACGACGAGCACGACCAGACGCTGGTCTGGGTCAAGGTCCACCCCCGCCTCGACCCGCTGCGCAACGAGCCGCGCTAC
>WYBK01000304.1 GCA_011525905.1 Acidobacteriota bacterium
GGGCCGACGCCCGCGAAGCGTCCGGCGTGGACGCCGAGCCCCGAGCTGCGCACGCTCGACCCCGGCTACAATGGCGGCGGCGACTTCTCGCCCGACGGCAGCCAGATCGTCTACTCGAGCGACGCCGCGGGGGGGCTCGAGCTCTTCGTCCGCCCCCTCGCGGGGGGCCCAGCGCGGCAGATCACCAGTGGCGGCGGGGCCAAGGTCGATCCGGCCTGGTCTCCCGACGGCTCGGCGATCGTCTATCGCGACGTCGCGGCCGGCGGCCTCTGGCGGGTCGCGCCGACCGGGGGGCCGCCCCGACAGCTCGTCGACTTCGGCGCGCAGCCGGCCTGGTTTCCCGACGGCCGGCGGCTCGTCTTCTCGCAACCGGGGACGCCGACGCTCGGAGCGGTCGGCTGGCCCGCGACCTACCTGGCGACGCTCTGGACGCTCGATCTCGACTCGGGGGAGGCGCGCCAGCTCACCCAGGCCGATCGGGAGTTCGGCGGGCACGGGATGCCGGCGGTCTCTCCGGACGGGCGGTGGGTCTACTACGCGACCGGCCGCCTCAGGGGCGGCGGCGCCCTCTTCCGGATCCCCGCCACGGGTGGGGAGGCCGAGCGCCTGACCGCCGCGACCGGCGACCCGCTGTTCTGGTACGAGCCGACGCCGACGCCCGACGGCCGCGCGCTGCTGGCGCTCTCGGCCGGTCTCGTCGTGCGCATCGTGCGCTTGCCGCTCGCCGGGGAGGGGCCGCCGGAGCCGATCCTGGCGCCGGCGCCCGACCCGACGACCAGCCTCGCCCTCTCGCCGGACGGGCGCCGACTGCTCTACACGGAGTGCCTCGCCGAGCCACGTGTCGAGGAGGTTGAGCTGGAAGGCGAGCGCGCCGCGGCGACGAGGCTCCGCACGATTGCCGCGACGGGCGCGCGGCGTCTCTGGCTGCCGCGGTACTCGCCGGACGGCGGCCGCCTCGTCTACGAGTTGGTGCGACCGGGTGCCCGCGGCGAGACGGTCCTCTTCGAGCGCGCGACGGGCGCCGAGCGGGTCTTCGACGTCGGTCGCGGGATCTGGAGCGGCCCGACTACGGTGATCGTCTGGCGCGACGGCAGCTTCCTCGAGCTCGACATCGAGAGCGGGCGGCAGCGCCCGCGCGCTTGGCCCGCCGCGTTCGCGGCGCTGCTCGAACGCTCGCGGCCCCGGCCCGTCGCGCTCACCCGAGACCTGCGGACGGTCGCCTTCACGGCCGCCGGGCAGGGCGGGGCTCAGGAGCTCTTCCTCGCCGACGCGGAGACGGGCGAAGCGGTCCAGCGGACCCGACTCGGCCGCCCGGTCGACTACCCGGTCTTTTCCGATGACGGGCTCTGGCTCGCCTTCCAAGCCGGCGCGACCGACGGGTCTTCGAACGAGATCTGGCGGCTGGCGCGCGCCGGCGGCGAGCCGGAGCGGCTGCCGACCGGGGAGGGGCCCTCCTGGGGGGCGACGTTTTCACCGGACGGCCGGCGGATCGCTTACTCGGCGCACCGCGGCGGCGCTTGGTACCTCGCGGTCGCGGGACTCGGGGAGCCCGAGCGGCTGCTCGACGTCCCGCCGGAGACGAGCGGCTACCTGCGCTGGCCCGACTGGTCGCCGGACGGGCGCCACATCGCCTACGAGCGCATGCACTACACCGCGCGCCTCTGGACGCTCGACCTGCCGCCCGCGCGCTGAGGCGCGGCCGGCCCGCCCCGGTGGGCGGCTGGGGGCCGGAAACCCCTGTGGTAGCTTCCCGCGCGGACCGACGCAGCGCCGCGCGCAGGGCCGCTTGGGGCCGTGCCGCGCGCCGTCCGGCAACCGCGCGCGCCGTCCCGGCAAACCGGAGGGCTCATGGGTTTCGTCGCACTGCTGACCGTCTTCGTCCTCGCCATCTTCGTCGGCTTCGAGGTCATCACCAAGGTGCCGCCGACGCTGCATACCCCGCTCATGTCGGGCTCCAACGCGATCTCCGGCATCACGCTGGTCGGCGCGCTGATCCTCGCCGGCCAGCCCGACCTGCCCGAAGCGGTGCACGTCATCTCGGGCGTCGCGGTCTTCTTCGCGACCGTCAACGTCGTCGGCGGCTTCGTGGTCACCGACCGGATGCTGCGCATGTTCCGGAAGAAGGGGTGAGGAGAGCGCGATGAGCACCCAAGACCTGCGCGACCTCGCCTACCTCGTCGCCGCCGTCCTGTTCATCGTCGACTTGATGTGGATGGCCCACCCGCGCACGGCGGTGCGCGGCAACTGGGCCGGCGTCTTCGGCATGGCGATCGCCATCGGCGCGACCATCCTCGGCCAGCCGATGATCTGGACCTACGTCCTCGGCGGCGTCGTCCTCGGCACCCTGTTCGGCTGGGTCGCCGCCGAGAAGGTCAAGATGACCTCGATGCCCGAGATGGTCGGGCTGTTCAACGGCTTCGGCGGTGCCGCCTCGGTGCTGGTCGCCGCGGCCTCGCTGGTCGCGCTGCGGTCGGCGGTGACCGCGGGCACCGTGTCGGCCGACCTGCAGACCAAAGTCGCCACCGCGGCGACCGCGCTGATCGGCTCGGTCACCTTCTTCGGCAGCTGGGTCGCCTTCGGCAAGCTCGCCGAGTTCCTGGCCGTCAAGTGGAAGCTGCGCACCGGCCAGAAGATCCTCAAGTACGGCTTCTCGGCCCTCGTCGCGCTGGGCGGCGCCGGCTACGGCGCTACCGCGGCGCTCGCCGAGGGAGCGAGCGCGACCGACCGCGCGATGGGCGCCGGCATCGTCGTCTCGGCGCTCGCGATCGCCGGCATCCTGCTGATCAAGAAGGACCGCTTCCCCGGCATCGACGCGCTGAAGGCGCTCGCGGCGGTGGTCGCGGTCGCGCTGTGCGTCGCCAGCGTGCTCGATCCGACCAACGAGCTGCTCTATTGGCTGCTGGTCGGCGCCGCGGGCGTGCTCGGCGTGCTGCTGACCATCTCGATCGGCGGCGCCGACATGCCGGTGGTGATCGCGCTGCTGAACTCCTACTCGGGCCTGGCGGGCGCCGCGACCGGCTTCGTCATCGACAACACGGTGCTGATCGTCTCGGGCTCGCTGGTCGGCGCCTCCGGCATCATCCTCACGCAGATCATGTGCAAGGCGATGAACCGGTCGATGACCAACGTGCTGTTCGGCGTCATGGGACCGACCAGCGAGACGCCCGACGCCGACGAGGTCTACAAGACCGTCAAGGCGACCTCGCCCGAGGAGATCGCCATGATGCTCGAGGGCGTGCAGCGCGTGGTGGTCGTCCCCGGCTACGGCATGGCGGTCGCGCAGGCGCAGCACACGGTGCGCCAGCTCGCCCAGCTGCTCGAGGACAAGGGAGTCAACGTCGAGTACGCGGTCCACCCGGTGGCCGGCCGCATGCCGGGGCACATGAACGTGCTGCTCGCCGAGGCCAACGTGCCCTACGAGAAGCTGCGCGAGATGGACGACATCAACGGCGAGATGGAGCAGATCGACGTGGCGATCGTGCTCGGCGCCAACGACGTGGTCAACCCGGTGGCGCGCACCGACCCGAAGAGCCCGATCGCCGGCATGCCGATCATCGACGTCGACAAGGCGCGCACGGTGATCGTGGTCAAGCGCAGCCTCTCGCCCGGCTTCGCCGGCATCCCCAACCCGCTCTTCGCGGCGCCCAACTGCCTGATGTTCTTCAGCGACGGCAAGAAGGCGATCCAGGACATCATCCAGGCGGTCAAGGAGGCCGCCTGAGCGGCGGCCGTGTAGGATGCCCGCGCCCATGAACCGGACCGTCCGCGCCCTCCGCCCGCTCGCCGCCTCGCTCCTGCTGCTCGCCGCGGCCTGCGGCGGCTCCTCCGAGCCGCCTCCGCTCGCGGTCTCGACCGCCGCGCCGCCGAGCACGGGGGCGCCCGGTCTGGTCTCGCCGCGCGCCGGCGCACCCGCCGCGGCCCCCGCGCCCGAGGGGCGCACGGTCGCGGCGCTCGGCCTGGTCTTCGACCTGCCCGAGCGCTGGGAGCGGCAGGCGCCGAGCTCGTCGATGCGCATCGCGCAGGCCGCGATCCCCGGCGCGGGGGGCGCGGCGCTCCTCTCGGTCTTCCACTTCGGCGTCGGCGGCGGCGGCGAGGTCGAGTCGAACCTGGAACGCTGGGTCGGCCAGGTCGACGTCACGCCGGGAGTCGAGCCGGAGCGGGGCGCCTTCGAGGCCGGCGCCTTCCGCGTCACCTGGATCGACGTTTCCGGCACCCTCCTGCCGACTGGCATGGGGGGCCCCGCCCAGCCGGAGCCCGACTCCAAGCTGGTCGGCGCGGTGGTCGAGGGGGAGGGGGGCCCCTGGTTCTTCAAGGCGACCGGCCCGGCCGCGACCCTCGGCGCCGCGCGCGAGGAGTTCCTCGGCATGCTGCGCTCGGTGCGCGCCCCCGAGCCGGGCGCCAGCGACCCGCGCACCTGAGCCGCCCGCTGCGCCCCCTGCCGGCGCGCCGCCGCACCCGCCACGCTTTGCTAGACTGCTCTGCCCCCGCCTCCGGGGGCTCATGCGAGGACCCAACATGTCCGTCGGATCCGAAGACGTCTTCGCCCGCCTCGAGCGCGGCCGCGACCGGGCGGTCGCCGAGCTCTGCGAGTTCCTGCGCATTCCGTCGATCTCGACCGACCCCGACTACGCGGCCGAAGTCGAGCGGGCTGCCGACTGGCTGCTCGGCCGGCTCGCCGCGGCCGGGCTCGCCACCGAGAAGATCGCGACCGAGGGGCACCCGCTGGTCTACGCCGAGTGGACCGGCGCCGGCCCCGAGCGGCCGACGGTGCTGATCTACGGCCACTACGACGTCCAGCCCCCCGACCCGCTCGACGAGTGGCGCAATCCCCCCTTCGAGCCGACGATCGAGGAGGGGCGGGTGGTGGCGCGCGGCGCCACCGACGACAAGGGGCAGAGCTACGCCCACGTCACGGCGCTCGCGGCGATGCTCGCCGAGCGGGGAGAGCTGCCGGTCAACGTCAAGCTGCTGATCGAGGGGGAAGAGGAGTCGGGGGGCGAGTCGATCGAGCGCTTCGTGCGCGAGGACGGCGCCAGCAAGCTCGCCTGCGACTGCGTGCTGGTCTCCGATACCTCGATGTGGGCGCCCGGCGTGCCGGCGCTCACTTACGGCCTGAAAGGTCTCGCCTACTTCGAGATCCGCGTCCAAGGACCGAACCGCGACCTGCACTCCGGCGTCTTCGGCGGCGGGGTCGAGAACCCGGGCAATGCGCTCGCCGGAATCGTCGCCTCGCTGCGCGACCCGGCGACCGGGCGGATCCTGGTCGACGGCTTCTACGACGACGTGCGGCCGCTCGCCGACTGGGAGCGCGCCGAGTTCGCCGCGCTCGGCTGGGACGAGGAGGAGGTCCGGCGCGACCTCGCGGTGCCGGCGCTCGCCGGCGAGCAGGGCTACAGCTACGTCGAGCGGACCTGGGCGCGGCCGACCTGCGACGTCAACGGCCTCTGGTGCGGCTACCAGGGCAAGGGGGCGAAGACCGTGCTGCCGGCGGCGGCCGGCTGCAAGGTCTCCTTCCGGCTGGTCGCCGACCAGACGCCGGCCAAGATCGCCGAGCTGGTCCGAGCGCACGTCGCGCGCGTCGCCCCGCCCGGAGTGAAGGTGACCGTCGAGGCGCTGCACGGCGCCGAGGCGGTGACGGTCGACGCCACCGGCCCGATCGCCGAGGCGGCGCTCGCCGCGATGGCGGACGTCTGGGGGCAGAAGGCGCTGCGCATCCGCACCGGCGGCTCGATCCCGATCGTCGGCACCTTCGCCGACGTGCTCGCCGTGCCGGTGCTGCTCATGGGCTTCGGTCTCGAGGACGACGGCCTGCACTCGCCCAACGAGAAGTTCGACCTGGTCAACTTCCACGACGGCGCCCGGGCGGTGGTGCGCTTCCTCGACCGGCTGGGGGCGGCATGAGCGGCAAGAAACCGCCGGTCGAACGGGAGCTGAAGTTCGCCCAAGTCGACCTCGACACGCTGCGCGCGCGGCTGCTCGAGCTCGAGGCCGAGCGGGTCGGCCCGCCCGCCGACGAGGACAATTGGCTGTTCGACCGCAAGGGGGAGCTCGCCCGCCACGGCTCGGTGCTGCGCGTGCGCCAGGACGGACGCAACGCGCTGATTACCTTCAAGGGTCCGGCCAGCTTCGAGGGGGCGGCGAAGCTGCGCTCCGAGCTCGAGATGCGCGTCGAGAGCGCCGAGCTCGCGCTCGAGCTCTTCCGCGCGCTCGGCTACCAGGTCGAGCGGCGCTACCAGAAGATCCGCGAGGAGTGGCGGCTCGGCGCCGAGACCATCTGTCTCGACCACACGCCGATCGGCGACTTCGTCGAGTTCGAGGGGGAGAAGGCCGAGGCGGTCGCCAAGCGCTGCGGCTTCGACCCGGCGACCGCGGTGCGCAAGTCCTACCTGATGCTCTACGAGGACTACGTCGCCACGAACCCCGACGCGCCGCGCGACATGATCTTCCGCGACGGAAAGTAACCGGGGCGGTGGCGGCGCGGCGCGTGCGCGCCCTCGTGCTCGCCGCCGGGCGCGGCGAACGGCTGCGGCCGCTGACCGACGAGCTGCCCAAGCCGCTGCTGCCGGTCGCCGGCCGGCCGCTCGCCGCCTGGACCCTCGAGCGGCTGCGCGCCGCGGGCGTCGAGGCGGCGGCGTTGAACCTCCACCACCGCGGCGAGGCGATCCGCGCGACCTTCGGCGCGAGCTTCGGCGGCCTGCCGCTCGTTTACTCGGAGGAGCCGGAGCTGCTCGGCACCGGCGGCGCCCTGCCGCCGCTCGCCGACTTCTTCGCTCCGGCCGACGTCGTCCTGCTGGTCAACGGCGACACGCTCTGCCGCTGGCCGCTCGCGCGCCTGCTCGCGCGCCACCGGCGCGCGCGGCGCCAGGGGGCGGTCGCGACGCTGCTCTTCCACCGCACGGTCGATCCGCTCCCGTTTGGCGGCGGCGTGGCGCTCGAGGGGGAGCGGGTCCTCGCCTTCCGCCGGGACGCGCTCGCCTGGGGCGCGGCGCGCGTGCGCCGGGTCTTCGCCGGCGCGGCGGCGCTCGCACCCGAGCTGCTCGCCGACCTGCCGGCGGGCAGGAGCGACATCGTCGCGGCGCTCTACGAACCGCTGCTCGCGCGCGGGCAGGAGATCGCGGCGGTCGAGACGGCGCGCGCCTGGCACGACCTCGGAACGCCCGAGCGCTACCTCGAGGGGGCGCTCGCCCGGGCGCTCGACGGCTTGCCGGCCCGGGGCGCGCGCGCGCTGCCCGGAGCCGACGTCGAGCCGACGGCACGTCTCGCGCGCAGCGTCGTCGAGGCCGGTGCGAAGGTCGCCGCCGGCGCGCGGCTCGAGCGCGCCCTAGTGCTGCCCGGCGCGCGGGTCGGGGCCGGAGCGACGCTCGCCCACGCCATCCTCGGTCCGGGCGCCGAGGTCGCTGCCGGCGAGCGGCTGGCGCACGCGCTGCGCACCGTCGGCGCGGCGGGCGATCGCCCGCTCGCCGCTCACTCGGCCGGTTCGGCGTAGACCAGGCCGCGCGGGTCGACCGCGACCGGCGTGCCCGCCTCGACC
>WYBK01000305.1 GCA_011525905.1 Acidobacteriota bacterium
GCGCTCGGCGCCGAGAAGCTGATCCTGGCGACCTCGGCGCCGGGGATCCTCGAGCGCGCCGACGACCCGCGCACCCTGGTCTCGCTCGTCGACCTCGCGGGGCTGGCCGAGCTCGCCGCGCGCGGCGCGCTCGCAGGGGGGATGCTGCCCAAGGCGGCAGCGATCCGGCGGGCGCTCGAGGGGGGCGTGGCGCGCGTGCACGTGGTGCCCGCGGGGGCCGCCGACGCGCTGCTCGCCGAGGTCTTCACCAACGAGGGGATCGGCACGATGGTCGTCCCCGACGCGGCGGCGGCACCCCCGGCAGGGGGCGCGTGAGCCTGTCGGCCGCGGAGCTGCTCGAGCTCCACGCGCGGCTGGTCGAGATTCCCTCGCTCTCGGGGGAGGAGGGGGCGATCGCCGACTTCGCCGCCGGCTACCTCGCGGCGCGCGGCGCGCGCGTCGAGCGGCTCGGAGGCTCGCTGCTCGCGCTCGCCGGCGGCGGGCCGCTGCTGCTCTTCGACAGCCACCTGGACACCGTGCCCGCTGTACCCGGCTGGCGGCGCGCCCCGTTCGCGGCGACCCGCGAGCAGGGGCGGGTCTACGGCCTCGGCGCCAACGACGCCAAGGCCTCGGTGGCGGCGATGACTGCCGCCTTCCTCGAGCTCGCCCGCGCGCCGCTCGGGGTGACCCTCGCCCTGGCGCTGGTCGCCGAGGAGGAGACCAGGAGCCGCGGCACCCGCGACGTGCTCGACGCGCTCGCCGCGCGCGGCCTGCCGATCGCCGGCGCCGTTTTCGGCGAGCCGACCGGCCTCGACCTCGCGGTGGCGCAGAAGGGGCTGCTGGTGCTCGAGCTCACGGCGCGCGGCCGCGCGGCGCACGCCGCCCACGCGCGCGCGCTCGGCGCGCCGAACGCCGCGCTGCTGCTGGCGCGCGACCTGATCGCGCTCGAGCGGCTCGAGCTCGCCCCCGAGCACGCCGAGCTCGGAGCGACGACGCTCGAGCCGACGGTGGTGCGCGCCGGCGAGGCGCGCAACGTCGTGCCGGCCGAGGCGAGCGCGATCCTCGACCTGCGCGCCACGCCCAACGTCGCTCCCGAGGCGCTCGTCGCGCGCGTGCGCGCCGCGGTCGCGGGCGAGGTGCACGTGGTCTCCGACCGCTTCGCGCCGCGCGAGACGCCTCCGGGCTCGCCGCTCCTCGCCGCGGCATGCGAGGCGCGCCCGGAGGCGCGTCGCTTCGGTTCCTCGACGCTCTCGGACTGGGCGCTGCTGCCCGCCTCGACTCCCGGGATCAAGGTCGGCCCGGGGCGCTCGGAGCGCTCGCACACGCCGGACGAGTTCGTCGAGGAGCAGGAGATCCTCGACGGCGCGCGCTTCTACGCCGCGCTCGCGCGCGCCTTCGCCCGCCGGGTGGCGACGCCCGCGCGGGGAGAGCCGGGCCGCGAGGGCGCGGCGTGAGCCGGCTCTGGGAGAAGGGGGCGCCGCTCGACGCGCGCGTGCTCGCCTACACCGCCGGCGAGGACCACGCGCTCGACGACCGCCTGGTCGCCCACGACGTCGAGGCCTCGATCGCGCACGCCGAGATGCTCGCCGCGCGCGCCCTGCTCTCGGCCGACGACCTCGCGGCGATCCGCGCCGGGCTCGAGGCGCTGCGAGCCGAGCACGCGGCGGGGGCCTGGCGCGTCGAGCTCGCCGACGAGGACGTCCACACCGCGCTCGAACGCCGGCTGACCGCGCGGATCGGGGAAGCGGGCGGCCGCATCCACCTCGGGCGATCGAGAAACGACCAGGTGCTCGCGGCGCTGCGCCTCTGGATGCGCGCGGAAGCCGCGGCGCTCGCCGCCGGCGCGCGCGCGGTCGCTTCGGCGCTCGACCAGGTCGCCGAGCGCCACGAGGGTCTCGCGCTGCCCGGCTACACCCATCTGCAGCCGGCGATGCCCTCCTCGGTCGCGCTCTGGGCCGGGGGCTTTTCCGCCGAGCTCGAGGACGACGCCGCCGGGCTCGAGGCCTGCGCCCGCCGGATCGAGAAGAACCCGTTGGGCTCGGCCGCCGGCTACGGCACGCCCGGCCTCGACCTCGACCGCGAGGCGACGCGCGCCGCGCTCGGTTTCCGGGAGACGCAAGCGCCGGTCACCGCGGTCCAACTCTCGCGCGGCAAGGCCGAGGCCCAGCTGCTCTTCGAGGTCCACCTGCTGACCCAGGACCTCGGCCGGCTCGCCGCCGACCTCGTCTGGTACGCCTCGAAGGAGATGGGTTTCGTCGCGCTACCCGAGGCGATGACGACCGGCAGCTCGATCATGCCGCAGAAGAAGAACCCCGACCTCTTCGAGCTCGCCCGCGCGGCCTCGGCGGTCACCCTCGCGGCGCTCGTCGAGGCGCTGGCGATCCCGGCGAAGCTCCCGAGCGGCTACCACCGCGACCTCCAGCGCTTGAAGGCCCCCCTCTTCCGCGCCTGCGACTTGGCGCGCGCGACCTGCGACCTCTTCGCCGCGACCCTCCCCGACCTGCGCTTCGTCCCGGAGCGGATCCACCTCCCCCCCGAGCTCCACGCCGCCGA
>WYBK01000306.1 GCA_011525905.1 Acidobacteriota bacterium
TCACTCCCAAGGAGTTCATGGCGACCACGCTCATCCAGATCGAGCGGCGCATCTCGGTGCCGCTCGGCGGCGCCCAGGACGCCTGGATGGAGAACTACTGGAACGTCGAGTACTACCCGACCCAGTACCGCCTCCTGACGAGCCGGGGGATGGCGGAGAGGGTGGTGCTCAACCTGCGGCTGCACGAGGACCCGGCGTTCAACGCCCAGGCGGCCGTTCGCGCCGCCGGCGGCACGGTCTCGGCGGCCGATGACGAGGCGGCGATCGGCCGGCTCGCCGGGATGGTCCTGGGTGGGCTGGCCGTCAATCCCGTGCAGCGCACCATGCTGGTCGAGATCTCCTACCGCAGCCGCGACCCCCAGCTCGCCGCGCGCATCGCGAATGGAGTCGCCGACGCCTTCATCGACTGGGGGATCGAGAACCGCTCCCAGGTCGCGGGCAAGGCCTCGGTCTTCTACGCCCAGCAGATCGAGGCGTTGAAGCAGGAGATCCAGGACAAGGAGAACCAGCTCCAGGCCTACTCGAGCCGCACCGACATCGTCTCGCTCGACCCCTCGACCAACGTCACCATCCGCAAGCTCGAGGCGCTCAACCAGGACTACATCGCGGCGGTCTCCGAGCGGATCAACCGCGAGGCGAACCTCAACGAGCTCAACTCGATGACGCCGGACCGCGCCGCCGAGGTGCTGAACGACCCGCTGGTCGCCCAGCAGCGCGCGGCGCTGCTCGAGCTCGAGCGCGAGTACGCCTCGAAGCTCAACCTCTACAAGCCCGAGTGGCCGGCGATGGTCGAGCTGCAGGGGCGGATCGACCAGGCGAAGCGCAACCTGCGGGTGATCGTCGGCGAGTCGCTCGACAAGGCGCGCCAGGTGGCGCGCTCCGAGTACGAGACGATGCAGCGCCGCCAAACGTCGCTGACCGCCGAGCTCAACCGGGTCAAGGCGGAGAACCGGGAGCTCAACTCCGCCGCGGTCGAGTACAACAACCTGCAGGTCGAGATCTCGACCCGCCGCGGTCTGCTCGACGAGCTGCTGCGCCGCCAGTCGGAAACCGACGTCGCCTCGCGCCTGCAGGCTCAAGGGGAGTCGAACGTCCGGGTGGTCGACCGCGCGCTGGTGCCGGGCGCCCCCTTCCGCCCCTCGCTCAAGCGCAGCCTCACGATGGGCCTGGGCGGCGGCCTGATGGCCGGCTTCGGCCTGGTGCTGCTGCTCCACTACATGGACCGCACGGTCAAGAGCACGGAGGAGGTCGAGCGTCAGCTCGGCATCCCGGTGCTCGCCACCATCCCCGACGTCTCGAACGAATCGAAGAGCTATGGCGTGCTCGGCAGGTACGGCTACGGCTACGGGTACGGCTACGGCTACGGCGAGGCCAAGAAGCGGGAGAAGAAGAGCCGGGTGCGCAAGCGCGCGGCCGAGGAGGACGTCCAGATCGAGCTGCTGCCGCTCAAGCGGCCGCGGCTGGCGGTCGCCGAGGCCTACCGGGCGCTGCGCACCGCCCTGCTGCTCTCCTCGGCCAAGGAGCTCAAGACGATCGTGGTCACTTCGGCCGTGCCCTCCGAGGGGAAGACCTCGACCGCCGCCAACCTCGCCGTCGTGCTGGCGCAGCTCGGCAAGCGGGTGCTGCTGGTCGACGGCGACCTGCGCAAGCCGCGCGTCCACGAGGTCTTCAAGATCGCCAACAAGCTCGGCCTGGTCAACTTCCTGACCCACGGCGCCGCCGTCGAGCAGGTGATCTTCCGCACCGAGGTCGAGAACCTCCACCTGACCCCTTCCGGGCCGATCCCGCCCAACCCCTCCGAGCTCATCTCCTCGGGGCGGATGCGCGAGTTCCTCGACTTCGTGCGCGAGCACTTCGACATCGCGGTGATCGACACGGCGCCCACCCTCGCGGTCACCGACGGCATCCTGCTCGGCGCGCAGACCGACGGCGTGGTGCTCTGCCTGCGCGCCGGCCACGTCCAGCGGCGCGACGCCAAGACCTGCCGCGACCGGATCGCCCAGGCCGACGTCAAGCTGCTCGGCGCCGTGCTCAACCGCCACCACGCGATCGACGGGCGCTACCGCAGCGGCTACACCTACGAGGCCTACGGCAGCCCCGAGACGCCGGCCGCCAAGGGCGGCGTCGCCGCGCTGTGATCGACCTGCACCTGCACCTGCTGCCGGGCGTCGACGACGGTCCGGCGGCGCTCGACGCGGCGCTCGAGATGTGCCGGATGGCGCGCGCCGACGGCTGCACGACGCTGGTCGCGACCCCGCACCAGCGGCGCGACGAGTGGGCGACCGGCGACCCCACGCGGCTCGAGGCGGCGCTCGCCGAGCTCGCCGCGGCGGCCGCGGCCGCCGGTGGCGCGCCCCGCCTCCTGCTCGGCGGCGAGGTGCGGGTCGACAGCGAGATCCTCGCCGACCTCGACGCCCCGGACCGCGCCGGCATCCGCACCCTCGGCGGCTCGGACGCGCTGCTGCTCGAGTTCGACCCGCGCGGCATCGGGCCCGAGCCGGTCGAGCTGGTGCTCGAGCTGGCCGAGCGGGGGCTGAAGACGCTGATCGCCCACGCCGAGCTCACCCCCTTCTTCTGGCTCGATGGCGACGGGCTGCTCGAGCGGCTGGTCGACGCCGGCGCCTACCTCCAGGTGACCGCGGCGAGCCTGTGCGGCGACTTCGGCCGCCCCGCCCGCCTGCGCGCCTGGGAGCTGGTCGAGGGAGGGCTCGCCCACGTCGTCGCGAGCGACGCCCACCGACCGGATTGGCGCCCGCCCGGGCTCTCCCGTGCGCGGCGCGAGCTCGCGGCGAAGCTGGGCCAGGTGGCCGCCGCCCGGCTGACCGA
>WYBK01000307.1 GCA_011525905.1 Acidobacteriota bacterium
ACCTCGCGCCGGACCCGGCGCCCCGGTTCGAGCGGCGGTGCCGAGACGATCAGCCGGGCGCGCCCGAGCAGCCGGCCGAGCGTCGACTCGAGGTGGCGGCCCGAGCCGACCAACGCGCCCGAGCCGGGACGCGCGAGCTGGGTGAGCGCGGCCAGCGAGAAGTCGAGCGCCGTTTCGAGCGCGTCGCTCTGAGTGACCGACTCGTCCGCCCGCCGCCGCGGGAAGGTGAAGATCGGGTAGGTGATCCGGGTGTCTCCGCGCGGCCCGGTGCTCGACTGCGGGCCGGGGCCGGCTCCGGCGAGAGCCGACGGATCGCGGCGCAGGCCGTAGAGCAGGGGCACCCAGTGGGCCGCGGCGAGCGCGCGCCCGCCGTCGACCACCGCTCGCGCCCAGTCGGGCGCGGCGTCGCCGAGACGGGCGGCGTGCACTTCGCCGAGCTGGGCCGCGTCGATCGACCAGCCACCGACCGGCAGGATCAGCGCGCGGGGCCCTTCGGGGGCGCGGCCGGCGAGGGTGGCGACGAGCCGGTCGATGCGGGGTCCGGCCTCGGCCGGCGCGGGCAGCGCGCGTCCCACGGGCAGACGCGCGGCCGCGGCGAGCAACGCCTCCGCGAGCGGTGTCGCGGCGTCGAAGCGGCCGAGCGGGCGCGGCTCCGGATCGGCGGCGATCAGCTCGACCGCGCCGGCGCGCACGAGCGCCGGTGCGCGCAGCGAGAGCTCGCGCGCCGCCGCCGCGAGCGCCTCGCCGCCGGCGAGCGCCGGGTCGAGCCAGACCACCAGCGTCCAACCGGCCGGATCCCCCTCGGCGTCGAAGCGCACCGTCGGGTAGGGGAGGCCCCCCTCGAAGAAAGCGAAATCCTCCTCGCCCCGCCTGCCGATCGACTCGAGCGGCGGCAGCACCGAACGGTCGAAGCGCACCTCGACCTCGCGCACGACGATCTCGCCTTCGTAGCGGCGCGGCTCGTCCGATTCGGGGGGCGGCGGCACGCCCGCGGCGCTCTCGCCGGAAACGAGCAGCGACAGGGCGAGGGCGAGAAGGCGCACGCGCGAAGGAGCGGGCACGACGATCGGTGCTCGCAAGGATGGTGCCGGGCCCCGGATCCTGCCCCTCGTCCGGATCGGCCGCCCCCGCGTAGAGGTGGAGGAAGTCGGGCCGCACGCCGCGGAGCCGACCGAATCCAACCAGGGAGATCGTCATGAAGAAAGTTCTCGCCAGTGCGCTCGCAGTGTCTCTCGCCGCCGCCGGTACCGCCTTCGCGGGCGGCTACGCCAAGAAGAGCCAGGACATCGTCGACACCGCCGTCGCGGCGGGCAGCTTCAAGACGCTCGCCACGGCGCTCGAGACCGCCGGGCTCGTCGATACGCTCAAGGGCCCCGGCCCGTTCACGGTCTTCGCGCCGACCGACGAGGCGTTCGCCAAGCTGCCGGCCGGGACGGTCGAGTCGCTTCTGAAGGACAAGGAGAAGCTGACCGCGATCCTCACCTACCACGTGGTGGCCGGCAAGGTCACCGCCGCCGACGTCGCCAAGGTCTCCGAGGCGAAGACCGTCCAGGGCGGCGCGCTCGCGATCGACGCCTCGAGCGGTGTCCGGGTCAACGACGCCAAGGTCGTGCAGGCGGACGTGATGGCCTCGAACGGCGTCATCCACGTCATCGACACCGTCCTGCTGCCGAACTGAGCCGCTGCAAGACCGCTCCGCTCCGAATCGGGGCGGGCTCGGGGCCGCGGGATCGAGGAGTCCCGCGGCCCCGTCGTTTCCAGGAGGGCGTCAGAAGATGGGCTCGGCGGTCATCGGCACCGGCTTGCCCTGCGCCAAGGCGGTCAGGTGGGCGTCGGCCGGGAAGCGGCGCAGCCCCTCGCGCAGCAGCGCCTGGGCGTCGCCGCGCGCTCCGAGCCGCATCATCGTGAGGACCGCCGCGCGGTAGGCGCCGGGATCCGCCGGGTTCGCGGTGACCAGCGAGCGCAGCAGCGCGACTCCCTCCTGAGGGCGTCCGCTGCTGCCGAGCACGAGCGCCGCCGAGACGTAGCCGAGCGCGTTGTCCGGGTAGGCCTGGATCTCGCGCTGGTAGGCGCGAAACGCCTCCTCGGGGCGGCGCAGCGCCAGCATGACGTCGCCGCGGGCCATGAACAGGCCCTTCGCATCTGCGACGCCCTGCGGCAGGGCGGCGAGCTCGCGCTCGGCCTGCTCGATCGTGGCGAGCGCTTCCTCTGGCCGTTTCGTGTAGATCAAGGCCTTGGTCAGGACCAGCAGGCCGGCCAGGCGCCGGCCACCCGCCTCGAGCGCGGCGCGCGCCTCACGCTCGGCGGCGGCGTAGTTCTTCGCGGTCAGCTCGATGCCCGCGAGGACGCTGTGAGCCTCGGCCGGCAACCCGGCCTGCGCCAATCGCGCGTGCTGCCGAGCCTCCTCGAGACGGTTGGCCAGGCGGAGCGACTGGGCGAGCGCGAGGGCGACCTGAGCGGAGCCGCCGCTCGCCTCGAGGGCCTTGCGCTGCGCTTCGATCGCGCCCTCCGTCTGCCCGAGGGCGCCGCGCGCCTGGCCGAGCCGGAGCCAGCCCTCGGTCATGCCGGGGCTCTCGGCGACCACTTGCTCGAGCACGGGGAGCGCCTCCTGCGGCTGGCCCGCGGAGAGCGCCGATTCGGCGAGGCGAAAGCGTCGCAGGACCGGCAGCATCGCCTTCGGATCGGCGAGCGGCCCATCCCCGGCGGCGGAGTTGCGCGAGCCGAGATAGCCGAGCGCGGCGAGCTTCTTGGCGGTTTCGGGGTCCTCGTCGGCCGGCTCGCGGAAGTCGCCGACGCCGGAACGCGCCGCCGAACGCAGCTCGGAGAGCGCGCGGCGTTCGCTGGCGCGTATGTTCTTCGTCTGCGCCGGGTCTGCGTGGAGGTCGTAGAGCTCGGGATCGGGACCCTCGATCACCTGGTAAGGGAGACGGATCGCCGAAGCGAGGTGGCTCCAGCCGAAGTGGATGCGGGGGTAGAAGGTCTCGGCGACGACGGTTCGCGGTTCGCCGCCGCGACCGAGCAGCGAACGCCCGTCGAGCCCGCCCGGGATCGGCAATGCGAGAGCGTCGAGCAGCGTCGGCAGGACGTCGACAAGCCCCGCCGCGTCGCGCGCCCGCTCGCCGGCCCGGCGCCCGCCCGGCAGCTTGACCAGCAGGGGCACCTGAATCGCTTCGCGATAGAGCAAGAGGCCGTGCTCGTCCTCGCCGTGGTCGCCGAGCCCCTCGCCATGGTCGGAGAGCAGGACGATCAGGGAACGGTCGTAGAGCCCACGCTCGCGCAGGGCGTCGAGAAACCGGCCGACCAGCGCGTCCGCGGCCGCGATCTCGCCGTCGTAGGGGTCGCGGTAGCGCTCGCGGAACGGCGAGGGCGGTTCGTAGGGCGTGTGCGGCTCGTAGAGGTGCAGGAAGAAGAACGGCGGCCGCTCGCGCGGCTCGGCCAGCCAGGCGAGGGCGCGATCGACCGAGAGACCGCCCGGACGCTGGGCCGCGCCGAGATCGACGCTCAGTCCCGGGTCCATGGCGGCATCGAAGAACTCGAAGCCGCGGGCGATGCCGGTCTCGGCACGCAGAACGTAGGAGGAGACCGCTCCTCCCGTCGCCCAACCCGCGTCGCGCAGGATCTCGGCGAGCGGCGCCGGTGCCGCCGGATCGAGGCGGTAGCCCAGGTTGTCGCGCACGCCGTGAGCCCTCGGCAGCCGTCCGGTGAAGAGCGAGGCGTGCGCCGGCAGGGTCAGCGGAACGTGGCTGAAGGCGTGCTCGAAGAGAATGGCGTCGCGGGCGAACGCGTCGATCGCCGGCGTCGCGACGCCCCGGTAGCCGTAGGCGGGGAGCCGGTCGGAGCGCAGCGTGTCGATCGAGATCAGGAAGACGGCGGGCCGCTGTGCGGCCGCGAGCGCGGGCGCGTAGCCCGCGAGCAGGAGCAAGCCGAGGAGTGGAAGCGAAGCACGGTTCACGTGGAGGGACCTCCGTTGCCCCGGAGCGCCGGGGGATGGGCGAGTCTACCGAACGCCGGACGCGGGCTCAGGGAGCCACGAGCACGGGGCAGGGCGAGATCTGGATCAACTTGTCGGCGACGCTGCCGAGCAGGCGGCCGGCGAAGGCTCCCATGCCGCCCCGGCCGAGCGCCAGGAGCGCGGCGCCTCGTCCTTCGGCCAGGTCGAGGAGGCTCGCGGCCGGCTCGCCGTCGAGCAGCAGGACCTCGTGCCGGCCGGGGTCGAGGCCCGCGCGCCTCACGCTGGCGCCGAGCGAGTCGAGGTCGAGCGGCGCCGCGCCGTCGCGGACGTGGACCGCGGCGATCGCCGCCGAAGGCCACCAGCGGCCGGCGGCGGCGAGCGCCCTCTCGCTCGCCGGCGAGCCGTCGAGCGCGGCGACGACGAGCGCCGGCGGCGCCTCGATCCGATCGCCGCGGACGACCACGACCGGCGCCGCGGCGTGCAGGACGACGCCGCGGCTGGTCGAGCCGAGCAGCAGCCGCCCGGGCCGGTCGCCGCGCTGTCCGACCACGACCAGCGAGGCCCGGCGCGCGACCGCGTGCTCGACCAGAGTCTCGGCCGGCAGCCAGCGTCGCAGGATCACCTCGGCGGCCACGCCGGCGGCGCGGAAGGCGGCGGCGCCCGCCTCGGCCTCGGCGCGCGCCTCGCGCTCGTGGCGCTCGATCAGCTCGCTCACCGGGATGTCCCAGCCGGCGACCGGTATCGGCGGCAGCGAGACGGCGCGCACCAGGTCGACCGCGACCGAGCCCGGCCGCGCGCGCGCCGCGGCGAGAGCCCAGCCGGCGGCGCGGACGGCCTCGGGCGAGTCGTCGTAGCCGAGGACCAGAAGATCGGGCGCGCCGGTCACGAGCGCCACGTTAGCAGAGCGCGTGGCGGCGCCGCGGCGCGCCTTGCCGGAGCCGCGGGGGAGAGGTACCATCGCGCGAGTTTTCGCGGGCTCGCTTCGGCTTCGCCGCACTCCGCGCGCGAAGCGGCAGGTTTGGACAGGGGGACCGGACATGAAGTCGAGATGGATCACCGTTTGGACGCTGGCGGTGGCGCTCGCGAGCGCCGGGGTCGCGGCGGCGCAGGAGACCGAGGCTCCGGACGCCGACGTCCCGCAGGACCAAGTCGAGGAGGTCATCGTCGTCACTGCGTCGCGCACCGAGCAGGCGCTCAACGAGGCGCCGGCGGCGATCACCGTGCTCGACGCGCGCACGATCGAGTCGATTCCGGCGGACGACTACGGCGACCTGCTGCGCAACGTGCCTGGTCTCAACGTCTCGCAGACCAGCGCGCGCGACCTCAACATGACCTCGCGCGGCGCCACCAACACGCTGTCGACCTCGCAGCTCGTGCTGCTCGACGGCCGCTCGATCTACCTCGACTTCTTCGGCTTCGTGATGTGAGACTTCCTGCCGGTCAATCCGAACGACATCAAACAGATCGAGGCGGTGCGCGGGCCGGGCAGCGCGGTCTGGGGCGCCAACGCGATGACCGGCGTCGTCAACCTGATCACCAAGCGGCCGCGCGAAATGGTCGGCACCTCGATCCTGCTCGGCGGCGGCGAGCTCGCGACGGCCTACGGCAGCGTCAGCCACGCCGGCGTCTCCGGCAACTTCGGCTACAAGATCTCGGGCGGCTACTACGAGCAGGATGCCTACGACCGGCCGGTGATTCCCGGCGTGAGCAACTTCCCGAACTCGGGCACCGAGCAGCCGAAGGGCGACCTGCGTTTCGACTGGGACCTCGACGACGCCTCCTACCTGACCTTCGGCGCTGGCTACGCGGGCACCGACGGCATCATCCACACCGGCATCGGCCCCTTCGACATCGACAGCGGCTCGAACCTCTCGTATGGCAAGCTGAGCTACAGCCGAGGCGCCTTCAACCTCGGCCTGTTCGCCAACTTCCTCGAGGCCGATTCGCTCAACCTGGTGAGCGTGGGCACGGACGGGCAGCCGCTCGGCTTCGAGTTCACCACCGATACCTACAACCTCGACTTCGCCAACACCTCGGTGGCGGGCACGCGCAACATCCTGACCTACGGCGGCAACTACCGCACCAGCGACTTCGAGCTCGAGATCGCGCCCCAGGGCACTTCGAAGGACGAGTGGGGCGTCTTCCTGCAGGACGAGATCCTGCTCGGTGACAAGGTGCGCTGGCTGATCGGCGGGCGCTACGACGACATCGATCCGCTCGAAGACGGCGTCTTCACCCCGCGCACCAGCCTCCTGATCTCGCCGGCGCCGCGCCACACCTTCCGCCTCTCCTACAACGAGGCCTTCCGCACGCCCTCGGTGATCAACGGCTACCTCGACGCGACGATCCTGGTCGGCAGCCCGCCGCTCGTCCTGCCGGCCCGCGCCACCGGCAACGTCGTGCTGGTCGAGGAGCACCTGACCGCCTACGAGGTCGGCTACGTCGGCACCTTCGGCAACGGCGTGATGCTGACGATCGCCGCCTACCGCAACACCACCGAGGACTCGATCGACTTCTACACCAGCAGCTACTACGGGCCGGGCAATCTGCCGATCGGTCTGATCCCGCCGCCGCTGCCGCCCACGGTCGCCTTCTGCTTCAACATCCCGCCGACGCCGCTGCCCCTCGCGCCTCCTCAGCTGCAGGGCTGCCCGCCGGTGGGGGTCGTCGGCGGCGTGCCGCTGGTCGGCTTCGCCGGACTCTTCCCTTCGGGCTTCAGCTACCGCAACATCGGTGAGACCACCGACCAGGGCGTCGAGGTCTCGCTGCAGGGGCGGCGCGGGGGCTGGTCCTGGTTCTTCAACGCCTCCTGGCAGGACGAGCCCGAATTCGAGGGGATCGAGGACGTCAACGACCAGAACCTGGCGCCCGAGTGGCGCGGCAACGCCGGCCTGGCCTGGGACGGCGGCAGCTTCTTCGCGAGCGTCAACGTCAACTACCAAGACGAAGCCTACTGGGCGGACGTGCCGCTCGCCGTGGGCACGACCGACGCCTTCACCCAGGTCAACGCCGGCATCGGCATCCGCCTGCTCGACGAGCGGCTGACCCTGCAGCTGATCGGCGCCAACATCTTCGACGAGGACGTCCAGCAGCATTACTTCGGCGACATCATCAGCCGCAAGGTGACCGGCCAGCTCGGCTTCCGCTTCTGAGCCCGTCTCGCGAGTCGCACGGCGGGGCCGGAACCGTCGGGTTCCGGCCCCGCGCTTTTTTCCGGCGACCGCGCGCGCGCCGAGTGCCGCTCGCCGCCAAGCTCGCCTACAGCGCCTGGATGGCCGTCTGGGTGCCGGTCTATTGGATCCACAACGGCCCCGCGAACTTCCTCTGGATCTGCGACCTCGCCAACTTCGTGACCCTGGTCGCGATCTGGCGCGAGAGCGCGCTGCTGGTCTCCTCGCAGCTCGCCGGAATCCTGTTCATCCAGGCGATCTGGGGCGTCGATTTCTTCGGCCGGCTGCTCCTCGGCGCGCATCCGATCGGCGGTACCGAGTACATGTTCGATGCGGCCTCGCCCTGGTGGCTGCGCGCCCTTTCGCTCTTCCACCTCTGGATGGTCCCGCTGCTCGCCTGGCTGATGACGCGCGTCGGACACGACCGGAGGGGCGTGGCGCTCGAGACGCTGATCGCGCTCGTCCTCTTCCCGCTCGGCCAGCAGATCGGCACGCCCGAGCAGAACCTCAATTGGACGTGGGCGCCCTTCGGCATCGAGCAGACGCTGTTGCCGCCGCTCCTCTTCGCCTTCGCGGCGGTGCCGCTCGCCGCGCTCCTGCTCTTCCTGCCCGGCGATCGCCTGGCGCGCCGCTGGTTCGGGCGGCTGCACCCGCGCGGCTGATCCCCTCCGGCGAGGCGGGCAGCGCGGGGGCGATTCGGCCTACACTGCCCCTCTGGAGGTCCGGCCCATGCCCACGCCGCCGCGCTCCCACGCCGCCCTGACCCTCCCGTTCCTGCTCCTCACGCTCGCCGCAGGCGCCGGAGCGGCGCAGGCGCCGCCGGTTCTGATCGCCATCGATTCGAGCCGGTCGCTCACCACCGCCGAGAGCCGCGGTGCGGCCGATCTGGCGCGCTCGCTGTTCGACCGGCTGCCGGGCGAGGCGCGCCCGGCGCTGCTCGCCTTCGACGACGAAGTCCGCTGGCTGGTGCGTCCGGGCGGCTCGGGCGCCGCCGAGGCGCTCGCCGCGCTGGCGCCGGCCGGCCGCTTCACAGTGTTGAACGACGGCCTGGTCGAGGGCGTACGGGCGCTCGGCGAGGGGGGTGTCCTGGTCCTCGTCTCCGACGGCCGCGACGAGAACTCGGCGACGACTCTCGAGGACGTCGCCCGGCTGGCGGGCGAGCGGCGGATCCGGATCGTAACGGTCGCGGCCGGACGCGCCGACGAGCGGCTGCTGCGCCGGTTGGCGCTGCTGACCGGCGGCCGCCACTTCGGCCCGCTCGCCGGCGCCGATCCGGACGCTCTCGCCGCCGAAGTCGAATCGCTGCGCCGCGCGGCGGCGGCCGCGGCGCCGGCTCCCACGCCCTCCCCGGCGGCCGCGATCGCCCGGCCGGCGCCCGCCGCGGCGCCGAGCCCGGCGGTGAGCCAGGGGCTCGGCGGCCGCTGGCTGCTGCTGCTCGGCGGCCTGCTCGCCGTGGCCGGCGTGCTCATCGGCGTCCTGCTGGCGCGCCGGCGGAGCCCGTCCGCGGCGCCGGAGGCCGAGCGTGACGAGCCGGACCTCGGCACGGCGCCCGGGGTGCCGCTGCCGCCGCCGCCGGCCACGCCCGGTCCGCCGCCGGTCGACGAGATCCGGATCGCGCGCCTGCGGGGGCGGCCGTTGGTGCCGCCGGGCGGGCTGTTCGAGGTCTCGCTCGACGACACCGCGAACTTCCAGCGCCTGCCCTTCTCCGAGTCGATCGAGCGGACGCTCGTGCTGAGCGAGGAAATGGTGCTGAGCGTGCGCGAGCCGGGGCGCGAGCCCCGCTACTACCGGCTGCCTCCCGATCGAGCCGTCGGCATCGGTCGCGACTCGAAGCGCAACACGCTGGCCTTCCAGGATCCGACGCTCTCGGGCGAGCACCTGCGGCTGGCGCTCGACGAGGGCGAAGCCTTCGTGGTCGACCTCGGCTCGACCAACGGCGTCATCGTGCGCGAGCGGCGCGTCGACGCCGCGCGTCTCGAACCGGGCGATCGCTTCCGCGCCGGCATGCTCGAGCTGGAGCTGCACGTCCACCGCGCCAGCCTCGCCTGACGGCGGGGCGTGCTATCCTCCCGCTTCTCAACTTCCGAGTGGAGCCTTTGATGAAGAGATTGGCCCAGGTCTCGCCCGCCCTGCTGACTCTGCTGGTCCTCGTGGCGTCCGTGCCCGCGCGGGGGCAGAGCTCCAGTCGGGTCAACGTGCCCCACCCGCCGTCGCCGGCGGCGCCGGGAGGCGTACCCGGCGGTGGCGGCACTTGTGATCGCGCGCTCGCCGTCTGCTACTACGACCTGTGCGACGGCATCGACGACCTGGAAGGGGGAGGCGGGGAGGGGTGCATCGGCCAGGGCGACGTCGACCAGGAGCCGCCGATCCTGCTCGCCGGACACACGCCGGTCTGGATCGACGTGCCGGATGCAGCGACGCTGGCCGGCTGCGAGATCCTCTTCGCCCAGAACGAGAGCAACGACGGCTTCAACACGGAGTGGGCGGACAACCTGCCGGCGATCGCCGCGGCGGTCCAGGGCGGGATGGTGCTCGTCTTCCACGATCGGGCGGTCGGGGTGGAAGAAGAGGGGGGCGACCCCGAGCTCCCGGGCAACGCCGCGGACTTCGTTCCCGGGCTCTCCGGCGCGGTCTGCGTGCGCGACTTCAGCGACGACGAGGCGATCGACGTCGTGACCGGCGGCACCGCCGTCACCGACGGGCCGTTCGGCGTCATCGACGACAGCAGCCTCGACGGCGGCAGCTCCTCGAGCCACGGCTACTGCACCCAGGCCTCGCTGCCGACGGGCGCGACCAGCTTCCTGAGCCGCACGATCTCGACCGAATCGGTCGCCTTCGCCTATCCCCACGGTGCCGGAACGGTCTATTACTCGACCATGCCGCTCGACTACTACCTGGACGGTAGCGGCGACGATCCGCCGCGCGAGACCTACAACACGGTCTACGCCCCGAACGTCCTGACCTATGCCGCGGAGGCGTCGCCCGCCTGCCGCCTGCCGACGCTGGTCGACATCCCGACGCTCTCGCCCGCCGGCCTCGGGGCGCTCGCCGCACTGCTCGGCGCCGGTAGCCTCTGGGCGTTGCGCCGCCGCGCGCGCCGAGCCACCTAGCGCGCAACCCAGGTTCTCGTCCACGCGACGTCGCGACGACCCGCTCCCTCCACGGGGGCGGGTCGTTGTTTCAGCCGACGCTATCCCTGGTCTCTGAACTCGGCCCAGATCGCGGCGGCCGGGGCGGGGCGGGCGAAGTGGAAGCCCTGCATCAGCTCGCAGTCGAGATGGGCGAGGCGGCGCCGTTGCTCGGCGGTCTCGACGCCCTCGGCGACGACGTGCAGCCCGAGGTCGGTCGCCAGGCGAATGATGTTGCGCACGAGATCCACCCGCTCGGGTCCGGCCGACAGCGAGGCGATGAACGAGCGGTCGATCTTGAGCACGTCGACGGCGAAGCGGTCGAGGTAGGCGAGCGACGAGTAGCCGGTGCCGAAGTCGTCGATGCAGATGCCGACCCCCATCTCGCGCAGCTCGTTGAGCATCTGCGCGGCGCGCTCGGGGCTCTCGACCAGCACGCCCTCGGTGATCTCGAGCTTGAGCCGGTCGGCGGGGAGCCCCGAGCGGACCAGCGTGTCGCGCACCTGGGCGACCAGGTCGGGCTGCGAGAAGAGCTTGGGCGAGAGGTTGACCGACATCCAGGCGCCGCTCCAGGCGGGCGCCTCGGCGCGCCACTCGGCGAGCTGACGGCAGGCCTGCTCGAGCACCCACATGCCGATCGGCAGGATCAGCCCGGTCTCCTCGGCGGCCGGGATGAAGTCGTCGGGCAGGATCAGGCCGCCGGAGGGGTGGCGCCAGCGCACCAGCGCCTCGAAGCCGTCGATGCGGTCGGTCTTCATCGCGACGATCGGCTGGTAGAAGACCTCGAGCTCGCCCCGGTCGAGCGCGCGGCGCAGGTCGTTCTCGACGCGCAGGCGCTCGACCGCGGCGTTGCGCATGTCGCCGGTGAAGACCTGCGAGCGGCCGCGCCCGCCGACCTTGGCACGGTACATGGCGGTGTCGGCGTCGCGCACCAGCGCCGGCAGGTCCTCGGTGTCGGGGTCGCCCAGGACGATGCCGATCGAGGCGCTGACGTAGAGCTCGTGGCCGTCGACCTCGAACGGCGCGCCGAAGGCCTGGTGGATGCGCTCGGTGATCGCCTCGGCCTCCGCGAGGCCGTCGATCTCCTCGAGCAGCACGGTGAACTCGTCGCCGCCGAGTCGCGCGACGGTGTCGCCGGCGCGCAGGCAGGTTTCGATGCGCCGCGCGACGAGCACCAGGAGCTGGTCGCCCGCCGGGTGGCCGAGGCTGTCGTTGATCCGCTTGAAGCGGTCGAGGTCGACGAAGAGCACGGCGAAGCGCGCGTTGTCGCGCCGGCGCGCGCGGGCGCGCGCGCCCTCGAGTCGGTCGAGGAAGAGCGCCCGGTTGGGCAGGCCGGTCAGCGGATCGTGTACTTTGCGGTCGGTGATGTCGGTCTGCGAGCCGGCCATGCGCACCGGATTGCCCTCGGCGTCCCAGATCACGGCGCCGCGCGCCAGCATCCAGCGGTAGCTGCCGTCGCGGTGGAGCATCCGGTGCTCGCGCTCGAAGTGCTCGGTCTCCCCTCCGAGGTGGCGCTGCAGCGCCTCGGTGAGGCCGGCGAGGTCCTCGGCGTGGACGCGCGAGAACCACTCGTCGGGGGAGGCCGAGACGCTGCCGCCGTCGAGGCCGAGCATCGACTGCCAGCGTTCGGAGTAGTGGATCTCGCTGCGCTTCAGGTTCCAGTCCCAGAGGCCGTCGTTGGCGCCGCGCACGGCGAGCGCGTAGCGCTCCTCGGAGGAGCGCAGCGCCTCCTCGGCCCGCTTGCGCTCGGTGATGTCCTGCAGGACGCTGACCAGGCCGACGGCGCTCCCTTCGTCGTCGAGCACCAGGTCGAGCCGCAGCTCGACCGGGAACGGCGAGCCGTCGCGCCGGCGGCTCGTCGCCTCCGTGCGCAGCCCGCCGCGCCCCTGCAGCGCGCGGAAGTCGAGGCCGTCGAGCGCCTCGGGGGCGAGCTCGGCGAGCGGCCGGCCGACCAGCTCGCGTCCCGCCGCGCCGAGTATCTCGGCGAGCGCCCGGTTGTGGTCGACCAGGACGAGCTCGCGGTTGGCGATCGCCACGCCGGCGCCCATGGTCTCGAGCGTCTGGTCGAGCTGGCGCAGTCGCTCGCGGGCGCGCGCGAGGTCGGAGCGGTCGCGCACCAGCACGAGCGCGCGGCCGTCGCCGGCGCCGGCGGCGACACGAACGACGCGCACCGGGAAGCTGCTGCCGTCCTTGCGGAAGGCCTCGAGCGGCTTGCCGTGAGTCGTCGCGGCGTCTCCCTCGTCGCGGCTCTCCCAGGAGAGCAGCAGCGGGAGCTTCTTGCCGACGACCTCGCGCGGTGTATAGCCCCAGAGCTCTTCGACCCGGCGGCTCGCCCAGAGGATGGCGCCGTCGGCCCCGGTGACCAAGACGGCGTCGTCGAGCGCTTCGAGGACCGCCGCGGGAAGCGGAGCCGGCTCGGGCATGTGGAGGTCTAAGGTAGCACAGCCACCTGTGCAGGCTCAGTCGTAGACGCCATCGGCGTACCAGCGGCCGGTCGCGAGGTCGCGGAAGAGGCGGAAGAGGCCGGCCGGCTCGAGCTCGACGTCCCAGTACTCCCGGTCGGCCGGAGCGTCCGACCACCACCCTTCCTCGAGCCGCCAGGGGCCGGCGGCGACGCGCACGCGCCCCTCGATCCGCGGCCGCTTGGCCGTCGCGCCGCTGGCCTCCGCGCCGCTCGGCACCGCCACCGCGCCCGGCCGGGCGGCGGCGTCGAGGCGGACCTCGAGCGACAGCGGCGGGCGCAGCGTGCGCACGGCGAGCAGACCGCGCGGCGCGGCGGGCGTGGCGGCGACGAGCGGTGGGGCGGGGGGAGTGAAGGGGACGAGGTCGAAGCGCTCCGGACGGTGGCCGTCGACCGTCCGCGGCGAGCCGACCCGGCCGGGGCCGAGTAGCGCGAAGAGGCGCGCCAGGGTGGTGGCCAGCCGGTCGGGGGAGAGGGCGGCCGGTCCGAACAGCGAGAGCTGCGCGGCGCGTGGCCGGTCGGGGCGGGCGACGAAGGCGAAGCCGGCGACGGCGGCCCCCGGCGGCCGCTCCTCGAGCGCCAACCGGACGACCTGGAGGAGGGTCTTGGCGTCGCGCGTCGGCGCCGGCAGGTCGACGGCGCGCGCGTCGATCCCATCCGGCTCGAGCGTCAGCGCGACCTCGAGGCGGGCGCAGCCGAGCCCGGCCGCCTCGAGCCGCCGGCAGAGGCGGTCGAGCGCGGCGCGGGCGAGGAAGAGGAAGGGCTCGAGCGTGGCGAGCGGCCACTCGAGCTCGACCCCCTCGCGGAAGTCGGGGGGCGGCTCGCGCGGCTGGAGCGGGCTCGGATCGAGCCCGCGGGCGATCGCCGAGAGGCGGCGCCCCTCCTCGCCCAGGCGGCTGGCGACCTCGTCGGGGGGGAGGCGCGCGAGGTCGCCGACCGAGGCGAGCCCCCAGCGCGCCAGCCGCTCGGCCAGTCCGATCCCGGGGTCGAGGCGGGCGAGCGGCAGCGGGGCGAGGAACGCCGCCTCGCGTCCCTCCGGGACGATGCGCGGCTCGTGGACGCGCGCCTCGCGCGCGGCGACCTGGGCGGCGAGCTTCGACGAGGCGACGCCGACGCGCGCCGGCAGCGCCGCGCGCGCCGCCTCGCGCTCGAGCGCGAGAGCGAGGTCGCGCTCGGGCTCGCCGCCCCGGAAGCGGCGCGCGGCGCCGTCGACGTCGAGGCAGACGCAGCCGGCGGCGACCTCCTCGACGCGCGGCGAGAAGCGCTCGGCGGTCTCGGCGAGCGCCTCGCGCGCGGCGCGCTCGCACTCGCCGTCGCGCCCGCGGGCGACCAGCCGGGGCACCAGCACGCGGGCCTGGGCGAGCGTCGCGCCGGGGGCCACTCCGGCGCGGCGCGCGGCGCGGGTCGCGGCCACGACGCGCGCCGCCGGGCCGCTTCCCTCGACCACCGCGACCGCCTCGGCGGCGAGCTCGGGCTCGGCGCGTAGACGAGCGGCGAGCGGGAAGAGGGGGACGAAGAGGCAGGCGAGACGGGTCACGGCGGCGCTCCCGCTGCAGAGGCCCTCAACCGGCGGCGAGCGCGAGCGGTTTTCCCGGGCCGCGATCCGGTGCCGCGCCGGCGTTGCGGGCGAGCGCGAGACGCGCCTCGACGCCGTCGAGCAGCTTGGGCTCGGCGCCCCGCCCGAGCCAGCGGGCGCGCGGGCGCGCGAGCTCGAGCACCGCGGCGGCGGCGACTCCGGTCGCGCGGTAGGGGGAGGAGACGACGAGCACGCTGCCCGGCTCGCGCGCGGCGCGGGCGAGCCGCAGCCACGGCGCCTCGGCCCCCCGCCCCCCGGGCACCGGGGGCAGGCCGAGGTCGACCAGGACGAGCGGGAAGCCGCCGGCGAGCGCCGCCTCGGCGGCGCCGAGCGCCTCCTTGAGCTTCCGCGGCCGCGCCCAGAGCAACCGCTCGAGGTCGACTCCGGCGGCGGCGGCGCCCTGCGGGTCGAGCCCGTCGCCGAGGTCGATCAGAGCGGCGCTCTCGCCGCTCCCGGTCGCCGCGGCGAGCAGGGCGAGACCCAACCCCATGCGCCCGCTGCCACGCCGTCCGACCAGCTCGGTCAGCTCCCCCGCGGGGAGCCCCGCGGAAAGCGCCGCCGCGAGCGCCGGCACCACCCGGCTCCAGGTCGCCCCCTCGCCCGAGCGCGCCCCCAGGCCGGCGGCGAGGTCCCGCCCCGTCCGCACCCGCCCGGCGAGCGGCGACCCCTGCCGCCGCAGCCAGGCCACCACCCCCCCGGCCCCCGCCCCGCCGCCCTCGCCCGCCTCGACCCTCAGGGGTTCCGCCACCGCCCGCCTCCCAGCGCCCCGGGGAGGGACGCAAGGCGAAAATAGAGCGTAAAATAAGCTGCGTCAAGTCACCGTCTGGTTTCTGTGATCGAACGGCTGTTTCGATTCTGCCTCCTGCGGCAGCTTCTACTAGTAGAGGAGCCAGAGAAACCCGAGAAACCAGGCAAACGCCTAAGAGCCAAGACAACGGCAGCGTAGACCAGCGAAAGGACGACGTGTTCGGCGTCCGTCCGAGGGCGGGGGAACGGCCATGAACTCAAGATACTTCCTCTTGCTGTTCAGTTTTCCGATCGCGGCGATGACCACATGCACCCCAGCAACTGGACAGAGCAGTCCCCTGCGTCTGTCGCTCGAGCATCGAGCAGCAACCATGACTGAAGGCATGATCTCCGAGTCGAGGGCTTTAATAGGCGAGTGCACACAGGCCCTTGACGCTGACTCTTCAATGAGCGGCTGTCCAAGTGAACAACTCGCCTACAGGGAGAGCCATTCAATGAGCGGCGAGATCTTACTCGGAGGTGATTCGACGCTCATCACTTTTGGGCCTTCCGATGGTGCTCCGGTCAGTGGCTGGGTCCGACTGACGTCTCAGTTGCAGTCCCAATACGGGCTGACATTCTCGTCTACTTCAGCGACGGGGGTGCGGTGGCTTGGTGGCGACTATCAGTGGCCTCCAGCGGCATTCTCATTTGATTCCGGCAACAACGTCATCTCATGCAACGGTACGTTCCCGATCACGATTCACTTCGATAAGCCCATTCGAGGCTTCAGTATCTGGGGTTTCGATGCAGGCGGGGATATCGATCGACTCGAATACAAGGCTCTCACTTGGACCAACTTCGAGATCGATGCAGGCGTTCTTGAGCATGCCTTTTCGGATCCGGGTCAGCAGATATCGCTTAGCGGCTCCGGAATAACGCGAGTCGAGCTTCATGTGAATCAGGAATGTCAGGGCCTCTTCTTCGATGACCTGTTTTTTCAAGCCGACGTCTGCGATTCACGAACTCCATGGAACCTGCCGTCAGAAACACCGTTTGCTCTTTCTGAGGACGAACGAGTCTTGGAATTCGATCGGGATGAGGCGAAGATGCGCCTCTCGCAGCTCTTGTCGCTGCAGCCGTTCCTGGAGATAGAAGACGACCTTTCAATCAGCTTCGATGAACCCCTTGCTCGTGCAGTCGGGCTCCGAGAAGATGCGGTGGAACTCGCCACTCTCTTGACTCGAATCTCGGACACGCTCGCGAGTTCCCTTAAGGAAGGGGTGCTCCCTGGCCCTGAGGCTGTTGATTTCGCGTCGCTCGATCTTGTCTTTCGGTTCATTGCGAGTGGGGAGGCAGGCGATGCTGGAGCCAGTCTCTTAGGAGGTTGTGGCGGCTTCGATGAACCTGCGC
>WYBK01000308.1 GCA_011525905.1 Acidobacteriota bacterium
CCCGCAGGGCGCCGGCTCCGGTCAGGCGAGGTTGTGGAAGACCTTCTGGACGTCGTCGTCCTGCTCGAGCTTGTCGATCAGCTTGAGCACTTCGGTCGCCTGGTCTTCGGGGAGCTCGACGGTCGACAGGGGCACGTACTCGGTCTCGGCCGAGATCGGGGTGATGCCGCGGTCTTCGAGCGCCTTCTGCAGGTGGCCGAAGTCGGCGAAGCCGCAGCGGACGAGGATCTGCGGCTCCCCCTTCTCGCCGGTCGTCTCCCCCAGCTCCTCGAGGCCGAAGTCGATCAGGTCGAGCTCGAGCTCTTCGGCGTCGATCCCCTCGGGGTCGATGCGGAAGGCGCCCATCTTCTTGAACTGGAAGGCGACGGAGCCGGCGGTGCCGAGGTTGCCGCCCCCCTTGTTGAAATGGGTGCGCACGGCGGCGACCGTGCGCGCCGGGTTGTCGGTCGCGGTCTCGACGACGACGGCGACGCCGTGCGGGGCGTAGCCCTCGTAGAGCACCTCTTCGTAGTCGGGCGCGTCCTGGCCGGAGGCCTTCTTGATCGCCGACTCGACCTTGTCCTTCGGCATGTTGACGGCGCGCGCGTTCTGGATTGCCCGCCGCAGCGCCGGGTTCGCCTCGGGATTCGGCCCGCCCGACTTGACCGCGACGGTGATCTCCTTGCCGATCCGGTTGAACTGCTTCGACATCCGGTCCCAGCGGGCGAACATCGTGTGCTTGCGAGTCTCGAAGATGCGTCCCATGGTCTACCCCGGGAATGAGAGGAATGTCGGAGAAGTGACCGGCGCCCCGCGCCGAAGGGGCCGAACCCCCGCCCCGCCCGCGAAATCTAGCCCGTGAAGGCCCCCGACGACAAGCCGAACGCGCCCCGAGAGCCGCACGAACGCCCGACCGAGCATCCTCCGACCTACCGCCTAGGCCCGGGCGTCCTCTGGCCCGGCAACGCTCTCTCGCGCCGGCGCCGTCCCTTTCCCCAGAATCCCGCTCGGCCCTACAATCGGCCAGTCTCCAAGCGCCACGAGAGCCCGCGCCGTTCGCCGTCGCAACCTGGTTTCGCGCTTCGGTGGCGGCGGCGTGGGTCGCCGCTGCGTCGAGGAGTCGCGTTACGCTCGGCATGCTCGAGCATGTCGAGAGCGGCGTGAGCTCACTCGCGCTCTACTCCCAACCAGCGTTTCGACCGGACGGAGGAACGACGATGTCGAACCAGCGCGTCTTCGCGATGAAGTTCTCGAGCGTGTATCCGATGTACGTTCAGAAGGCGGAGAGGAAGAACCGGACGAGAGAGGAGGTCGACCAGATCATCCGCTGGCTGACCGGCTACAGCCAGGCGGGGTTGCAGGAGCAGCTCGAGAAGCAGAGCAGCTTCGAGGTCTTCTTCGCCCAGGCGCCGGCCATGAACCCGAATCGTTCGCTGATCCAGGGCGTCGTCTGCGGGATTCGCGTCGAGGAGATCGAGGATCCGCTGATGCGCGAGATCCGCTATCTCGACAAGCTGATCGACGAGCTCGCGAAGGGCAAGAGGATGGAGAAGATCTTGCGGCACTGAGCCCGCGGCCACCTTCCGGCGGCGACCAGGCCCGGGCGCGCCGGAGTCTCGAAGCCGTCGACCCTGTGCCCGGCCGAGCGTGTCGACCAGCGACTGGGTCCTTCGCTCCGAGCCGCTTGGACCCACACAGCAAGAGCCGAACCAGCCTGCCTTGCGCTCGGGCAGAGGATGATCGAGGCTAGTGGCATGAAACGAGCTCTGGGCTGGATCGCGCTGACCCTTCTGGTCTTCGCCGCCGCCGCCGTGGTCGCCGGTTACAGCTTTCGGGCCGCGCTCGGGCCGCCGGTCGAGCAGTACCCTCGCCGTGCGGTCTACGCGCCTCGTGGCGTCGTCGCGAGCAGCCAGCCGCTCGCCAGCCAGGCGGGACTGGCGGCGCTCCAACGGGGCGGGAACGCTGTCGATGCGGCCGTCACGGCGGCCGCGGTGCTGAGCGTGGTCGAGCCGTACATGACCGGCGTCGGCGGCGACATGTTCGCCATCCTCTGGTCGGCTCGCACCGAGCGACTGGTCGGCATCAACGGGAGCGGGCGCTCGGGTTCGCTGATGACGCGCGAAGCCCTGTCGAGCGCCGGTCGAATCCCGGGGGAAGGGCCCAAGACGATCACGGTGCCCGGTGCGCTGTCCGGATGGGCCGCCTTGCTCGAGCGCCACGGCACGATGACGCTCGCGGAAGCGTTGGCTCCGGCCATCGCCCTGGCTGAAGAGGGCTTCCCCGTCTCCGACGTCACCGCCGCGGAATGGGCGATCTTCGCGAGCCTGCTCCGACGAGATGCGGGCGCCAGCGCCACCTTCCTCGTGGATGGCGAACGCGCGCCCGGCCGCGGCGAGTGGTTCTCCAACCCCGACTACGCAGCCACGCTGCGCACCTTCGCGCAGGAAGGGCCCGGCGCGCTCTACGGAGGCGAGTTGGGCCGGCGGATCGCGACGCACGTCCAGGGGCTCGGGGGCTACCTGACACCCGAGGACTTCGCTGGCCATGCAGCCGAGTGGATCGAGCCACTCTCCGTCCCGTTCCGGGAGTATCGGGTGTGGGAGCTCCCCCCGAATGGCCAGGGAATCGCGGCGCTGGAGATGCTGCGCATCCTGGAACCCTTCGACCTCGCGGGCTTGGGGCACAACTCGGCCGCCTACCTCCACCATCTCATCGAGGCCAAGAAGCTGGTCTACGCCGACCTGGAGCGCTTCGTCGGCGACCCCGACTTCATGGCGGTGACACCCGACCAGCTTCTCGCCGACGATTTCATCGCTCGCCGCCGATCTCGGCTCGACCCGGCGCGCGCGCTCGAGCGCGCCGACCCCGAGCCCTCGCTGACCACCAGCGAGACGACCTACCTCGCCGCCGCCGACGAGGAGGGCAACATGATCTCCTTCATCAACAGCCTGGGCGGGGGATTCGGCTCCGGTGTCGTCGTCCCCGGGACCGGGTTCGCGCTGCAGAACCGCGGGGTCGGCTTCTCCTACGAGGAGGGCCGGGCCAATAGCGTGGGCCCGGGGAGACGTCCCTTCCACACCATCATCCCGGGCTTCGTGACACGAGCCACTCCCGAGGGGAGGCAGGAGCCTTGGCTGAGCTTCGGCATCGTCGGAGGACCCCAGCAGCCCCAGGCGCACGTCCAGGTCCTGCTCAACCTGCTGATCTTCGGAATGGACGTGCAGCAGGCTCTCGATGCCCCGCGCTTTCGCCATTGGGACGGCAACCGGGTGAGCTTCGAATCGGCGATTCCCCGGTCGGCGATCGACGCGCTGCGCGCCCTGGGGCACGCCCCCCAGAACCCGCTGATGGAGACCGCTCGAACCCTCTTCCTGGGCTCGAACGGGGGCCTCGTCTTCGGCGGCGGGCAGGCCATCCTGCGCGGTCCCCGAGGCTACGTGGCCGGTTCGGATTCGCGGCGGGACGGACTGGCTGCCGCCCACTAGCCCGGGCACCGAAGCGGCGTCCAGGTCTCGCGCCGAGTGCGCTAGGGTCGCGCCCATGATCTGCCCCGCCTGCGGCGAGGAGTACGAGGGCGACCAGGTCGCGCGCTGCCCCTGGTGCGGCGCGCCGGGCGGCGCGGGGGCCGCGGAGAGCGGCAGCGCGGAAGGGGAAGGCCTCGGGCCGCTGGTCCGGCTGCTCGAGGTCGAAGATGGCGACGAGCTCGCGGCGACGACGACGGCGCTCGAGCGCGCCGGGATCCCCTGCTTCGTCCAGGCCGCCGATCCGTTGCGGGGTTTCGGCCTCTCCGCCCTGCTGTCGGGCGAGCTCCGCGAGCCCGAGCGGCGCGAGATCCTGGTTCCGGAAGCGCTGCTCGCCGAGGCCGCGCGGGCGCTCGGTGAGGCCGGGGAGGACGAATGACGGCGGCCCGCGACGGGCAGCGGGCGCGTCCCCCGGCCGCCGGCTACTCGGGCACGCCGCTCGCCCAGAAGCTCGGCCTGCTGCCGGGCAGCCGCGTCGTCGTCCTCGGCGCGCCCCGGCCCTACGGCGAGATCGTCGCGCCGCTGCCCGCCGGGATCGAGCTCGTGGCGGGCCCGACGAGGACGACCGACCTCGTCCACCTCTTCGTGGCGGAGCGTTCGGCGCTCGCCCGCCAGCTCACGACGCTGCGCAGCCGGCTCCGGCCAGAGGTTCCCGTCTGGGTCTCCTGGCCGAAGCGGAGCGCCAAGGTGGCGACCGACGTCACCGAGGACGCCGTGCGCGAGGTCGCGCTGCCCCTGGGCTTCGTCGACGTCAAGGTCTGCGCGGTCGACGCCGTCTGGTCGGGCCTCAAGCTCGTCGTTCGCAAGGAGCTGCGCTGACTCTCTCGGCCGCGGCGCCCGGCAACGAGAATCGGCGGCAACCGGAGGCCGAACCATGAAGCCGCGCATCAGCCTGATCACCCTGGGGGTCGCCGACGTCGCGGCGGCGGCGCGCTTCTACGAGGAGGGGCTGGGGCTGCCGCGGCGCGAATCGCCTCACGACGTCGCCTTCTTCCCCCTCGCGGGCACCTGGCTCGCGCTCTACGGGCGCGCGGCGCTCGCCGAGGACGCCGGCGTGCCGGCCGCGGGGAGCGGCTTCCGCGGCGTCGCGCTCGCCCACAACGTCGCCTCCGAGGCCGAGGTCGACGCGGTCGTCGAGCAGGCGGTCGCGGCCGGCGGCACGCTCGTCAAGGCGCCGCAGCGAGCCTTCTGGGGAGGCTACAGCGGCTACTTCCGCGACCCCGACGGCCACCTCTGGGAAGTGGCTCACAACCCCCACTTCTGGGTCGGCCCGCCGGACGACGCGGACGCCGGTTGAGCACGGCGGGCCTGCGAGAATCGCGTCCGGCCGCAGCCGGAGTGAGAAGGGAGATCGCCATGTCCTGCTCCGCCTTCCACCGAGTCGCCGGAATCGCTTTCGCCGCCGTCGCTCTCGCGCATCTCGCGCGCGCGCTCTATCAGGTCCCGATCGACGCCGGCGGTACGCGGGTTCCGCTCTGGATCTCCTGGGTCGCCGTCGCGGGGGCCGGAGCCCTCTCCGGCTGGGCCTTCGCCTCGCGTCCGAAGCCGGGCGAGCCCTGAGCCGGCGAATCTCGGGATCTCCGGCGCGCCGCGCGGGGCCACGGGGGTGGCCAGTCGGCAGTCTGCTACTTTGACGGCATGAGCACGTCCTCCTTCACCCTGCCGCTCCTCGCCTTCGTCGCGCTCGCCGCCGCCCGGCCCGCCGCGGCCGATTGGACGCCGGCGCAGCGCCGCGCGATTCTCGACACCACCCTCACCGTGCGCCTCGCCCCCGATCTCTCGGCACTCGGACCGGGGGAGCGGGCGGCGGTGGCCGAGCTGCTCGCCGCCGGCGAGATCGTCCAGCGCCTCTACGAGGAGGCGCTCCACCCGCGGGCCGCCGAAGTGCGCGCGCGGCTCGGGGCGCCGGACGCGCCGGCGGACCTCGCCGCGCTCTACCGCCTCTTCCAGGGCCCGATCGCGACCACCCTCGACAATCGGCGCGAGCCCTTCGTCGACGTCGCGCCGCCGGCTCCGGGCAAGAACCTCTACCCCGCCGACCTCGAGCGCGCCGAGCTCGACGCCTTCCTGGCCGCGCGCCCGGAGGCCGCGGCCGAGATCCTCGCCGAGCGCACCGCCGTGCGGCGGGCGTCCGCCGAGACACTCGCGCGCGACCTCGCCGCGCTCGACCGCCACCCGGTGCTCGACGCGCTCCACCCGGGTCTTCGCGGCCGCCTCGCGGCGCTCGCCGAGGCCCCCGATCCGCGGCGGCTCTACGCCGTCCCCTACCCGGTGGCCTGGCCCGAGGAGCACGTCGCGTTGCAGCGCGCCCTCTTTCGCGCCGCCGAAGCCGTCGACGGGGAGGATGCCGAGCTCGCCCGCTACCTGCGCAACCGGGGGCGCGACCTGCTGACGAACGACTACGAGAGCGGCGACGCCTCCTGGGTGACCGGGCGATTTCGCCACCTGAACGCCCAGATCGGCGCCTACGAGACCTACGACGACGCGCTCGCCGGCGTGAAGGCCTTCCCCTCGCTCTCGCTGCTGGTGCGCGACGAGCCGGCGACCGCCGAGCTCGCCGCGACCCTCGGCGGCCTCCAGGCGGTCGAAGAGGCGCTCCCCTACGCGCCGCACCGGCGGGTGCGCACCGAGATTCCGGTCGGCGTCTACGGCGTCGTGGCCGACTTCGGTCAGTCGCGCGGCACCAACACCGCCACCATCCTGCCGAACGATCCGCTCTTCTCGGCGCGTTACGGCCGGACGATCCTGATGCGCGACAACGTGATGACCCATCCGGAGCTCCTCGCGATCGCCCGGCGCCGCTACGAGGCGGCGGTCGCCCCGCGTTTCGCTGCAGAGCTCGACGCCAAGGCGGGGTCGCGCCGCACGCTCTGGCACGAGATCGGGCACTACCTCGGGCCCGACCGCACGGCGGACGGCCGCCCGCTCGATCAGGCGCTCGGCGGCTGGGCGGACGCGCTCGAGGAGATGAAGTCGGACCTGGTCGCCCTGTTGGCGCTGCAGCGCTTTCACGACGAGGGGCGGCTCGACGCCGCGGGCCTGGCCGGCGTGCGCGCGAGCGGCATCCTGCGCACGCTCCAGGACGTGCCTCCCCGCCCCGACCAGCCCTACCAGACGATGCAGCTGGCGCAGTTCAACTGGTTCCTCGACAAGGGGCTGCTCGTCGCCGACTCCGAGCCGCGCCTGTCGATCGAGTCGCAGCGTTACGCGGAGGTGGTCGCCGAGCTGCTCGCGGAAGTGCTGCGCCTCCAGCTCGCGGGGAATCCGGAGCTCGCGGGCGCCTTCTTCGAGCGCTGGACGGGCTGGAGCGAAGAGCTGCACGGCCGCATCGCGGAGCGGATGCGCGCGGCGGGAGGCCCGCGCTTCCGCCTGGTCCGCTACGCCGCGCTCGGCGAGTGAGAACCGGTGCTCAGCCGGGCGGCACCAACCGGCGCGAGACGCGGTCCCAGCGCCAGATCCGGCGGGGTGCCAGCAGCCAGACGCCGCCCAGCCAGCGGTCGAGGCCGACCGTCGCGATGCGGTCGGTGCGCCCTTCGAGCGTCGCCCGGCCGAGGCTGGTGATCTCCCACTCCTCCTGTTCGTTGCGCAGCGCCAGCGGCGCCGGATCGGCCGCGAGGCCGGTCAGGTAGAGCTCGAAGACCGCGTCGCCGACGAAGTGGTGCTCCTCCTCCGCCTGCGAGGCCCGGAAGAGCGCGGCGACGGCGCGCGGCCCCTCGGCGAGCGCGGCGAGCAGCTGCCGTTCCGAGCGCGAGAGCCCCTCCTCGACCGACGGGAACTGCTCGAGGTGGCGGCCGAGCGCCGCGGCGAGGTCGGGCAGCGCCGAGAGGTCCTCGGCGAGCAGCCGCTCGACCGAACGCGGATCGGGCGAGCGGAACGCGGCCCAGGCGCGCCGGCCGAGCTCGAGCTCCGCGGAGCCGAGCTCGCGCGCGCGCGCGAAGGCCGCGACCAGCGCCGAGCCGCTCATCGGGCCGAGCGACTCGCCGGGGAAGACGCCCGAGACGCGCGGCGGGCGCGGCCAGCGCGCGATCCGGTCGAGGACCTGGAGCAGCTGGAGCTGGTCGTAGAGGTCGGGCTCGAACCAGAGCACGAGCTCTTCGCCGCGCACCAGCGCCCGCTCGAGCCGGCGGTCGCGTCGGGCGAGATCCTCGCGCGCCGACCGCTCGGTCGTCCAGCCGCAGCGAGCGAGGAAGCGCGCCCGCACTTCGCGCAGCTCGTCCGGAGAGGCCGCGGCGGGCACCGGGCCCTCGTGCAGGACGTCGCGCCAGGGGAGGACCTCGCCGTCGAAGCGCGCCTCGACGATCCCCTCGGCCGCGAGGTCGCCGTTGGTGACGTGGAGCATCTGGAGCGCGAGTCTACCCGCCCGGCCGGGCGGTTGACCCGCCGGGGCGCTGTGCTACCTTGCCCGCCATGCAGGGAGACGCCCCGCGCCGGCTCGCCGCCTCGCGCGCCCGATGGCTGACCGTCGGGCGCCGGGCGCTGTTCGGGCTCGGCTGGGCCCTCGCCGCCCACCACGGCTGGCTGCTGGCACGCCGGCTCGTCGACGCTTCGATCTTCGAGCCGATGGTGCTGTCGCGCTGGGCGGGCGCCGCGCTCCTGGTGGCGCTCGCGGCCGATCTGCGAGGCCGAGGCGTCTCCCTGTGCCGCGGACGCGCGCCGGTCGTGCTCGGCCTGCTCGCCCTGCTGCTGCACGTCGGGGTCCCGGCGCCGGTGCCCGAGGGGGTCGACCTCCTGCTCGTCGTCCCGCTCGGCCTGGCGGCCGGTCTCGGCTCGGCAGCCCTCGCCGCCCTGGCCGGCCGGCGCCGCCCGCGGAGTCTCTCCCTGCCGGCGCCGCAGCGCCGCGACGGCGCCCGCGGGCCGTTCCGCGAGCGCCTGGGCGCGCTGCCCGCCCGCTTCTCCCCTCGCCCCCCGCCGCTCCCCCGGCCGGTCGTCTGATCCGCGCGGATCGACGCGAGCGGCGGGCGTGCCGCCGCAGCGCGATCCCGCCGGAACCGGGCGCGTGCGTGCGCCGACCCGAACGACTCGAGGGGAAGTCCCATGATCCGTATTCCGTCGTCCCTGCTGCTCGCCGGAGCGCTCGTCGCGAGCGCGCTGCCGGCCGACCCGACGCCGGCCGGGGCCGCCGAGCCCGAGCCCGCCGCCGCGCCGGCCGCCGAGGCCCCGGCGGCCGAGCCGCCCGCCGAGGGCGGCGAGGCAGCCGCCGAGCCGGCCGCCTCCTTCTTCGCCACCACCACCGTCACGGCGCTCGGCCGGGAGGTCGACGCCTTCGACGTCACCACGCCGGTCACCGTTCTGCCCCAGGCCGAGATCGAACGGCGCCTGCCCGCCAACGCCGCCGAGCTGCTGCGCGACCAGCCGGGCGTCGACGTCAACGGCGTCGGCTTCAACCAGGCGCGCCCGATCATCCGTGGCCAGCGCGGCCTGCGCGTCCTCTTCCTCGAGGATGGCCTGCGGCTGAACAACGCCCGGCGGCAGACCGACTTCGGCGAGATCACCGGCCTGGTCGACACCGACGATCTGCGCTCGATCGAGGTGGTGCGCGGCCCGATGTCGGTTCTCTACGGCAGCGACGCCGTTGGCGGCGTGCTCAACGTCCTGACCAAGGCGCCGACTTTCGGCGAGGGCTCGCGCTTCGCCGGCGATGCCGAGGCGCGCTACGGCGAGGCGGGCGACCTCACCCGCTTCCACGCCGGCGTCCGCTTCCAGGTCGGCGCGGTGCGCGCGCTCCTCTCCGCCTCGACCCGCTCGGCCGACGACTACGACTCGGGCTCGGGCCGCTTCGGCGACCTCGACCTCGACGACGGGGTCCGGGTGAACGACACCGGCGTCGACGACGACAGCCTGTTCGCCGTCGCGGCGTGGGACGTCGACGATCGCAACGTCGTGACCCTGCGCCATCGCGTCTACCGCGCCGACCAGACCGGCTTCGGCTTCGTCGATCCCGAGGTTCTCGGCGACGACTCCGGATTCCGCATCCGCATCCTCTACCCCTACCAGGATTTCGATCGCACCACCCTCGACTGGTCGGCGAGCGCGCTCGGCGCTCTCTTCGCCGACTCGCTCCAGCTCCAGGCCTACCGGCAGGAGAACGACCGCGAGCTGGCCAACGACATCGACATCGACATCGGCCCCATCTTCCCCGGCGCGCCGAACAGCTCGGTCGAGGCCGATTCGCTCAACCGCAGCGTGCTCGAGACCTGGGGGACGCGCGCCGAGGCGATCAAGGGGCTCCCCGGATCGCAGCTGCTGACCTACGGCTTCGAGGCCTTCCGCGACGAATCGGACAACACCGACCGCTCGGTGACCACCACCACCATCCGCTTCCCCTTCCCCCCGTTCGAAGTGGTCGACGTCACCGAGGAGACGACGCCCAACGCGCCGAACGCCGAGAACACGAGCTGGGGGCTCTTCGTCCAGGACGAGATCCCGATCGGGCGCCGGGTCAAGGCGACGCTGGGCGCGCGCTACCAGAAGGTCGAGACACGGGCCGAGGCGACCCCGGGCTGGGAGGTCGCCGGCCTCGACTTCTCCGACGACGAGCTGGTCGGTGCCGCCAACCTGCTGGTTCAGGCGACCGAGAACCTGAACTTCTTCGCCTCCTGGGGGAGCGCCTTCCGGGCGCCCAACATCATCGAGCGCCTGTTCAACGGACCGACGCCGGAGGGCGCGGGCTACCAGATCCTCAACCCCGACCTGACCTCGGAGAGCGGCGACAACTACGATCTGGGCGTCAAGTACCGCCGCCGCGAGGCCTATTTCGAGGCGGTCTGGTTCCGCAGCGACCTCTCCGACGGCATCATCCAGGACTTCCTCTCCCCGGACGAGATCGCCGCGCTGCCGCAGGAGGTGCGCGACGCCATCGCCGCGAGCGGCGCGCAGTTCGTCGTCCAGCAGCGCAACCTCGACCGGCTGCGCTACGAGGGGATCGAGGTCGCGCTCGGCTACCGCGCGCCCTTCGGCCTCTCGCTCGGCGCCAACTACACCCACCTCGAGGACGAGCGAGTCGGGACCTCGGCCGTGCCGGTCGAGAACCAGTACGCCGACAAGATCGCCGCCTACGCCCGCTACGAGCCGGCCTCCCGGCGCTGGTGGGCCGAGTACCGGGTGCGGCACAACGGCGGCGACGACGTGGTCCTCGACGAGGGGGAGCTGCCGCCCCCGATCGGCGACCGGCTGCCGGCCTTCACCGTCCATTCGCTCGGCGCCGGAGTCCTGCTCTTCGAGCGCGGGCGGCAGAGCCACGCCCTCACCGTCCAGCTCGCCAACCTGACCGACGAGCTCTACGCCGAATTCTCGAACGCGACGTTCTTCCGCCCCGAGGCGGGACGCAACGTCAGCGCGAGCTACCGGGTCCGCTTCTAGCGTCCCTTCGGGCGTGGCGCCGCTCCCCCCCTTGCGGCGCCGCGCCCCTTCCTTTTTCTCGCAGGGCCCGCCGCCGGATCAGCGCAGGCACTCGCGCCGCGCGATCAGGATGCCGTCGCGCGGGCGCAGCTGCACCGCCCAGGGATCGCCGCCGTTCTCGACGACGTAGACGGGGGCCGGGTCCTCGGCCTCCGCGCTGGCGTGCTCGGGATCGGGGCGATAGGTGGCCGTGGGCGCCTTGCGCCGGAGCGAGGCGACGAGGTCGGCCGTGGTGGCCGCGACCTGGTAGCCCTCGAACCGGACGAAGAGCGTCTCGACCTTGTCCCCGGGCTTGGGGCCGGTGAAGCCGAGTTGGAGGATCAGCCCGCGATGGTCGACGCCGGTCACGAACGAGCCGCAGCGGGCGCCCGGACGCTCGGTCAGCGGCAGGGTCGTGCCGGCTCGCCGCTCGGCCTGGACGAAGGACATGCCGAGGCGGATGCCGTCCCAGCCGGGCCCCTTGGCCGTGACCTCGAGCGCCGCGAGCGGATCGCCGCCGCCCTCCTCGGCCGCGGCGCCGCCGGCGACCCCGGTCGCCGCCATCGCCAGTCCGACTGCGACCGCCGCGCCGCGAAGCGCTCTCCTCATCCGATCCCCCCGTCGCGCAAGGTGCACTCGCCGGCGGCGCGGCGCCCGCGCCTGCCGCCAAGCGTCGAGCATGCCGCCCCGCTCGCCCGCGCGCACGCCGCGCCGCGGCGCGCCGCAATGCGGCAGCGGCCTCCGCCGCGCCCGCTCGCGCGACCATCGCACGATAGACTGCGGCGCTTCCCTGGAGGACGACCCGACTCATGCCCCAGATCATCTACACCATGAAGAACCTGCGGAAGATCACGCCGCAGGGCAAGGAGATCCTCAAGGGGATCTGGCTCTCCTTCTTCCACGGCGCCAAGATCGGCGTGCTCGGCCACAACGGCGCTGGCAAGTCGACGCTGCTGCGCATCATGGCCGGCCTCGATCCCGATTTCGACGGCGAGGCCTTCGTCAACGAAGGCTTCAGCGTCGGCTTCCTGCCGCAGGAGCCGGTGCTGCCCGCCGGCAAGAGCGTGCAGGAGGTGGTCGAGGAGGCGGTCGCCGACAAGAAGGCAGTGCTCGCGCGCTACGAGGAGCTCGCCGCCAACTACTCCGACGAGACCGCCGACGAGCTCGGCCGCCTGCAGGACCGGATCGACGCGCAGAACCTCTGGGAGCTCGACCGACAGCTCGAGATCGCCATGGATGCGCTGCGCCTGCCGCCGGCCGATCAGGAGGTCTCGCTGCTCTCGGGCGGCGAGAAACGGCGGGTCGCCCTCTGCAAGATCCTGCTGCAGCAGCCCGATCTGCTGCTGCTCGACGAGCCGACCAACCATCTCGACGCCGAGTCGGTCGCCTGGCTCGAGCGGCACCTCGCCGAGTACCCCGGCACCGTGGTCGCGGTCACTCACGACCGCTACTTCCTCGACAACGTCGCCGGTTGGATCCTCGAGCTCGACCGGGGCGCCGGCATCCCCTGGGAGGGGAACTACTCCTCCTGGCTCGAGCAGAAGCAGAACCGGCTCGAGAAGGAGGAGAAGGAAGCCTCTTCGCGCCGGCGCACGCTCGAGCGCGAGCTCGAATGGGTGCGCATGGCGCCCCGCGCCCGCCAGGCCAAGGGCAAGGCGCGCCTGGCCAACTACGAGCGGCTGCTGGCCGAGGAGCAGGCGCAGGAGGGGCGGCGCGACCCCAACGAGATCCACATTCCCCCGGGCCCGCGGCTCGGCGACCTGGTGGTCGAGGCCGAGGGACTGGTCAAGGGGTACGGCGACCGGCTGCTGATCGACGGCCTCGACTTCAAGCTGCCGCGCGGCGGCATCGTCGGCATCATCGGCCCGAACGGCGCCGGCAAGACCACGCTCTTCCGCATGGTCGTCGGGCAGGAGGCGCCCGAAGCGGGCACGTTACGGGTCGGCGAGACGGTGGCGCTCTCCTACGTCGACCAGAGTCGCGAAGCGCTCGACGGCGAGCGCACGGTCTTCCAGGAAATCTCCGACGGCGGCCGCGACAC
>WYBK01000309.1 GCA_011525905.1 Acidobacteriota bacterium
CCGAGCGAGCGCCGCGTGGGCCCGTCCACTGGACTCGCGCCGCCCTCCTCGCGCTAGAGTTCCACCATTGAGTCGCTCCCGCGCCCTCCTGCTCGCCCTGCTCGTCGCCTCGCCAAGCTCAGCGCAGCTCCCCCTCGACGCCCCGACGACCGCCTGCCTGACCGACGGCCGCGTCTTCGACCTGCTGCTGCACGACGGCGTCGTCTACCTCGCCGGCCAGTTCTCCCACGTCCGGCCGCCGGGGACGGAGCCGGGAAGCGGGGAAGAGGTCGTCCGCCTCTGGTTCGCCGCCTGCGACGCGGCGACCGGCGCGGTCCTCGCCTGGGATCCGCAGGTCGCGTGCGATCCGGGGATCTCCAACTGCAACAACGCGGACGGCCGAACGGTGGCGCTCGCCGCCGGCGCCGCTTCGCTCTACCTCGGCGGCAAGTTCAACCAGGTGCAGGGCGCCACACGGCGCAACGCCGCCCGCGTGGCGGTCGCCGGCGCCGCCGTCGAAGCCTGGCATCCGGCGCCCAACGACCGGGTGCAGCGGATCGTCGCCGCGCCCGGCGGAGACCGTGTCTACGTCGCGGGCAACTTCACCGCGCTCGACGCCTGTCCCCCCGAGGCCTGCCCCGCCCACCTGGCCGCCGTCGACCCCGCCACCGGCGCCGTCGATCCGACCTTCGACCCGCGGATCGAGTGCGACGACCAGGGCGGCGACTGCTTCACCACGGTCTACGCGGTGCTCCCCGAGCCGGAGGGGCACACGGTCTATTTCGGCGGGCAGTTCGGAGCGGTGAACGGGCTGGCGCGCGACTCCGCCGCGGCGGTCGACGCGGCGACCGGCCAGGCGGCGACCGATTTCGCGCCCGCCCTCGAGGACACCAACCCCTCCGATCCCGCCGTCCAGGTCCACGACGTCGTCTTCGACGGCGACTGGATCTATCTGTGCGGCGACTGGTGGTCGACCGGGGGGATCGGCGGCCAGCAGGACCAGCGCAACGTCAACCGCTTCGATCCGGGGACCGGCGCGGTCGATTCCGGCTTCTGGATCGCCACCGACGGGGGCGTCCAGGCCTGCGCGTTCGACGAGAGCGCCGGCGCGCTCTTCGTGGGCGGCCACTTCGACTGCGTGCGCGAGTGGCTCGACTCGACCACCCCGGCCGACCCGGCGCCGGCGCAATGCGGCGGCGACCCGCTCTTCGTCGGCACGCCCCAGCGCGACCTCTTCGCCCTCGACCTCGCCGCCGGGAGCCTGCTGCCCTGGAACCCCGACACCGGCGGCGCCCCCGGGGTCTGGGCGATGGCGCGCACCGAAGGGCGGCTGGCGCTGGGCGGCGAAGTCCACTGGCCGCGCACGGCCCCCTCGCCCACCCACCGCAACCTGCTGCTCTTCGACCTCCCCCTGTTCGCCGACGGCTTCGAGCGCGGCGACACCGAGCGCTGGTCGGCGACCCAGCCGCTCCCGTGAGAGTCGCCGACTAGGGCGCGCCGCCGACGACCAGATCCCAGACCGCCTCGAGGTCCTCGCCTTCGAAGCCGGTGACGAAGATCGGCAGGCCGTAGGCGAAGAGCTCGCGCCCTTCAGCGCTCGTCGAGCCGACGAAGAAGAGCGTGCCGCCGGCCTCGACCAGAGAGAAATAGGGAGGGAGGACGATCGGGGTCACGGCGGCGGCACCGGTCGGGCCGAGCGGCACGGTCTCGCCCGGATAGCCCGTGCCGCGCCAGAGTCGGCGCCCGTCGGGCCCAGTCGCCATGAAGTAGGCGTTCCCCTCGTATCCTACGAAGCCGTAGGGCTGGCTCTGCGCCGTTCCCGGATTGAGCTCCTGCACGAGGATCGTCCCCCCCGGCGTGCCGTCCGTGCGGAAGGGCTCCCAGTTGCCGGAGGCGAAGTAGAACGATAGCCAGAGAAAGTCGCCTCCGGAGGCCGGCCACTGGAAGCCGCCGCCGAAGGGCGGGTCGATGTCCGCCGCATCGGCGACCATCGTCGTCCCTCCGGGAGTCCCATCGCTCTTCCAGAGTTGGTTGGTTCCGGTGTCGTCGCTCCAAGGCAAGACCCAGTAGTAGGAGCCCTGATGCGCCGCGGCGTAGTCGTCCGACGCATAAGCGCCGTCGCGCTCGCCGGCGGCGACGTCGGTCGTCAGGATCGTCCCGCCCGGCGTGCCGTCGGAGGTCCAGGCCTCGAGGCCGTGGCTGCCGTCGTCGGCGAAGAAGAAGGCGCGCGTGGCCGTCCCCTCGAGATCCTGCGGCAGCGAGCTCGCCGAGCCCGCCCCGATTTCCGCCGGCTGTGAAGTGCCTCCAGGGGTGCCATCGGTGACCCAGAGCTCGGTGCCCGAGCCGGGGGTCGTCGCCCGGAAGAAGACCTTGCCCGCGCCGAGCGTGAAGCGCTCCGGGAAGGAGCCGCCCGGGCCGGCGACCAGATCGACGAGCCGCGCGGTGCCCGGGGCCGTGCCGTCGCTCTTCCAGAGCTCGCACCCCCCTGCGGCGTCGCAGGCGCGGAAGAGCACCGCGCTCCCGTAGGTCACCAGCTCCGCCGGATTCGAGGAGCCCGCGCCCGGCTCGATGTCGACGAGCAGGCCGGTGCCTCCGGGCGTGCCGTCGGTGACGAAGAGCTCGCGGCCGGTGGCCGGCGTCCAGGCGCTGAACAGCGCCATTCCGCCGACCTGCGCGAAGTAGCGAGGATCGGAACCGGCGGCGCCGGCGGCCAGGTCGGCCAGGAGGAAGGTCCCCTCCGGGCTCTTGTCCGAGATCCAGGGCTCGCGACCGTTCGCGCCGTCGCGCGCCGAGAAGAGCACGCTCGTACCGAACCGGGCGAGCTCGGCCGGATGGCCGCCGCTCGCGGTGGGCGCGCCGATCGCGAAGACCTCCGCGTCCCCTCCCGGCGTCCCGTCCGTCTCGAGAAGCACGTTGAACGCGGGATCCTCGCCTGGGGCCGTGAGATAGACCTTCCCGCCGAGCTCGCCCGGAATCGGCGTGCCGTTGAAGAAGGTGGCGCCGCCGTTGGCCGGGCCTGGATAGGCGTCGCGCACCAGGAAGGTGCCGCCGCCGCTACCGTCCGAGAACCAGGCCTCGTAGCCCGCCTCGGGATGGTACGCGGCGACGAGGAGTCCGCTGCCTGTCGGAAGAATGCGGCCGACGCCGCTCGCCGCTCCCGGCCAGATCTCTCCGACCAGCGTCGTCCCGAGCGCGGTCCCATCGCTGGTCCAGAGCTCGGCGCCGAGATCACGGGTCGCGCCGATGAAGTAGGCCGCGCCGCCGAGCTCGACCGGCACCGAGAGCGTCCCCTTGCGGTCGAGAGCGGTCTCGAACGACGCGATCTGAATCGTGTTGGGCGCCGAGCCATCGGAGACCCAGAGCGCGCCTTCGCCGCTCTCCGCTCCGGTGATGGCGTCGTAGACCGCGACGAAGACCTTGCCGCCGATGGTCCGCGCGCCGAGCACCGTGTCGCCGCTACCGTTGGGCCCGAAGTCCGCGAGCTCCGCGGTGCCGCCCGGCGTGCCGTCGGTCGTCCAGAGTGCCCAGCCGTTGCCGTCGTTGGCGCCGAGAAAGGCCGCGGCGCCGAGCGTGGCGAAGTGCGGGCCGCCGCTCGAGCTCGTCGTCGCGCCGCTCGACGTGCCCGGGCGCACGTCGGCCAGCCTGACGGTCCCCGGCGCGGTGCCGTCGCTGATCCAGGGCTCGTTGCCCGTGGAGCCGTCGTTCGCGATGAACAGCAGCGAGCTGCCGAACGGGGCGAGGTGGATCGGAGAAGACGACGCCGAGCCCGGGTTCAGGTTGGCCACCATCGCCGTGCCGGGCTCGGTGCCGTCGCTCTTCCAGAGCTCGGTGCCGTTGGTGCCGTCGTTGGCGCGAAAGTAGAGAGTCGAGCCGACCGCGGTGAGGAGGCTCGGGCTCGAGCCGGTGGCGCCGGCGCGAATGTCCTCGACGAGACCCGTCCCGGGGCCGGTGCCATCGCTCTTCCAGAGCTCCGAACCCGTCGCCGCGC
>WYBK01000040.1 GCA_011525905.1 Acidobacteriota bacterium
CGACCTACGACAACCTCCTGCTGCTCGGCGAGGCGCAGCTCGGCGCCAGCCAGTACGACGCCGCCATCGCGAGCTTCGGCCAGGCGGCGGCCAAGAATGCCAACGACTGGCTGCCGCTCTTCTACTCCGGCCAGGCGCAGACCGCCAAGGAGTCCTACCCGCAGGCGATCGACGCGCTGCAGCGCGCTCTGCCCAAGGCCGCGCGCGGCGAGGACAAGAACCGCATCTGGCGCCAGCTCGGCTTCGTCTACGAGAAGCAGAAGAACCTCGAGCAGGCCAAGGCCGCCTACCAGAACGCCGGCGACGCCGGCGGCGTCGCGCGCGTCGAGCAGAACATCGAAGTGGCGCGCAACAACGCCCTGGCGGCCGAGGAGGAGCGCAAGCTCGCCGAGCTGAAGGCCGCGCAGGAGGCGGCCCGCCAGGCGCTCCAGGACGCCGCGCCGCCGCCCTACTGAGCCGGCCGCTGCCGACGATGTCCTCAGCTCCCCGCCGACAGCCGGTCGGCCCGGAGTGTGGTACCTTTCGGACGTTGCAGTCGGGAAACGGGTGGCCGACGCTGCGCCGCCCCAGCCTGGAGGATCCGATGAAATCCCGCGCGCTTGCTCTCGCTGCGGTCGCCGTGCTCGCCGTCGCTCCGCTGCGGGCGCAACAGGCCACGGCGCCGACCGTGACCGGAGAGACCGGTCTGTTCACCATCCTCGACGGCCAGACCCTGCCGGCGGGCAGCTGGTCCTTCGGCCTCTACTACAACAACTGGGACCGGCTGGTCGCTCCGGTGCCCGGGCTGGCGCTCGAGCCGCCGCTGTCCGACGACTGGGACTACGACTGGAATCGGCTGTCGGCGAGCGTCGGCTATGGTGTCACCGACCGCTTCGAGCTCTCCCTGATGCTCCCTTGGGAGGACCTCGAGGCCTCGGACGTCAACCGCATCGGCGTGGTCAACGGCAAGCTGTTCGAGCGGCGGATCGAGGCCTCGGGCCTCGGCAACGTGCGGCTGGGCGGCAAGTACCGCGTCTTCGGAGGCCCCGAGGCCGAGCGCTCGATGGCGATCAACGCCTTCGTCGAGCTGCCGACCGGCGACGACGACGAAGGCGTGGCGACGGGTGACACCGGCTTCGGCGCCGGCGCCTCCTGGAGCTTTGGGCCGGCCTGGGCCCTGTCGGTGGGCTATCGCGATCCGGGCGACGCCGACCGCTACGACGTCGCCGAGGAGATCCTGGGGGGCGTCGGCTACGCCGCGCGGCTCAACGACCGCTTCGACTGGATCACCGAGCTCGCGGCCACGCTCTACACCGGCGGCGACAGCTCGCCGGACGACGCCTTCGATCTGACCACCGGCGGGCGCTACTGGTTCGGCGAGGGTGGGCGCTGGGCCTTCAACTTCGGCCTGCGCCTCGAGCTCGCCCAGCTCGGCGACACCGACGAGCACTGCCCGATCGGCGGCCTGGTCGGCCTCGCCTTCTTCCCCCGCTTCGAGAACCTCGACCAGCTGGCCGCCGAGCGCGAGGCGGCCGCGGCGGCTGCCGAGGCCGAGAGGCGGGCCGCCGAGCTGGCGGCGCAGCAGGCGGCCGAGGAGGCCGCGCGCAAGGCCGCCGAGGAGGCCGCGCGCCGCGCCGCCGAAGAGGAGGCCGCGCGCCGCGCCGCCGAGGAGGAAGCCGCGCGCCGCGCCGCCGAGGCTGCGCCGAAGCCGGAAGTGCGCGAGACGATCCACTTCGATTCGGGCAGCGCCCGCCTCTCCAACATCGCCAAGGCGAAGCTCGACGAAGTGGCCCTGCGCCTGAAGCAGGACCCGGGAGCCACCGCTCGGATCCTCGGCTACACCGACGCTCAGGGAAGCGACACCGCCAACCGCCGGCTCGCCCAGGCGCGCGCCGAGGCCGCGCGCAAATACCTGGTCGATCGCCACGGCATCGACGCCGCGCGCATCGCGGTCGAGAGCCACGCCGAGGAGGATCCGGTCGCCGGCAACGAGACGCCGGCTGGCCGCAAGGAGAATCGTCGAGCCGTGATCATCGTTCAGCTCGGCTGAACGGCGGGCCGCCGGCCGGCCGCGCGCGCCCCGCTTCCGGGCTCCGGCCCGAGCGGGGCGCGCCCGTCTCGGCCTATGGGGGCGTCGGCCGCGTGTCTGGCAGCCCCTCGCGCCCCAGCGAGAGGACCGCGCCGGCGAGGCCGGCGGCGGCGCCGAAGGCGGCGAGCAGCGCGATCTCGCCGGGCGAGAAGAAGCGGCTGGCGATCGCCGAGGCGACGATCGATTCGGCAAGCTGGGGCTTCAGCGAGAAGTGCAGGGCGAAGAGCGCGCCGAGCGCCAGCGCGGCGCCGAGCAGGCCCTGCAGCAGCCCCTCGAAGTAGAAGGGCCCGCGGATGAAGAACTCGGTGGCGCCCACCAGCCGCATCACCGCGATCTCCTCGCGGTAGAGCAGCGCCGTGAAGCGCACGACGCTCGAGATGGTGAAGATCGACGCGCCGATCAGTACGGCGGTGAGGGCAACGCCGAGCGCGCGCACCAACGCCAGCGCGGTCTCGACCTGGGCGATCCAGTCGCGGTCGTCGTCGACCGCCTCGACGCCCGGAGCGCCGCGCATGCCGTCGAGCCACTCCCGGTAGAGCGTCGCCTCGGCGGCCGTCGCCGGCCGCAGCCGCGCCTCTATCGAGGCCGGCAAGCGCCCGTGCCCGCCCTCGCCGACGAGCTCGGCCAGGCTCGGGAAAGTTCGCCCGAAGCGCTCGGCGGCCTCCTCGGCATCGACCTGCTCGAAGCCGAGCACCCAGGGGGCGCCGGCGAAGCTCGCGAGCAGCCTCTCGCGGTCCTCGCCGGCGATCTCCGGGGCGAGATAGACGACGAAGCGCGCCTCGGCCCGCCAGCCGGCGACCGTCTCGGCGAGATTGCGGCTGGCCAGGAAGAGCACGCCGGCCAGAAAGAGGCTGACCGCGATCGTGACGATCGCGAGCAGGCTCACGCGCAGGCTGCGAGCGAGCGAGACCGCGGCTTCGCGCGCGAAGTAGGCGAGCGCCTGCAGCAGGCTCATGCTCCGGCGCTCGCCGGCGTCGGGACGCTCGCCCCGCCGCGGTCTGCGACCACCCGTCCGCCGGCGAGCGCGATGGCGCGCCGTCCGGATCGCTCGACCGCCTCGAGGTCGTGAGTGGCGAAGAGCACGGTGGTGCCCCGCTGATGGATCTCGAGGAAGA
>WYBK01000310.1 GCA_011525905.1 Acidobacteriota bacterium
AGGATCTGCGGCGCGGCGACGTTGCTCTCGACGCCGAGGTCGGAGAGGAACTCCTCGTGCTGGCGCATCCAGGAGTCGTTCTCCGAGAGCGTGCCGGCGACCGAGTCGATGCGCGCCGAGAGGCTCTCGGCGTTGCGCGACATCGCCGCCTCTTCGCGCAGCAGCTCGACCTGCTGCTCGACCCTCTGGAGCTCGGAGGCCAGGATCTGGCGCGCCTCGCCGGCGCGCCCGAGGTTCTCGAGCCGCCGGACTTTCAGCTCGAGCAGCGACTGCTTGCTCTTGCGCAGCGCCTCGGAGGCGGGGGCCAAGGCGGCGATCTCCGCGCGCAGCGCGTCGACCTCCTGCTGCAGGCCGGCCGGGTCGACCGAACCCATCTGGCGCTCGAGCAGCTCGAGCGAGACCGAGAGGCGCAGGAAGAGCCAGAGCAGCTGATCGAGGCCGCGCCAGCGCTGCTCGTCGATCACCGAGAGGCCGCCGGGCCGCAGCGTCTCGTAGACCTTCTGCACCTGCCGGCAGTTGGCGGTCAACGCCTCGAAGCGGCGCCGGCCGCCGGGCGAGAGCTCGGCGAGCCAGGTTTCGATCTGCTGCTCGGTGGTGGTGCGCTCCCCCTCGAGGCGCTTGGCGCGGACCAGCGCCCGGAAGCGGTCGTTGGTCGCCGAGAGGTAGAGGTAGGCGAGCTCGCCGGCGATGCCGAGCAGCCAGAAGCCGGGGTTGCCGAAGCCGAGGATGGCGGTGGCGGCGAGCGCGACCTTGTTCCAGGGTACCGGGCCGAGCCCTTTGACCGCGGGCCTGCGGTGGAAGGCCTCGAGGACGAGCTCCCAGAAGCTGGGGTCGCGCGCGGCCATCGGGCCTCAGGCGGGCACGGCCCCGCCGGTGACCCCTTGGAAGAGCGTGGTGACCAGCTCGACGGTGCGCTGGAACTGAGGCGTCGCCTGTGCCTCGAGCGGCGGCTGACCGGTGAAGCTCGGGATCTCGTCGCTGATCTCCCGTCCGATGCGGCCCGGAGCGTGGGTGAAGATCCAGATGCGGTCGCCGAGGTAGACCGCCTCGGCGACCGAGTGGGTGACCAGGAAGACGGTCGCCTCGATCTCGCGCCAGAGCTCGAGGATCAGCGCCTGCATGTCGAGGCGGGTCGGCTCGTCGAGCGCCGAGAAGGGCTCGTCCATCAGGATGATGCGCGGCTTCAGGACCAGCGAGCGGGCGATCGCGACCCGCTGCTGCTGGCCGCCCGAGAGCTGGTGCGGGTATTTCCGCTCGTGCGCGGTGAGGCCGACGCGGGCGAGCCAGTGGCGCGCCAGCTCCCGGCGCTCGGCCTCGCTGTGCCCGAGCTCGCGGCCGTTGAGCTCGAGCCCGAAGGTGACGTTCTCGAGCACGGTCAGGTGCGGGAAGGAGCTGTAGCGCTGGAAGATCATCCCGCGGTCGCGGCCCGGCCCGGAGACCGGCACCCCGCGCACCAGCACTTCGCCCGCGGTCGGCGGCGCGACGCCGTCGAAGCCGGCGATCAGGTTGAGCATCGTCGACTTGCCGCAGCCCGAAGGCCCGAGGACGGCGACGAACTCGCCGTGCCCCGGCAGGTCCTCGATCGCGAAGGAGAGGCCGGCAAGGGCGGTGAACGCCCTCGGCGTGCCGGCGGCGAAGGTCTTCTCGACCTCGCGGAACTCGACGATCGGCGGCAACGCGTCGCTCACTTCGCCTCCCGGTAGGGGAAGAGCTTGCGCCCGGCGAGCGCCCAGAGCCGGTCGGTCAGGAAGGCGACCAGCGTGATCACCACCAGCACCAGGTAGATGTGCTCGCGCGGCCCGCGCCGCTGCGAGGTGATGATGATGTTGCCCAGCCCCTGATCGGCCGCGACCATCTCGGCGAGCAGGATGTAGCCCCAGCCGACGCCGAAGCCGGTGCGCAGCGCCTGGAAGATATCGGGCCAGGCGATGGCGACCAGCACGCGCCGGACCGCCTGCTCGGTGGTCGCGCCGAGGGTGAAGGCGGTGCGCAGGAAGACCGAGTCGACGTCGTCGATCGCCTTGACCACCAGCGGCAGCAGGTAGACGACGAAGGCGATCGCCAGGAACATGACTTTCTGCAGCTCGCCGGTGCCGAACAGCGACAGGGTGAGCGGCACCAGCGTCGGAATCGGCAGGTAGCCGAAGGCGGTGGCGAGCGGTGAGAAGGCGGCGCGCATCGTCTCGAACGAGGCCATCAGGATGCCGAGCGGCAGCGCCACCGCCGCGCCCACCGCGAAGCCGACCAGCACGCGCAGGAACGAGGTCACGACCGAGCGCGACAGCGCCCGCTCCCACCAGAGGCTGGGAAAGGAGGAGACGACCTCGCCCGGGGAGGGCAGGATCACCGGCGAGAGCACGCGCTCTTCCGCGGCGCCGTGGGTCAGGCCGAACCAGAGGCCGAGGGTCAGCAGCGCCGGGATCAGGCCGAGGACGATCGCCGCCGGCCGCGGCACCGGCCAGCGGATCTTCCACCAGCTCACGCTCGAGCTCCGCCCGCCCCGAGGGCGTCCGTCGCCGCGGCCGGCATCAGCCGCCGGACTCGACCGGGTAGACCGAGATCTCGACGCGACGGTTCATCGCGTGGTTGTTCGGGTCGCCCGCGTCGGCGGGAGCGTCCCACCCCTTCCCCTCCACGTTGAACTTGTTCGGATCGAACTTGTACTTGGCGACCAGCGCCTGCTTGACGGCGTTGGCGCGCTCGCGCGACAGCGTCGCCACCGCCGAGACCGGGACCTTGCCCCGCATCGAGCCATCGGTGTGGCCGACGATCGCCACCACGGCGCGGTCGTACTGGCCGGCCAGCCGCGCCACCCGCTCGAGCGTCGCCTCGACGTTCGGGTCGTAGAGGGTGTTCTTCATCGGCGCGCCGAACTCGTCGTGCTGCGGCTCGTAGAGGTTCGAGGAGTTCGGGTAGAAGTTGATGCGAATCGTCTGGGTGAGGATCGGCGCCTCGGCCTGGACCTTGGCGAAGGAGGAGGGCACGAACTGCGCCACGTACTCGTCGCGCTGGTGCTTGAACGCCCCCTCGCGGTCGAGCTGCTGGATCACCGAGAAGTCCATCACCTCGTCGAAGCGGGCGAGCGTGCCCAGGATCCCGAGCTCTTTGTAGACGTAGGAGACGTTCTTCCAGGTGCGCTCGAAGTTCGCCGGGTTGTTGGCGTTCAGGAAGAACTCCTTGTTCTCGGCGAAGTTGGTCGAGTGGGCGTCGGCGGTCATCCCCTCGACGTCGGCGACCTGCATGCCGTAGCCCTCGGCCATGGCCGAGATCGCCTTGGCCTTCTTGGTCGGGTCCTTGAGCGCCTCCATGCCCTCGAAGATGCCGGCGACCAGCCCCTTGACGATCTCGGGGTGGTCCTTGGCGAAGTCGGCGCGCGCCGCCCAGACGTCGGCGATCAGCTTGTTCGCCTCGGCGGTGGTGGTCAGGATCTTGGTGCCGCGCACCTTCTCCGGGATGGTGTAGATGTCGGGCGCCCAGGAGACGCAGGCGTCGATCGACGGGTCGGCGACGAAGGCCGCCGCCGCCTCGAAGGCGGTGGCGGTGTACTTGTGCCTGACTTCGGAGGGCTGGATGCCGGCGTTCAGGAGCAGGTTGTTGACGAAGTACTGCGAGGGCGAGTTCTGCGCGTAGACGATCGTCTTGCCCTTGAGGTCGCGCACCGAGCCGATGCGGTCGCGCACGACGATGCCGTCGCCGCCCGAGGACCAGTCGATCTGCTGGTAGATGCGCGGCGCGGTGCGCGAGTCCTTCATCAGGTCGGGGGCGAAGAGCACCATCATGTCGAGCGTGCCCCAGAGGATGTGACTCTCGCCGGCGGCGTAGGCGTCGCGCGCGGCGACCGGGTCGTCGATCAGCTTGAGGTTGACCTTGAAGCCGTACTTCTTGGCGAAGATCGAGTCGGCGTTCGGCGCGAAGCCGTTGTTGGCGGCGACGATCGGCAGCCAGCCGATCCAGACGTTGATCGGGAATTGCACGACCCTCTCGTTGGCGTCCCACTTGTAGGCCGACACCCCCTTGACCGGGGGGAGCCGCTCCTGCGGCACGTACTTGTACTCGGCGACCGTGGTGATGCCGGTCGGATCGAACGCCTCGGGACCCTCGCTCTCGGTCTGGCCGGTCATCTGCTTGAACTTGTCGAGGTCGATGCCGCCCGGCCCCTTGCCGGAGGGGAAGAGGGTGTTGCGGAAGAACCAGCCGGCGCCGGCGACGGCGCCGACGATGATCAGGAAGATCAGGGCCTTGGCGAGCTTGGTCGGGCCCACCTGGGGGGAGCTCGGAGTCGTCATCTGCGGTTCCTCCTAGCGGAAAGGCGTCAGGACCCCGAGGGGCCCATCTCCTTGATCGGCTGCGGCGTCGGCGCGGCGGGAGTCGAGGCGGCCGGCTCGCTCGCCGGCATCTCCAGGCCGTAGGCGGAGGCGAACTCGGCGAGCGCCTGATCGGCGAGCGCCTTCTGCTCCCCTTCCTTCAGCTGCACGTCGGTCATGTCGATCGTCGAGCCGGCGACGCGCGCCCGGCCGGCGGCCTGATCGCGCCGCTCGTTGAGATACCCCTCCACGCGGTCGAGGGTGTCGCCGGCGCCGCCGATCGTCGAGATCATGCCCGAGGCCATCTCCTGGAGCTCGGCCTGCGCCTCGAGCATCTCGGTCTCGGAGAGCATCCGCTCGAGCTTCTGGATCTTGGCCTTGGCCTCGCGCACGGTGACGTCGCGCGCCTGGATCAGGCTCTGGTAGGTCTTCTCGGCCTCGCCGAGCTGGGTGCGGTTCTCCTCGAGCTGCGCCTTGACGGTCTGCAGCTGCAGCGCGTACTGGCCGGCGGCATCGCGGTTGCCGGCCTTGAGGTGCGCCGCGGCCTTGGCCGCGAGCTCCTTTTCCTGCGTCTCCAAGCTCTTGATCTGACGCAGCAGCCGCTCGAGGAAGCCGGCGTGCTGGGCGAGGTTGGTGTTGAAGCGGGCGATCTGCGCCCGCAGGTTCTCCTTCTCCGCCTCGATCAGGGCCTTGGGGTTGGCCTTCTCGAGCCCGGTGACGAAGAGGGAGAGGAAGCCCTTGAAGAGCTTGCTGATGCGCTGCCACATGGCCCGCCTCCGCCCCCTGCCCCGAACCGCCTCGCGAGCAGGCAAGACGTTGAAACGGCGCGGCTTGCAGGGTGATGAACGGCGCGCAGCATAGCACAGGGCGAGACGCGCGCCCTGCCTTCCGGCGCGGGGCTTCGAGGCGAAAAAATGCGGGCGAGCCACTCGGCTCGCCCGGACCCAGGAAGGAGGCGGAGCGCTCGTCGCGTCGCCTGTACCCTCTTCATACGACGGACCCGCGATTCTGTTTCCCGCGAGGGTCGCGGCGCCGGAGCTCAGGCGTCGTGGGGGCCGTCGGCGACGACGCCGGGCAGAGTGTCGACGAAGCGGGGGCCGAGGGCGAGCGAAGGGGTCCAGGCGCCGGGCGAGAGCTCGCCGGCGACGGCGCGGCGGGCGCACTCGACGGCGGCCGTCGCGGTGAAGTGGTAGCCCTCCGGGGTCGCGATCCGCGCCTCGACGGCGCGGCCGTCGACGGCTTCGGCGCGCCCCCAGAAGAGGCAGCGAGCGGCCGTGCGCGTCGCCTCGTCGGGCCCGGTGACGCGCCAGCGCACCAGGGCCTGCAGCGCGCGGCGCAGCGGCGCCAGTGCGAGCGCCGGCCGGAGGAGCGCGAGCGCGCGCAGCGCGCGCAGTTGCCGGCGGCCGACGCCGGCCCAGGTGGTGAGGTCGGGGATGCCGGTCGTGCGGAAGGCGGTGGCGAGATCCCCCCAGGGGATCGCGACGGCGGCGCGCGGCCGGCCGCGCTCGAACTCGATCGTGCGGACGAGCGAGGCCGGCCGGATCGGCACGTAGCGGCCGCCGCGGCGGACCCAGCTCCCCTTGGGCGCTCCTTCGATCGCGGTCACCAGCGTGCCCCGGCTCCAGCTGCCGCCCACCGAGGCGAAGCCGAGCTCGAGACGGACGGCATCGGGCAGCGCCTCTTTCAAACGTGCGGCGAGCGCGTCGGAGGGCACGACGTCGAAGCCGGCGCCGGGCAGCAGCGCGCCGCCGCGCGCCTTCGCCTCGGCGTCGCGCCGGAAGATCGCCTCGAAGACCTCGATCTCGCCGGTGATGTCGAGGTAAGGGACGCGGCGCTCGAGGCAGGCGTCGACCATCGGGCGCGAGGTCGCCGAGAAGGGCCCGGCGCAATGGAGCAGGGCGGCCGCGCCGTCGAGGCCGGCGCGGAGGGCCGCCGGCTCGTCGAGCCCGAAGGCGCGCCAGGGGAGCCCGAGCTCGGCGGCGAGCGGCTCGATCGCCTCCCGACGGCGGCCGGCGAGGATCGTCGCGAGACCGCGCGTCCGAGCTTCGCGCGCGCAGAGCTCGCCGGTGTAGCCGTTGGCGCCGTAGACGAGGATCGCGCCCGCCGACCCGGTCATCGGAACGAGTCTAGCGGGCGCGATCGGACGCGGCGCGGCCGGAGCGGCGGGGCCGCTACTCGGCGACCGAGAAGGGGAACTTCACCTCGGTGCGGATCCAGCGCAGGACGAGCGCGTGGCCGGCGTTGCCCTCGGCGAAGGAGATCGTGAACTGGTCGACCTCGTCCTTCTCGTCGAGCGTCGCCGGCTTGGCCTTGACCGCCAGCACCTCGGTCGGTCCGAGCTCGACCGGCTCGAACTTCATCGTCTCCGGGTAGAAGTAACCGGTGCCGGAGAGGCCGAGCTTCGAGTTGAAGTGGAGCGTCCACTCCTCCGGGCCGGGGGTGGTGAAGACCGAGTAGGTGCCGGCCGCGAGCTTCTTGTCGCCGAACATCAGGTCCCGGGTCGTGGTCAGCTCGGTCGCCTCGTTGGCGCCGGTGCGCCAGACTTCGCCGTAAGGCACCAGCGCGCCGCTCTCCTTGGTGCCGAAGATGTTGTCGCGGTCGCGCTTGTAGGGGCGGCTGTAGTGCACCTTGACGTAGGCGTCGCCGATCGTCGTGCGGGCGAGGCCGAGCGGGCTCGGGCGGCGCGAGGGGTGGAGGTCCTGGGCCGAGGCGGCCACGGGGGCGAGCGCCGCACCGAGCGCGAGCGCCGCGGTGGCGAGAGCGAGACGGTGAGCCTTCATCCTGTCCTCCTGTCGTTCGTCGTTTTCGACCGGGCCGGCGATCGGCGGGCGTCGCGCGACGCCCGCCGGTGTCCGCCGGCATCCAGAGACTGAGGGGGGAGCCTAACATCGGAGGGGGGTAGGCTCGCGGCGTGCCGCCGTCCGCCGCCCCGCCGCTGCCGCCGCCCCCCTGGATCGCCGGCCACCGGGGCACCGGCCGCGCCGGCGTCGAGAACAGCGTCGAGAGCCTGCTCGCGGCGGTCGCCGAAGGCGCGGACCTGGTCGAGCTCGACGTCCAGCCGACCGCCGAGGGCGAGCTCGCCCTCTGCCACGATCGGACGCTCGAGCGGCTGGCCGGCGACTCACGCGCGGTTTCCCGGGCGACCTGGGCCGAGCTCGCGCCGCTCGCGCTGCGCGCCGGCCGGCGGCGCGGGCGGATCGCGCGGCTGGAGGAGGCGCTCGCGGCGCTGCCGACGGGCTACCCGGTCGTCGTCGAGGCGAAGCTCTACGGGCACGTCGATCGGTCGCGCTACGCCGAGTCGATCGTGGCGCGCTGCGCGGGCCGGGCGGGGGTGACGGTCTCGAGCTTCGATCGGGAGCTGCTGCGCGCGCTGCGGCGGGGGGCGCCGGCGCTGCCGCTGGCGCCGCTCGGCGAGCGCCCGTCGCGGGCGCTGCTCGAGCTCGGCCGGGAGCTGGGGGCCTGGGCCGTGCACGTCGGTGCCGAGCGGCTCGACCGCGCCTTCGTCGCCGAGGCGGTCGCGGCCGGCCTGCCGGTCCTCGCCTTCACCGTGAATTCGGTGCGTCGGGCCCGGGCGCTCTTCGGCCTCGGGGTCGCCGGCCTGTTCAGCGATCGGCCGGGGCGGCTGCGCGCCGCGTTCGGCGTGCGCGCTCAGCCGACGGCGGGCACGCCGACGGTGGCGGCCAGGCCGCGCGCAGCGCGGTAGGCAGGCAGCGCCACGGCGAGCACCCGCACCGCCTCCTCCAGGTCTTCGCGCTTGAGCACGTAAGCGATGCGCGCCTCGTCGCGCCCGGCGCCCGGGGTGGCGTAGAAGCCGGCGGCGGGGGCGACCATGACCGTCGCCCCCTCGTGCGAGAACTCCGAGAGCAGGTAGCGGGCGAAGTCCTCGGCGTCCTCGACCGGCAGCCGGGCGACGAAGTAGAAGGCGCCTTCGGGCTTGCGCAGGAAGAGGCCGGGGATCGAGGTCAGGCCGGCGTAGAGGACGTCGCGGCGCATCTGGTATTCGGCGCGGATGGCGTCGAAGTAGTCGGGCCCGAGCTCCGCGGCGCCGAGCGCGGCGAGCTGCGCCAACCCGGGCGGCGACAGGCGCCCCTGCGCCATGCGCAGCGCCGCCTGGTGGACCTCCGGGTTGCGCGTGGCGAGGCAGCCGAGCCGGATGCCGCAGGCGCTGTAGCGCTTCGACAGGGAGTCGACGACGATCACCTGTTCCTCGAAGCCGGGCAGCGAGAGCGCCGAGATCGCCTGCTGGCCATCGTAGACGAACTCCCGGTAGACCTCGTCGGAGACGAAGAAGAGGCCATGGTCGCGGCAGAAGGCGGCGACCGTCTCGACCTCGCGGCGCGAGTAGACGGTGCCGGTCGGGTTGTTCGGGTTGCAGAGGATCACCAGCCGCGTCCGCGGGGTGAGCGCCCGCTCCCAGGCCTCGCGCCCGGGCAGGTGGAAGCCGTCCTCGCCGCGCGTCGGCACGGTCACCAAGCGCACTCCCGCGAGCGTCGCGAAGGAGTTGTAGTTCGTGTAGTAGGGCTCGACGGTGAGCGCCTCGTCGCCGTCCGAGGTGGCGGCGAAGAGGGCGAAGAGGATCGCCTCGCTGCCGCCGGTGGTCGCGACCAGCTGGGAGGCCTCGAGCTCGATGCCGTAGCGGCGGTAGTACCCGGCGAGGAAGTCGAGGAACTCGGGCGTTCCTTGCGACGGCGAGTAGGCGATCGTCCGCTCGACCTGGGCGAGCCGCGCGCGCATCGGCGCCGGCGTCTCGAGGTCGGGCTGGCCGATGTTCAGGTGCAGGACGCGCACGCCGCGCTTCTTCGCCTCGACGGCGAGCGGCATCAACTTGCGGATGGGCGAGGCCGGCATCCGCTGTCCGCGGGGGGAGATCGAGGGCTTCATGGAATCATTCTAGCTCCCGGAAGTCCGGTTCCCGGAACCGCGCGCGGACGAGCTCCCGATCAGGCATCCAACAAGCGGAAGAGACTCGAGCTTCCGGCGCGACGGTCGAACGTGACGGTCGTCTCGGCGCCGGCCTGGCGCGCGCAGAGCCCGAGAACGAAGTCGGCGAAGTCCGCCTTGCCTTCCTGGAAGGCGTTGAGCGCCTGCCAGGCCAGCTCGGAGCGCTCGACCGCGAGGTCGTCGGCCGAGAGCAAGCCGCGCACCACGTCGACGACCTGCGCGCGGCGGTAGCCATAGCCGCGCTCGAGGACCCAGACGAGCTCGCAGAGCACGACCAGCGGTACGAAGCCCGGCGTCGCCGCCGTGCACGCGGCTTCGATCAGGCGCGTGGCGGCCTTCGTCTGGCGAGGTTCGTCACGTACCAGGTAGCGCACGAGGACGTTGGTGTCGAGTGCGATCACCGGACCGAGCGGAGGGCGCCCGCGCCGATCGCCCGTTCGATCTCAGCGAGCGTGAGCGGCTTCTTCGGCTTGGGCAGCACCGACTTGAGATCGCGCACGGACCCTCCGACGGGGACGAGCTCGATTCGACCGTCGTCTGTGACGATCACCTCGAGCCGGGAGCCGGCACGCAGTCCCAGCCGCTTCCGGGCCGAAGCCGGCAGCGTGAGCTGACCCTTCGAGCTGAGCGTAGTCGTCATGTCGGACCGATCTCCTTACTTTCCTGCCTTACATTCTACGCCCGGCCGCGCGCCGGGAGCGAGGCGCGGTCTTCTGGAGGGAATCCTCCGGTTCAGCGGATGCGCAGGCGGAGGAAGCGGCGCTTGCCGACCTTGAGGAGGTAGGGCTCGGGGCGGGGCTGGAGCTCGGTGCTCCAGCTGCGGACGGTGTCGCCGTCGATCGAGACCGCGCCCTGGTCGATCAGGCGCTGGGCCTCCTTGCGAGAGGGGGTCAATCCGGCCTCGGTGAGCAGCCCGTGCAGCGGCTGGGGGCCGCGCAGCGTCGCTTCGGGGATCTCGTCGGGCAGGCCGCCGGCGGCGAAGATGCGCTCGAACTCGGCTTCGGCGTCGCGCGCGGCGGACTCGCCGTGAAATTGGGCGACGAGATCCCGGGCGAGCCGCTGCTTGACGGCCTTGGGGTGGCGCTCGCCGGCGGCGACCGCGCGCCCCTCGGCGGCGATCTCGGTTTCGGGGGTCTCGGTCAGAAGCAGGAGCCAGTCCCACATGAGCGCGTCGGGGATCGACATCGTCTTGCCGTAGATCTCCTTGGCGGAGTCCTCGACGGCGATCGCGTTGCCGAGCGACTTCGACATCTTCTCGGCGCCGTCCAGACCGACGAGCAGCGGCACGGTCAGGCAGACCTGGGGCTCCAACCCCTCCTCGCGCATCAGGTCGCGGCCGACCAGCAGGTTGAAGATCTGGTCGTGGCCGCCGAGCTCGACGTCGCAGCCGAGCTCGGGGAGCTTGGCCATCTCGACCGAGTCCTTGGCCTGGACGAGCGGGTAGAGCAGCTCGTGGATCGAGATCGGCTGCTGATTCTGGTAGCGGGTGCGGAAGTCGTCGCGCTCCATCATGCGCGCGAGCGTCCACTTGCCGGCCAGCCGGATCAGTCCTTCCGAGCCCATCGGCGCGAGCCAGCGGCTGTTCCAGTCGACCACCGTCGCCTCGCGGTCGAGGATGCGGAAGACCTGCCGGGTGTAGGTCTCGGCGTTCTCGAGCACTTGCTCGCGGGTGAGCTGCGGCCGGGTCGCCTTCTTGCCGGTCGGGTCGCCGATCATCGCGGTGAAGTCGCCGACCAGGAAGATGACGCGGTGGCCGAGGCGCTGGAAGTGGCGCATCTTGCGCAGCAGCACGGTGTGGCCGAGGTGGAGATCGGGCGAGGAGGGGTCGAAGCCGGCCTTGACCGCCAGCGGCCGTCCCGTCGCGCGCGAGCGCTCGAGCTTGCGCGCGAGGTCGGGCTCGGAGACGAGGTCGACGACGCCGCGCTTCAGCAGCGCCAGCTGTTCGTCGACGGGAGCGAAGCCCGAGGCCATGGAGCCGGGGAGCTTAGCAGAGCGGCGCGCCGGCGCTGCCGGGCGCGCGAGTTGCATTAACCTCGCCGCATGTCGCCGCCACGCCCGCCACGCAGACGCCGCCCGCTCCCGCTCTGGCTCCTGGTCGCGGTCCTCGCCGGCAGCGCCGAGCTCGCCGCGCAAATCCACGAGGAGGACCTGGACCTCGACCCGGAGCCGGTCGCCGTCGAGGCGGCGCTCGCCGAGGAGCTGCCGCTGGCGGCGGCGGCCGCGCGGGCGCTCGCCGACGGCGATCTGGCCGGCGCAGCGGCGCTCTATCGGCGCGCCGCGGCGGCCGAGCCGGCGGCAGGACCGCGCGCGGCGCTGTGCGTGCGCGCCGCCTGGGCGCTCCACTTGCTGGGCGACGTCGCCGGCGCGCGCGCCGAGCTCGAGCGGGCGCTCCTCGACGATCCGAACGCCCCGTCGCTCGATGGCCGCGCCGATCCCGCGTTCCTCGCGTTGCGCCAGGACGCGGAGCGCGACGCCGCGGTCCGTCGCGAGCGCGAGGGGGTGGCCCGCGTGCAGCGCGCCGCGGCGGCGATCGCCGAACGGCGCTACGAAGAGGCGCGGGCGCTGCTCACCGAGGCGCTGCGTCTCGCGCCCGACGACCCGGAGGCGCTCTACGATCTGGCGCTGGTCGACCTGCGCACCGGCCGGCCGGACGCCGCGCTCGCCGGCTTCGAGCGGGTGCTGGCGCTCGATCTCGGCGGGCGGCGGATCGTCCCGGACGGGATCAAGACGCGCTCGCTCAACAATGCCGCGGTGATCTACCTCGAGCGCGACCAGCCGGCCGATGCGGCGACGGCGCTCGACGAGGCGACCCGCCTGGCGCCGCGCGATGCCGCCACCTGGTTCAACCTCGGCCTGGCGCGCGAGAAGCTCGGCGAGCGCGAGGCGGCGCTCGCCGCGCTCCGGCGCGCGCGGGAGCTGGCGCCCGACGACCTCGCGACCTTGCGCCAGCTCGGCGTCTCGCTGCTGCGTGCCCGCGAGTTCGGCGAGGCGGCCGAGCGGCTCGGCCACGCGGTCGCGCTCGAGCCCGAGAGCGCGGACCTCAACCGCCTGCTCGGCCAGGCGCGGCGCGGCGCGCGCGACCTCGCCGGGGCCGCCGCGGCGCTCGAGCGCGCGCTGGCGCTCGACCCCGGAGGACGCCATGGCGAGGCGGGCCTCGCGGCGCGGCTGCTCGCCGAGGTCCGCCTCGAGCAAGGCGACGCCGCGGGCGCGGCGGCGGCGGCGGCCGAGGCGACGGCGCTCGCCCCCG
>WYBK01000311.1 GCA_011525905.1 Acidobacteriota bacterium
CGGCGAGATCGGCGGGCTCGGGCGCGTGCTCGTCGAGCGCTTCGAGGGCGAGCGCGCCGAGCCGGGGCGCGCTGTCGGCGCGGAAGAGGTGAGCGCCGCCGTAGACCGTGTGCACCGGCTGCCGGCGCGGCGACGGGCCGGGGCAGCTCGCCGCGACCTCGGCACGCGCCGCCGCCAGGCGCCCGAGCCAGCCGCTCGTCTCGTTGCTCCACTCGCCGATGGTCACGCTCCTCGACCCCATCGATCCGAAGACTCTCTCCCGGGCGATTCCGACTAGCCGGAGTCTAGCGCTCGGAGGAGCGGCGAGGCAGGTCGCGCGAGGCGGGCCATGCCGGTGCGAGCGCGCGCCCCCGGGCTCGTCCGCCACGCTCCGAGGGGCTGGCTCTCAGCCGGAGTCGCTCGCGACGAGCGGGTTGCGCACGCTCAAGCCGCCGAAGCGTCCGAAATCGCGATCGGCGCTCCAGAGCTCGCGCACGCCGTGCGCGAGGCAGAGCGCCGCCACGCGGGCGTCGTGAATCCGCGGACCCGTCACCCGGCCGACGCGCGTCACCTCCCGCAGAACCGGCCAATGATCGTGCCCCTCGGCGAGCAGGGCGAGCGAGGGCGATTCGAGCCAGGCGTCGATCTGGTCGAGCGCCTGGGCCAGCGGCGTCGGTGGGTCGTAGACGCGCGGGTGGGTCACGATCGCGAGGAACTCGTGGACGCAGGGCCAGGGGATCGCCCAGGCGGCGCGACCCTCGGCGAGCCCGCGCACCGCCGCGGCCGCCGCGTCGTGCCAGCTCGAGTCGGCGCGGTGGGCGTAGACGAGCAGATTGGTGTCGACCGCGATCATCCGCCGCGCTCGCCGTAGGCGAGCTCGCGCAGCGCCTCCCAGGAGAGCGACTCGGCTTCCGGCCGCAGACCGCGTCCACGGAAGCTCACGTCGCGCAGGCGGAACGCCGTCGGCGCCGAGAGCTCTCGCAGCTCGCGCCGCAAGCCCGCTTCGACCAGCGCCTTGACCGTCGTCGAGCGCCGTGCGGCCACCCTCTTGGCCTCCTCGAGCAGGCTGTCGGACAGGTCGATCGTGGTCTTCATATGGCTCACAATATTAGCATAGCCACATCGCCGTATCGACGCCCGTCGCGCCGCTCGCGCGCCTCACTCGCTCTCGAGCGCGCGCCGTGCCTCGGCGAGCGCGGCGCGCTCCTCGGGCGGCAGCTCGGGGAACTTCAGGTCGAGCCCGGCCAGGGTGTCGATCACCGCCGAGGCGACCACCAGCCGCAGGTACCACTTGTGGTCGGCCGGAACGACGTACCAGGGGGCCTCGGGGGCCGCGGTCGCGCGGATCGCGCGCTCGTAGGCGTCGCGGTAGTCGTCCCAGTGGGCGCGCTCGGCGACGTCGCGGGCGGAGAACTTCCAGTTCTTCTCCGGCTCGTCGATGCGCGCGAGGAAGCGCTCGCGTTGCTCCTCCTTCGAGACGTTGAGGAAGAACTTGACGATCGCCACCCCGTTGCGCGCGAGGTAGCGCTCGTACGCCCGGATGTCCTCGAGCCGCTCGTCCCAGATGCCCTTGCCGACCAGGCGCGGCGGCAGCTTCTGCGCCTCGAGGATGCGCCGATGGACGCGCACGACCAGCACCTCCTCGTACCAGGAGCGGTTGAAGATGCCGATCCGTCCCCGCTCGGGCAGGCACTTCGAGCAGCGCCAGAGGAAGTCGTGGTCGAGCTCCTCGGAGGAGGGCGCCTTGAAGGAGAACACTTGGCACCCCTGCGGATTGACGCCCGACATCACGTGCTCGATGGTCGAGTCCTTGCCGGCGGCGTCCATCGCCTGGAAGATCAGCAGCACCGCCCACTCGTCCTGGGCGTAGAGCCGCTCCTGGAGCTGCTTCAGAGCCTCGATCCCCTCGGCGAGCGCCTCCTGCGCCTCCGGCTTGTCCTCGGCGTCGAGCTCGCCGGTATCGGCCGGGTCGAAGTCGTCGAGGCGCAGCTTCGCGCCCTGCTCGACCCGGTAGGGGCGCGAGAGCCGGGCGGCGTGGCGGGCGAGCCGGTCGAGCCGTTCCTCGAACGGCGCCGGGTCGCTGCCGGCCTCGCCCGGCTCCGCGTCGCCCCTGCGCTTCCCCTTCTTTTCCTTTTCCTTCTCCCTGCCCTTGCCCTTCTTGCCCACGACGTACCCCTTTCGCGCAAGTTCCGGACGACTAGCCGGCCGTGCGGCTCTCGCGGCAATGAGCCCGGGCGAGCCGGATCACCACCCGGCCGGCGTAGGGCACGCTGCCCGAGATCTCGAGCGGCAGGCGAGACTCGCGGGCGAGCAGGATCTCGATCCGCCCGCGCAGGCCCGCGAGCTCGATCTCGCGCGCGCCGCCCGAGGGCGCGAGCGCGCGGGTCTCGAGCGTCAAGCGGAGGGCCTCCATCGGCCCGCGCACCGCCTCGCCGCCGCACGTGTGGATCCGCTCGAAGTCGACCGCGACGCGGCGCAGCTCGATCGCGCGGATCGTCACTTCGACCAGCTCGTCGTCGACGAAGAGCGCGAGCCGCTCGGTCTCGCCCACCTCGTCGATCGAGCTGGCGGCCGCGGCGTAGATCAGCGCCGCCGGATCGCTCACCGGCGGCGGTTCGCCGGCGACCTCACCGTAGGCCTCGAAGGTCCGGTCGCGGTCGCTCCAACGCTCGGCCGGCAGGTCCTCCTCGCCCCGCTCGGGGCGGATCCTCAGGCCGCGGATTCCCGTCTCCTCGTAGCGGCTGATCTTGGTGCGCAACCGGCTGCCGGTGTCGCGCTGCACCCGTTCGAGCGCCCGGGCGCTCTCCGGATCGACCCAGGCGCGGATCTCCGAGCGGCGGCGCAGGAAGCTCGAGTCGAGCCGGATCTCGAGCACCCGCTCGGCGGCCGGCTGGACCCCCGGCGGACCCTGCGGCGCGGCGAGCTCGGCGAGCACGGCGCGCGCGGGGCGCGGCTGCAGCTCGATGCGGGTCTCGAGGCCGATCCCGAGCTTGCCCCCCTCGAGCTCGACCGCGCTCCAGCCGACCCGCTCGAGCGACAGCGCCGCGCGGGCCGACGCCCAGGCCGCCGGCGCGGCGAGCGCCAGCGCGACGGCCGCCGTCAGCCTGCGAATCGCGGGATGCCTCTCTCTCGGCAAGTGCACACCTCGCTCCAGAGGCCGATTGTGTCACCGCCGGCCGCCGAACCGGAGCGAGAATACGCAGCATGAACGCTTCCACGAGCCGCAGAGGCACGATCGCGATCCTGACCGGCGGCGGCGACGTGCCCGGCCTGAACCCCGCGATCCGCGCCATCACCGTGCGCGCGCTGCGCGAGGGGTACCGGGTGCTCGGCATCCGCCACGGCTGGGGCGGGCTGGTCGATCTCGACTTCGACGACCCCGAGTCGCGCGCCGCCTGCGTCGTCGAGCTGACCGAGGAGGTGGTCAACAAGGTCGGCCGCACCGGCGGCACCTTCCTGCACACCTCGCGCACCCGGCCCTCGCACGTCCCGCGGGCGATCGTGCCGCCGCACCTCGCCGCCCGCCACGCCGAGGAGGTCAACGACCTGACCCCGGAGGTGCTCGCGAACATCGAGCGCCTCGGCATCGACGTGCTGATTCCGATCGGCGGCGACGACACCCTCTCCTACGGCGTGCGCCTGCACCAGGAGGGGATCAAGGTGCTCGCCATCCCGAAGACCATGGACAACGACGTGCCGGGCACCGACTACTGCATCGGCTTCTCGACCTGCGTGACACGCACCATCGAGATGACCCACGCGCTGCGCACCACCGCGGGATCGCACGAGCGCTTCCTGGTGATCGAGGTCTTCGGCCGCTACGCCGGCTTCACCGCGCTGCTGCCGACCATGGCCGGGGCCGCCAACCGCTGCGTCATCCCCGAGCACCCGTTCGACGTCGAGCGGCTCTGCGAGCTGCTGGTCGCCGACCGCAGCTCGAACCCCAGCCGCTACAGCGTCGTGCTGGTCTCCGAGGGGGCCAAGATGAAGGGGATGGAGGGGATGGTCTTCGAGCAGGGCGAGGCCGATGCCTACGGCCACAGGAAGCTCGGGGGGATCGGCGACCGGGTGTCGGCGCGCCTCAAGGAGGTCTCGGCCAAGTTCAACCGGGGCCGCCGGATCAACGTCATCAACCAGCGCCTCGGCTACCTGGTGCGCAGCGGCAGCCCCGACGCGCTCGACTCGATCGTGCCGATGGCCTTCGGCAACCTGGCGCTCGACCTGGTGCTCGACGGCGTCTCGGGGCGCCTGGTCAACGTGCGCAACGGCCGCTACGACAACGTGCCGATCGACGTGGTCACCAGCCGCAAGAAGGTGGTCGACGTCGCCAAGCACTACGTCGCCGACCGTCTGCGCCCGCGCTACGAGAACTTCGAGAACCAGCCGGTCTTCATCATGACGAGCGACTACTGA
>WYBK01000312.1 GCA_011525905.1 Acidobacteriota bacterium
ATCGCGAGCGTGACGAGGAACACCAGCACCGCGACACCAACCGTGATCTTGCGGCGGACCAGGGCGCCGTCGAGCAGTGGAACGTAGATCCGCTTCGCCCAGCGGAAGAGCCAGGGCTCCTTCTCCGAGACCTTGCGGAGGAAGAGGCTCGCCAGGACCGGCATCAGCGTCAGCGCCGCGACGAGCGACGCCGCGAGTGCGAAGACCACGGTCAGCGCCATGGGCCGGAACATCTTCCCCTCGACCCCGCGCAGCGCCAGGATCGGCAGGTAGACCAGGATGATGATGCCGACCGCGAACACCACCGGCCTGGCCACCTGGTGCGCCGCGGAGCGGACCTTCTCGACGTGCGAGACGCCGTGGTCACTGCGCCGCTCGTGGAGCACCCGGACGATGTTCTCGATCATGACCACGGAGCCGTCGACGATCAGGCCGAAGTCGATCGCGCCGAGGCTCATCAGGTTGCCGGAGATCCCGAGCTCCTTCATGGCGATGAAGGCGGCGAGCATGGACAGCGGAATCGCCGATGCCACGATCAGCCCGCCCCGCAGGTTGCCGAGGAGGAGCAGCAGCACGACGATGACGAGCAACCCGCCCTCCGAGAGGTTCTTGGCGACGGTACGGATCGTCCGGCGGACGAGGTCGGTGCGGTCGTAAAAGGTGTCGATCGTGACGCCTGCCGGCAACGTCTCCTGGATCTCGGCGATCTTCTCCTTCACGCGGTCGACGACGACCCGTGAGTTCTCGCCCATCAGCATCATGACGATGCCGACGACCGCCTCACCTCGCCCGTCACGAGTGACCGCGCCCTGTCGGATCATCGGCGCGAGCTCGACCGCGCCGACGTCGGCGATCGTCACCGGCGTTCCGGCAGCATCGTGCGCCAGCACGACCGAGCGGATGTCTCCGAGGTCGTCGAGCAGGCCCTCGCCGCGGATCAGGTACTGCTCGCCCTGATGCTCGATGTAGCCGCCGCCGACCGAGCGGTTGCTCGCCCGCAGCGCCCCGAGGATGTCCCCCACCGCCAGGCCGTGCGCGGTCAGCCGCTCGGCGTCGAGCGTCACTTGGTAGGTCTTGAGCTGGCCGCCGAACGAGTTGACTTCGACGATCCCGGGCACCGACCGGAGCTGGTAGTTGACGTACCAGTCGAGAATCGTGCGCAGCTCCATCGGCGTGTAGCAGTCGTCGGTATCGGGGCCTTCGGCGGGGCACGAGGAGTCGGCCTTGACCTCGAACTGGTAGATCTCGCCGAGGCCGGTCGAGATCGGGCCCATCTCCGGCTCGCCGTAACCCTCGGCGATCGCTTCACGCGCTTCGGTCAGCCGCTCGCCGACCAGCTGGCGGCCCCAGTAGATGTCGGTGCCCTCCTCGAAGACGACGGTGACGACCGAGAGCCCGAACTTCGAGACCGAGCGGATCTCTTCGACCTTCGGCAGACCGCTCATCGCGGTCTCCACCGGGAACGTGACGAACCGCTCGACCTCCTCGGGCGCGAGACCCGGACTGTTGGTCAGAACCTGCACTTGGACGTTGGTGACGTCGGGCACGGCGTCGATCGGCAGCCCGAGGACGGAATAGACGCCGGCAGCGGCGACCAGTAGCCAGAGTGCGACGACGAGTAGGCGGTTATCGAGCGAGAAATCGATGATGCGTCGGATCATGGCGGCCTCAGTGACTGTGTCCGCCGCCCAGCTCTTCCCGGGCGAGCTCCGACTTGACGAAGAAGGCGCCTGCGACGACTACCGGCTCGCCGACGGCGACCCCGTCGAGCACCTCGACGAACCCCTCGCCGCGGCGGCCGAGCTTCACTGTGCGAGGCTCGAAACGGCCTTCGCCGAGCGCCACGAAGACGACGGAGCGGTCGCCGTCCCGCTGGACAGCCGCCTCGGGGACGGCGACCACCTCGACGGTGCCCGGAGCTTCGGCGGCGGCGTGCGGATCGAGAATCCGCACCCGAGCGAACATCCCGGGCCGCAGTCGCCCTTCGGGGTTCGGCACCTCGATCCGAGCTCGGGCCGTCCGGGTCGCGCTCTGGACGCTGCTGCCGAGATAGACGACCTCGCCGGTGAAGGGTGTATCGGGATACGCGTCGACCTCGATCGTCACCCCATCGCCCAGGTGGACCCGGGCGAGGTCGCGTTCGTAAACGTCGATCCACACCCAGACGCGCGACAGGTCCGCGACCTGGAAGAGCTGGCTCTGGGTCTCGACCATCTCGCCACGGGTCACTTCCTTCGCGACGATCGTGCCCGCGAACGGGGCGCGGACCTCGTAGATCGAGACGCGCGGCTGGTCGTAACCGAGCTTGGCGACCTCGTCGTTCGACAATCCGAGCAGGTGCAGCCGCTCCTCGGCACCGCGCAGGGCCGCGTCGGCCTCGCGGGAAGCGGCCCGCGCGCTCAGCATCTCCTGCTCCGAGGAGACCCGCTCGCGGAAGAGCCGATCCTCCCGCTCCCACGTCTCGCGAGCCAACTCCGCCCGGGCGCGGCTCTGCAGGTAGTCACCGACCGCCTCCCCGAGCTCGATCGAATCGATGCGCGCGAGAACCTGCCCAGCGCGAACCGCCTCCCCCAGCTCGACGGGGACGCTTTCGACCCGGCCGCCGACGCGCGGACTGACGTGCGCGAAGCGACGCTGGTCGAAGTCGACCGAGCCGGTCGTCTCGAGCTCGGCTCGGAGCCGACGGGACGCCGCCGGAGCCGTGACGATGCCGGCGGTGGCCACGGCCTCGGCCGATAGCTCGATGGCTTCGCCTTCCTCGTGCCCCTCCTCACCGTGGCTCTCCTGCTCGTGAGCAGCCTTTCCGGCCGCGTGATCGTCTTCGGCGACCTTCTCTCCAGCAGCGGTCGGAGCGGACGATGGACCAGGGTTGCCGCAGCCGACGAGTGCCAAGCCGAGCAGCAGCGAAAGTACTGAAGCGTTGTAGCGAGTCGAGAACGTCATCGGGAGGTCTCCGACGAGCGAGGAAGGTCGGAAGTCGGGGGGACGGGGGTCGCGCCGGTGGCGAGACCGAGCTCGATCTGCGCCAGCCAGGCGTCGGCGGCGGCCTCGATCAGCTCGCGGCGGCTGTCGATCAGCTCGCGGCGGAAGACCAGCACCTCGCTGCCGCGCAACTTCCCGGCCGCAAGGCCACGCTGGACCAGATCGAGGCTTTCCTCGAGCGTTCCGGCGACCGTCTGACGAAAGACCGCGAGCGCGCGGGAGGTCGCCTCCGCGCGGCTCCACGCGGCGGCGACTTCGCGCCGCACCGCGAGCTCGGCGGAGGCGAGGCGAGCGGACAACACCCCTTCATCGGCACGCGCGGTGGCGATGCCGCCTTGGTTGCGTTGGAAGAGTGGAATCGTGAAGCCTGCGCGCAGGGTGTCGAGGTCCTCGCGATCGGCTTCGCGGCCCTTCGCGACACCGATCACCAAGTTCGGGGTCGCCAGCGAGCGCTCGAGGCGGATCCGGGCGGTTGCCGCCTCGACCTCGGAGCGCAGTGCGAGCAGGTCGCTCCGCCGGTCGAGCGCGAGGCGTTCGAGCTCGGCGAGCGCTGGCGGCGCCGGCCAGGCGTCCGGGAGCGTACCGGCGACGAAGGGTAGCTCCGCCACAGGGAGCGCCAGAACCTCGGCAAGCGCGGCGCGGGCCGCTGCTTCGTCGGCGCGGGCGAGAGCGACGCGACGCTCCGCCCGACCTTCCGCGGCGCGCGTGACGTTGAGGTCGATCAAGGTGCCGGCGCCTGCGTCCAGTCGCCTCTGCTCGAACGCGGCGAGCTCCGCGGCACCCTCGCGTTCTAATGCCGCGTGGGTCGCGAGCTCGCGTGCTCGCATAACGGTGGCGATGGGGGATGCGACCGGGGCCGCCAACTCCTGGCGCGATCGGTCGAAAGCGGCGCGCGCCGCTTCGGCCGCAGCGCTCGCGGACGCCACGCGCTTGCCGCGCTGGCCGGCGATCTCGATCTCCTGTGAGAGAGCGATCTCGCGGTCGGAAGTGCGCTCTTGCCCGTCGTCCCGAGAAGCGCGCTCGGCCTCGAGGACCGGGTTGAACGGGTAGGTACGGGCACCCAGAAGGACGCCTTCCGCGAGGGCCACGCGCGCGGCACTCTCCCGGACCATGGGACTGCGCTCGAACGCCAGCGTCAGCGCCTGCTCGAGCGTGATCGATCCACCGCTGGCGAGCGGCGGATCAGGCGTTTGCGCCGCCAGCGGCGCGGCGAGCGACGCCAGGGCAAAGGCGCCAACACGGCGCCACCGGCGAAGCCGGTCGGGTCGGACGATTGGAAACAAGGATCGATCTCCGGGAACGGTGCCGCGCGCGCGGCCGGGGCGCACGCGTGGCGCTGCCGGCAGGGGCAAGGGCTCGGCGCACGGCGCCGACGCCCCGGCCTGGGGAGACCCTCAGGCCCCTGCTGGGCGGCTACCGGAGATCAGGCGCGGGGAGGGCGTTCAGTGCTCTGGAGATCGACGTCGAGAGGCCGGGGTGAGGTGGCGGCCGACGCCAGTGCGCAGTCAGCGCCGTGACCCAGTCGAGCAGCCACCGCGAGGACGCCGGTGACCTGCATGCAGCAGGAGCAAAGGTGGAACATCCCGCCACATCCGTGCTCGGATCCCGAAGGCTCGTGCTGATCGGGGGTGTCCGCTGCATGCGCGGTGTGCCCGAAGCCGACCAGATGCACCGCATTCTCGATCGCTTCGCCCGCGCCCGGGAAGAGCACGAGAAGAAGCAAGAGCGCGGCGAAGCGACGAATCCCCCTCACGGCGCGCATGATAGCAGGGTCGTCGCGAAGGCCAGCGCGACCGGGGACGAAACCGAGCTGCGGAGCGCTGTCGCCTCATGAAGCTCAAAAGGCTCCCCGCTGCCGGAGCGAGACGAAGGCCGGGGCCTCGCCGACGATGATGTGGTCGACGACGCGGATCCCGACGACCTCGCCGGCCTCCGCCATGCGGCGGGTGAAGGCCAGGTCCTCGGCGCTCGGCGACGGGTCGCCCGACGGGTGGTTGTGGAAGAGGAGGATGCCGGCGGCGTTGGCGAGCAGCGCGGCGGTCAGGATGCCCCGCGGCTCGACCGCGGCCCGGGTCAGCGTGCCGATGTAGGCGAGCTGGTGTCCAATTGCTCGGTTGCGCGTGTCGAGGAACAGCGCGCCCATGACCTCGCGATCCCAGGACGAGAGGATCGTGTGGAGGAACCTGGCGGCTGCGGCGGGGTCGCCGCAGTGTTCGGGCGACTCGTACGGTGTGGCCTCTTCGCGGACCAGGGCCACGCGGTAGCGGGCGATGGTCTCCGGCTCGAAGCCCGGTTCACCGGGTTCGACGAAGTTGAGGCGGTTCTGGGACTTCGGCTCTCGGCTCTCGCGGTTGGGTGTCGTTCGGCGCATGCCCACCCGAGATGAAGCCGCGCAGCGGCGCGACAAGGCTGGCCGCAGGCCACCCG
>WYBK01000041.1 GCA_011525905.1 Acidobacteriota bacterium
CACGACGGACGCAGAGAGTGGACCCGGGTAGCGGCGATGTCTTCGTCGATCTCGGCTTCGCCGACGCCGCGGAGCGCGGGCTGCGCCTCCGGCTCGCGGTGCTGACGAACGACCTCCTCGCCGAGCGCGGGCTGACGCAGCGAGAGGCGGCGGCCCTGCTGGGCATCGCGCAACCGCACGTCTCCGAGCTCGCCCACTACAAGCTGCGCCGCTTCTCCTCGGAGCGCCTGCTGCACTTCCTCACCCTGCTGTCGCGCGACGTCGAGATCCGAGTCCAGCCGAGCGGGCGCCGGGCGCGTGGGCGGGTGTCGGTGTCGGTCGCCTGAGCGGGAGCGTGGCGCTCGTTCGAGTCGTTCCCTGGGCCGGCGTTGGGACGGGGACACGAAGGCCGCTTTCGCGGCCATCATGTCCCCGGGCGTGAGGTGGTGGCGCGGCGCCCGTTCGGGGACACGAAGGCCGCTCTCGCGGCCATCATGTCCCCGGGCGTTTGCTGCGGCGAGGGCGGGCGGCGGGGCAACCCATCGGGGACGTGAAGCTCGGCTTCGTGTCCGCGGCGATCGGCGGGGCGAGCCCGGGAGTGACTGCGCTGTATTTCTCTCCGATGGCTTGACACACCATCTACGAGAAATAGAATGCAACCATGAAACAGTCGCTCGGCCCGCTCGAGCGCCGGCTCTTCGCCTGGACCCAGCTGCGCCGACAGCGGACCGTCCGCACCGGGGAGCTCCTGGAGCCGCTCGGATTGACGGCGCTCCAGGAGCGCGAGCTCTTCCGGCGCCTTGCGCGGGGCGGCATGATCGCCCGGGTCCGCCCCGGCCTCTACCTGGTGCCGGAGCGGCTGCCGCTCGGCGGCGCCTGGAGCCCGGGCGAAGCGCTCGCGCTCGCGACGCTGATGGCGGACCGGGGCGGGCGGTACCAGGTGACTGGTCCGCGCGCCTTCAACTTCCACGGCTTCGACTCGCAGGTCGCGCAGCGCAGTTGCGCGTACAACGACCGCATCTCGGGGCGGCGGCGCATCGGCGCGATCGAGCTCGATCTCGTGCGCGTCGCCGGCGACCGGCTCGGCGACACGGTCGAGGTCGCGACGGCCGAGGGCGTCGCGGCGATCTACTCCTCGCGCGCACGCACCCTGATCGACGCCGTCTACGACTGGTCCCGCTTCGACGGGCTGCCGCGCGCGTACGACTGGATTCGCGCCGAGGTCGGCAACGGGCGCGTCCGCGCGGACGAGCTCGCGCGGCTGGCCGTGCGCTACGGCGACGTCGCCACCCGGCGGCGGCTGGGGGCGCTGCTCGAGCGCGAAGGCGCTGCGGAGTCGGCCACGAGGCGCCTCGAGCGCACGCTCGCGCGGACGTCGAGCACCATCCCGTGGATTCCCGGCCGGCCGAAGCGCGGCAGCGTCGACCGTCGCTGGGGCGTCGTCTGGAACGAGCGAGAGCGGGCGTGAGCGGATCCGGCGCGCATCGCCTGGCGGCGGACGAAGCCCTGCTCCGCGAGGCGATCGCCTTCACCGCGGCAGCCGAGGGCTTCGACCAGAGGCTGATCGAGAAGGACTTCCACGCGACGCTCCTGCTCGACCTCCTCGGCAGGCGCGTCCCCGGCCTCGTCTTCCGGGGCGGCACCTACCTGGCGAAGGCGGAGCTCGGGTTCTTCCGCCTGAGCGAGGATCTGGACTTCGCCGTCTCGGTGCCGGTGCGGGCGACGCGGAGCGATCGTCGAAACCGCGTGGCTCCCGTGCGGGAGGCGCTGCGCTCCCTCGAGGCCGAGCTGCCCTGGTGTCGGGTCGCTCGCCCGCTCGAGGGAGCGAATGCGTCGCGGCAGTACGCGGCCGAGGTGCGCTACCGGTCGCGTCTCGCCGCGACCGAGGAGAGCCTGCTCGTCGAGATCGGCCTGCGCGAGCCCCTGGTGCTGCCGCCGGTCGAGGCGGAGGCGCGCACGCTGCTGCTCGATCCGGTCTCCGGCGGGGCGGCGCTGCCTCCGGTCGCCGTCGCCGGCATGGCGCCGGACGAGGCGTGGGCCGAGAAGCTGCGCGCGGCGCTGTCGCGCGCCGAACCGGCGATCCGGGACTTCTACGACGTCGACTATGGCGTGCGTCACGGCCGCTTACGGCCCGACCGTCCGGAGATCCTCGCGTTGCTGCGGGCGAAGCTCGCCGTGCCGGGCAACCCCGATCCGGACCTCTCGGAGCGGCGGCGCGCGGAGCTTCGGCGCCAGGTCGAGCCCCGGCTGCGCCCGGTGCTCCGCGAGCGCGACTTCGCGGGCTTCGAGTTCGGTCGCGCCTTCGAGCGAGTGGTCGAGATCTACCGCAGCCTCTGAGCCGGGGTGGGGCTCCGCACGAGGTTTCCGCGCGTTGGCTGTCAATTTGACAGTTCTGGTGTATACTCTCTCCCGAGGACACGATGAGCCCCAAGAAGAAGCAGCCCCCCATGAAGATCGACGAGCTCGCGGCAGCGGCCGGGGTGCCGGTGCGGACGGTGCGGTACTACTTGGCGCGGGGGGTGTTGCCGGCGCCGGAGTTTCGGGGGCCGCACACGGTGTACGGGCCGGAGTATCTGGCGCGGTTGCGGGCCATTCAGAAGCTGCAGGAGGACTACCTGCCGCTCGACGCGATCGCCGAGGCGGTCGCGGGGCGGTCGGTCGACGAGCTCGAGCGCCTCGCGCGCGAGGGGGTGGGGCGGCAGGTGCTCGGGGCGCCCCTGCCCGGGAAGACCTCGGCGGCGGCGTCGCCGACGCCCCAGGCACCCCCGGCACCCCTGCCACCCCTGCCACCCCTGCGGACACTCGGCGGCG
>WYBK01000313.1 GCA_011525905.1 Acidobacteriota bacterium
GAACGGGAGAACGACGTCGTGGCGCTGCCCGCACTCGTCGAGCTCAAGCTCGTGGCGAGACGACACCAGGATCTCGCCGACGTCGTGGAGCTGCTCAAGCGTCTCGACGCGAGCGCCTACCTGGCGCTCGAAGCCGAGGTGAACGCCGAGCTGCGCGCGGAGCTATTCCGTCTGCGGCGCGACGCTCTCGAGGAGCTCTCGTTCGGAGGAAGCTGAGCCCGGCTGCCGGTATGACGACCCGCAGCCAGGCCGGCGGCGATCCCCTTCGGGTTGCTCTTCCGGGACGGCTTCGAAAGCGGCACCTGCTGGGCCTGGAGCAGCGCGGTCGGGTACTGAGCCGGCGCTGGGGGCTGGCCGCCCCTGCTAGAGTCCCGGTTCGATGTCGCCATCGATCGGAGCCCTGCCCCTCGATCTCTCGCGGGTGCCGCGCGTCGACGCGGTCGGCGTCGAGGAGCGCGCGGCCTCGCTCGCCAAGCGGTCGATCAAGAAGGAGGCCAAGCGCTCCGGCATCCTCCTCGCGATCTCGATGATCGACCTGACGACGCTCGAGGGCAAGGACTCGGCGGGCAAGGTCGAGCAGATGTGCCGCAAGGCGCTCGCGCCGCTGCCGGGCGATCCGACCGTCGGCCCGGTCGCCGCGGTCTGCGTCTACCCGAACCTGGTCGCCGTCGCCAAGCGGGCGCTCGCCGGCTCGGCGGTGAAGGTCGCCTCGGTCGCCACCGGCTTCCCCTCCGGCCTGGTGCCGCTCGACCTGAAGCTCGAGGAGACCCGCCGTGCGGTCGAGGCGGGCGCCGACGAGATCGACATGGTGATCGATCGCGGCGCCTTCCTCTCGGGCGACCACGCCCGCGTCTACGACGAGATCGCGCGGGTCAAATCCGCCTGCGGCGAGGCCCACCTCAAGGTGATCCTCGAGACCGGAGAGCTCGCCACCTACGACAACGTGCGCCGCGCCTCGCAGCTCGCCATGCAGGCGGGCGCCGACTTCATCAAGACCTCGACCGGCAAGATTCAGCCTGCGGCCACCCCGGCGGTGGTGCTGGTCATGCTCGAGGCGATCCGCGACTTCTACCTGGCGACCGGGCGGCGGATCGGCATGAAGCCAGCGGGGGGCGTGCGCACCTCGAAGCAGGCGCTCCACCTGCTCGTGCTCGTCCGCGAGACGCTCGGCGCCGCCTGGCTGACCCCCGACCTCTTCCGCATCGGCGCCTCGACGTTGGCCAACGACCTGCTGATGCAGCTGGCCAAGGAGTCGACCGGCCGGTACCAGAGCGAGGACTACTTCTCGAAGGACTAGAGTCCCGCCATGTACCGCCAGCCGCGCAGCGGCCTGACCCGCATCCCCTACGTCCAGGCTTGCCGCGTGACGAGCGGCGGCGAGGAGCGCGCGGGCCTCGTCTGCAATCTCTCGGTGCTCGGCGTCTTCCTCCATCTCGAGCCGCCGCCCGAGGTCGCGACCGACCTCGCGCTCGCCTTCGACCTGCCCGACGGCGGGCCGCCGCTCGCCGCGGAGGGGCGCGTGACCTGGCGCAAGCTGCAGCCCGCCGCGGGGCCGCAGTCGCTGCCCGAGGGGTGCGGCGTCCGCTTCACCCGCCTCGCGCCGGAGGAGGTGCGACGGATCTCGGCGCTGGTGACCGCCTTCCGCGCCGATCCCCGCCCGTTGCTCGGCCGCGTCGAGCCGCAGGCCGAGCGCGCGCGCGTCCCCTTCGTGGCCGGCTGCCTGGTGACCGGCGCCGAGGGCTCCTGGCGCGGCAACGTCTGCAACCTGAGCGCCGACGGCCTTTACGTCGCGCTCGACCCGGTGCCGTCGGTGGGCGAGCCGCTGATCGTCACCTTTCGCATGCCCGAGCTCGCCGAGCCCTTCACGCGCGCGGCGACCGTCTCCTGGCGCAACCCCGACGGGCCGGAGCGCACGCGCGCGCTCCCCACCGGCTGCGGGCTGCGCTTCGTCGACCTCGCGCCCGAGGACTCCGCCCGGCTCGGACGCTTCGTCGACCGCTTCGCCGCGCTGCTCGAGGCCGAGGGGGGCCTGGATCCGGCGCTGCCGGTCGAGTGAGCCCGGGCTCGCGAGATGCTGCGCCAACCGACCAGCGGCTTCCTGCGCATCCCCTTCGTCCAGCGCTGCGAGCTCGGCGTCGCCGAGGGCCGCGTCGAGGGGCTGACTTGCAACCTGTCGCAGCTCGGCCTCTACGTGCACCTCGCCTCGCCGCCGGCGGTCGGCGCGACGGTCGCGCTGCGCTTCCTGCTGCCCGACGGCGGCACCCCGGTGGCGGCGACCGCGGCGGTCACTTGGTCGAACCAGGATCCGCCGGCCGGAGTGGCCGACCTACCGGTCGGCTGCGGCCTGCGCTTCCTCGAGATGGCGCCGGCGGACCGCGAGCGGATCGCGGCGCTGGTCGCGCAGTTTCGCCGGCGGCCGGTGCCCGCGGTCGGCGTCCACCAGCCGCAGAGCGGCCGGCTGCGCATCCCGCTGGTGGCGCAATGCGCGCTGATCACGCCGCGCGGCAGCGAGCGCGCCACGGTCTGCAATCTCTCGGTCGCCGGCGTCTACGTGGCCACCCGCGCCGAGCTCGCGGTCGACGAGCGGGTGATCGTCTCGCTCGAGCTGCCCGGCCGCCCCGGGACGTTCGCGCGCCGCGCGCGGGTCGCCTGGGCCAACCCCGACCACCCGAGCGGGCCGCACGCGCTCCCTCCCGGTTACGGTTTCGAGCTGCTCGACCTGTCGGAGAACGACCGGTCGCGGCTCGCCGCCGCCGTGGTCGAGTATCTCGCGCTGCTGCCCGAGCCGTCCGATTGAACGCGGCCGCCGCCGAGGGTCAAGCGCCCTCGCGGCGCGTGTAGAGCAGCTCCTCGTGCAGGTACTCGCTGCCGTCGGGGCGCTGCCGGTAGACGCGGTAGACGGCGCGGTCGGCGCCCTCGAAGGCGGTCTGGATCCGGCGCTTCTCGACGCTGCCGCCGGGCAGCCGCAGCGTCATCGTCCCTTCGAGCGCGAGCCGGCGCGGGACGAGGACGGCGTCGACCGCGAAGAGCCGCCCCGGCGACTGCGACCAGAAGCCGCTCTGCAGGATGCGCCCATGATCGGGGTCGAAGGAGAAGAGGTGGATGCCCGACTGGACCCAGCCGCTCGAGTCGAGCACGAAGGCCGCTTCCTCGAGGAAGGACCCCTGCAGGCGCAGCGAGAAAGTCCGGCGCTGGCTCGCCTCCCAGACCGGCTCGGGCGAGTCGCCGTCCCATTCGCGCAGGCGGCAGTCCCAACCGCCGAGCCAGCGGTCGGCGAAGCGGCGGAAGTCCTCGCGCGTCGCGCCGCTGCCCGGACGGATGGCGCGCGGCTCGGGCTCGAGCGGCTCGAGCAGGCCGACGATGCGCGCGCCCGGAGCGGCGGACGTGCCGGCGACCGCGACGATGCAGGCCGCCGCCGCCCACCGGCGGAGCGCCGGCGCACGGCGGCCGCGCGGCGCGGTCGCGGCGGGCGGGAGGTACGGGGCCATGAACGGGCTGCCTCGAACGGGACGCTAAGCAAGCGCGGGGCCGGGCGCGAGCGCTGCGGGGCGGGCCGGTCGGGGTGGGGACGGACCGGTCCGCGAGCGGGAGGAGGCGCCGGGCGCCGGGCGCGCGCCGGGTGGGACGCGCGGCGCGCCGCTCCGGAAAACCGGAGAGGTAAGATGCGCTGGCGATGAGCAAGGCCACCGGAGAGCTCTCCCCCGCGGCGGCGGCGGCGCGCCGCATCGCCGCCGAGCGTCCGCGCCTCGAATTCGGCGGCGCGGTCTGGGACTACGCACCGGCACCCGAGGCGACCGACCACGTCCGCCTGGCGAGGCGCTACGACCTGTTCGTCGGCGGCGAGTTCGTCGCGCCGCGCTCGAAGCGCCGCTTCGCGACGATCAACCCGGCGACCGAGGAGCCGCTCGCCGAGGTCGCCGAAGCGGGCGCGGCGGACGTCGACGCCGCGGTCGAGGCGGCCGAGCGGGCGTACCGGCGCCACTGGTCGAGGCTCTCGGGCGCCGAACGGGGCAAGTACCTCTACCGCATCGCGCGGCTGATCCAGGAGAAGGCCCGGGAGCTCGCGATCGTCGAGACGATGGACGGCGGCAAGCCGATCAAGGAGGCGCGCGACGTCGACGTCCCGCTGGCGGCCGCGCACTTCTTCTACCACGCCGGCTGGGCCGACAAGCTCGAGTACGCCTTCCCCGGGCGCGCCGGCAGGACGCCGCGGCCGCTCGGCGTCTGCGGCCAAATCATCCCCTGGAACTTCCCGCTGCTGATGGCCGCCTGGAAGCTCGCGCCGGCGCTCGCCTGCGGCAACACGGTGGTGCTCAAGCCCGCCGAGACGACGCCGCTCACCGCCCTGAAGCTCGCCGAGATCCTGCGCGAGGCCGAGCTGCCGCCGGGGGTGGTCAACATCGTCACCGGCGCCGGGGAAACCGGCGCGCACCTGGTCAATCATCCGAAGGTCGCGAAGATCGCCTTCACCGGCTCGACCGAGGTGGGCAAGCTGATCCAGCGCGCGGTCGCCGGCTCGGGCAAGCGGCTGACCCTCGAGCTCGGCGGCAAGGCGGCCAACATCGTCTTCGCCGACGCGGCGATCGACCAGGCGGTCGAGGGGATCGTCAACGGCATCTACTTCAACCAGGGGCACGTCTGCTGCGCCGGCTCGCGCCTGCTGGTCGAGGAGGGGATCGCCGACGAGCTGCTCGCCAAGCTCGCCTGGCGGATCGAGCAGCTGCGCGTCGGGGATCCGCTCGACAAGAACACCGACGTCGGCGCGATCAACTCGAAACAGCAGCTCGACAAGATCCGCGAGCTGACCCAGAGCGGCGTCGACGAGGGAGCCACGCTCCACCAGTCCTCCTGTCCGCTGCCCGCCAAGGGGTACTTCTTCCCGCCGACCTTCTTCTCGGGAGTCGCCCAGTCGCACCGCATCGCGCGCGAGGAGATCTTCGGCCCGGTGCTCGCGGTCATGACCTTCCGCACGCCCGACGAGGCGATCGAGAAGGCCAACAACCTCGCCTACGGCCTGTCGGCCGGCGTCTGGACCGACAAGGGCGCGAAGATCTTCGCGATGACCCGCCGCCTGCGCGCCGGCGTCGTCTGGGCGAACACCTTCAACAAGTTCGACCCGACCAGCCCCTTCGGCGGCTACAAGGAGTCCGGCTTCGGCCGCGAGGGCGGCGTCCATGGCCTCGAGGCCTACGTCGAGCTCGGCTGAGGCCGCCGGCCTCGAGATCGTCGCACTGGCCGACGGGCAGGAGGAGGCCGCCGGGGCGATGCTGGCGCGCGCCTTCGCCGAGGATCCGATCTTCGTCCACGTGCTGCCCGACGCCGGCGCGCGGGTGCTCTTCCTGCGCCGCTTCCTGGCGGCGCTGGCGCGGCGCAGCCGCTGGCTCTCGGTCGCCAGCGTCACCGCGCCGCAGCTGGTCGGCGCGGCGCTCTGGAAGGGGCCCGACCTGCGCGAGCTCTCGCCCGAGCAGCTGACGGCGACCGGGCTCGCCCGCATTCCCGATTGGCTCGACTCGGCGGCGCTGGCGCGTTTCGACCGGCTCTTCGACGCCGTCGAGGCGGCGCTCGCGCGCGACCAGCCCGGGCCCTGCTGGTATCTCGGCGTGGTCGGTGTGGCGCCCGAGTGGCGGGGGCACGGGCTCGCCAGCCGCCTGGTCGCGCCCACCCTCGCCCGCGCCGACCGGGAGGGGCTGCCGGTGACGCTCGAGACCGCCCAGCCGAAGAATCTCCCGCTCTACCGCCGCTGGGGCTTCGAGGTGCTCGCCGAGCTCGGCCCCGAGACGACCGGCGGCCCCACGGTCTGGACGATGCGCCGGCCGCCCGGCTCCGGAGCCTCGTCGGACGCGGCGAGGCGTCCGGCGTGATTCGGCGCGGCGCGAGGGGGCTCGCGGCGAGCTTGCTGCTTGCCTTGCCGCTGGCCGCCGAGCCGCGACTCGAGCCGCTCGGCGGCGAGCTGCGGCTGGCTCGGGAGAACGCCGAACGCTTTCGGGCGCGCTACTGCCTCGAACACGAGGTGACCGGCCTCTCCTTCGACCGGCCGATCGAGCGCATGCGCGCGAGCCACTGGCGGCCGTCCGATCCCGCCTGGTCGCTCGAGGTCGCCGCCGACGGTTCCGCGGTGCTCGCCCGGCCCGACGGCGCGCCGTTCCTCTGCGCCGCGCTCGAGCTCGAAGTCTTCACGGAGCGCCCGGAGGCGAGCTACTACGCCTTCTCGCCGTTCGGCGACGGCGGCGTCTCGGTCTACACGGGCTACCTGATTCCGCGCGCTCGCCGCGACGGCGACTGGCGCGCGACCGCCCTGGCGGCCGCTTACGTCGCGCGCCCGGGAGAGCGCGTGGTGACACGCGCGGCCGACCAACTCGCCGAGCAGTTCGTCTACTTCGGCCCGCAGGCGCCGGTCGAGGCGGCCGGCCTGCGGGCGATCGTCGATCCGGCGATGCCCGCGGCCGCGCGCTCCCGGCTGCTCGACACGCTGCCGCAGGTCGGCGCCTTGCTCGCGCGCGACTTCGGCTTCCGGCCGGCTTCCCCCCACCTGGTCTTCCTCGCCACCGAGCTCGATGCGTTCGACGGTTACTCGATCAAAGGGGGAACCCTTCCCGGCCAGATCCTGTTCAGCGTCAAGGGGCGCGAGGCGGCCGCGGAGATGGCGCGCGAGCCGCTGCGCTACGCGCGGCTGGCGGCGCACGAGCTCTTCCATCTCTGGCAGGAGGAGGTCTGGCTCGGAGCGCTCGGCGACGACCATCCCTGGGTGCACGAGGGGAGCGCCGAGGCGCTCGCGATCGAGGCGTTGCGCCGCGCCGACGCGCTCGACGAAGGGGGCTACGACCGGGCTTGGCGCGACACCGAGTCGGCCTGCGCCGGGCAGCTCGAGCGCACCAGCGTGCACGCCGGCCCCGGGGCGGGCTTTTTCGACGTCGTCTACCCATGCGGCGCGCTGGTCAATCGGCTGGCCGGCGAGCTGCTCGATGCGGGCGATCCGGGACGCGGCCTGGTCCGCCTCTGGCGCGCGGCCGCCGCGCGGCCGGAAGCCGAGCGCCGCGGCCCGAGCGAGCCCCACTTTTTCGCGACCCTGAGCGCGTTCGGAGTGTCCGAGCAGCGCCTCGCGGCGCTGCGCGCCCTGCTCGACTGGAGTGGTGAGCGCCCCGGCTTCGAAGAAAGGCTCTCGGCGTTGCGCGCGCCGGTCGCCGAGCCCGGCGGCGGCGCGCCGCGGCCCGGGGCGTAGACTCCGGCGCGATGTCCGCTCCGCCCTCGGCTCCCGGCGGGCGCCGGCAGCCCCGGCGCCGCTCACGGGCGAGCGCCCCGGTGCCCGACCTGCACGCCGAGCTCGCGCTCGCCCTGGCGCGTCGCGCCGAGCGGGGCGAGCCGGGGGGGACGCGCGACCGGGTGCTCGCGCGCGGCGCGGAGTGGTCGGTCACCGATGTCGTCTGCACCTCCGGGCCCGGCGATCGCCCCTTCGAGGAGCGCCACGAGCGGGTCGGCATCGCGCTCGTGCTGGCCGGCAGCTTCCGTTATCGCTCGGCGAGCGGCCGTGGCCTGCTCGCTCCCGGGGGCGTCCTGCTCGGCAACGCCGGGCAGTGCTACGAGTGCGGCCACGAGCATGCCGCAGGGGATCGCTGCCTGGCGTTCCAGCTCGCGCCCGAGCTGTTCGAGCGCGTGGCGAGCGAGGTCGGCGCGCGCGCCTCCGAGCGCCGATTCCGCCTGCCGCACCTACCGCCCCTGCGCGCGCTGGCGCCCCTCGCGATGCGCTGCGCCACGGCGCTCGCGGCGGGGGCGCCGATCGACTGGGAGGCGACCGCGCTCGAGGTCGCCGCGCGCGCGGTGACGCTCACGGCCGGGCTCCCCGACGGCGGCCGCCGGCCGCCGCCGCCCGGCCTCGAAGCGGCGGTGGCGCGCGCGGTACGCCGCATCGAGCGGGAGCCGGAGGGCGAGCACACGCTCGCCGGGCTCGCCGCGGCGGCGGGCGCGAGCCGCTACCACTTCCTGCGCGCCTTCGAGCGGGCGACCGGGACGACGCCCCACCAGCTCGTGCTGCGCGCCCGGCTGCGGTCGGCGGCGCTGGCGCTGGCGGCGGGGCGCGCGCGCGTCCTCGATGTCGCCTACGACGCTGGATTCGGCGACCTGTCGAACTTCAACCGTGCCTTCCGCGCCGAGCTCGGCGCGAGCCCCACCGCCTTCCGCCGTGCCCTCGCCGCTCAGCGCGAGACCGGCGGGACGATCCCCTCGAGCCGCGCGTAGACGACCAGCTGGCCGTAGTGCTCGGCGCCGTGGCCGAGGAAGGAGGCGTAGAGCTCGACGAGGTCGGCTTCGGTCACCGCGCCCGGCCGCGCGAGCGGGCTCGCCGCCTCGGCCGCGCTCCGCTCGAAGGCGGCGAGCGCGCGCGCCTTGGTCGGAGCCTCGCCGCGGGCGAGCTCGTTGGCGGAGCCGTCCGGGTCCTCGCCGCGCGCCTTGGCGGCCAGCCAGAGGTTCCAGAAGGCGAGGTGGCGGTAGACCTCGGCGGCGGTGCGGACGCCCTCGGCCGGGCGGCGGTCGAAGGCCCGGGCGGGGAGCGCCTCGCCCAGCTCGAGCAGCTTGCGCCCCAGCTCGTGCCACTGGCTCTGCAGGATCTCTCCGATGCTCTTGACGGTGGTCGTGGTCATGATTCCTCTCCGGTCGGTTGCGAGGCCTCGCCTCGGCGCCGGCGGCAGGCCGGCGAGAGCCCCTTTCTACGGCGCCGATGCGCTCCGGATCTTGGCGAAAGTTGCGCTCCGGCGGCGGCGCCGGCCGGTCGCGGTAGGGTGAGGCGGGGAGGCGCGACGATGACGGATCCGACCGGCTGGTTCGCCCACGACCGCTGGCTCGCCAGCGCCGTGCTGCTCGCCGCGACGTTGGTCGCGGTCGCGGTCGTCGACTGGCTGCTGACGCACCTGCTGCCGCGCTGGACGAAGCGGACGGCCACCGACCTCGACGACCGCATCGTCCGGCTGCTGCGCCGGCCGCTGCGGGTGAGCCTGTTGGTCGCCGGACTGGCGCTGGTCACGCTCCGCCTCGACCCGGGCGCGCTGCTCGCCACTGGCTCGCTGCCGCTCACCAGCCTGGTGCTCGACCTGCTGGCGACGCTGGCGATCGCCGTCTGGATGGTGTCGGGCGTGCGTCTCGCCGGCGTGCTGCTGGAGGGGGCCAGCCGGCGCGGACGGCTGGTCGAGGCGCGCACGCTGCCGCTCTTCCGCAACCTGGCCAGCTTCGCGATCGTCGCCGGCGCGCTCTACTTCGTCTTCGTCACCTGGGGGATCGACGTCACCGCCTGGCTCGCCTCGGCGGGCATCATCGGCATCGCGGTCGGTTTCGCGGCCAAGGACTCGCTGGCCAACTTCTTCGCCGGCCTGTTCATCCTGACCGACGCGCCCTACCAGGTCGGCGACTGGGTGGTGCTCGGCACCGGCGAACGAGGCCAGGTCACCCACGTCGGCATCCGCTCGACGCGCCTGCTCACCCGCGACGACGTCGAGATCACCATTCCGAACGCGATCATCGGCAACGCCAAGATCGTCAACGAGAGCAGCGGACGCTGGAGCAAGAAGCGCCTGCGCCTCCCGGTCTCGGTCGCCTACGGCAGCGACGTCGACCGGATCCGCCGCCTGCTGGTCGAGGTCGCCCGTGCCGACCCGGACGTCTGCGCGGAGCCCGAGCCGCGCATGCGCTTCCGCGCCTTCGGCGACTCCGGCCTGGCGCTCGAGCTGCTCGCCTGGATCGACGACCCGCAGGCCAGCGGCCGGGTGACCGACGCCTTGAACACCGCGATCTACAAGCGCTTCCGCGCCGAGGGCGTCGAGATCCCCTTCCCCCAGCGCGACCTGCACCTGCGCTCGC
>WYBK01000314.1 GCA_011525905.1 Acidobacteriota bacterium
TAGAGCTTGCGCTCGACGAAGAAGGGGTCGGAGAGCGCGACTTCTTCCAGACGCTTGGCGATCTCGAGCAGCGGGTCGTCGATGCCCAGGGCGCCGAGCACCTCGTCGCAGGACTTCTTGAGGATCTTGGCGCGCGGGTCGAAGTTCTTGTAGACCCGGTGGCCGAAGCCCATCAGCTTGAAGCCCGATTCCTTGTCCTTGGCGAGGTCGACGAACTTCCTGTAGTCGCCCCCCTCGTCGCGGATGTGCTGCAGCATCTCGATCACCTGCTGGTTGGCGCCGCCGTGCAGCGGCCCCCAGAGCGCGCAGATACCCGCCGAGATCGAGGCGAACAGGTTGGCGTGCGACGAGCCGACCATGCGCACGGTCGAGGTCGAGCAGTTCTGCTCGTGGTCGGCGTGCAGCATGAGCAGCAGGTTGAGCGCCCGGTCGAGCCCCGGCGAGGGCATGTACTCGGCCGCCGGCACCGTGAACATCATGCGCAGGAAGTTCTGCGTGTAGGAGAGCGCGTTCGAGGGGTAGACGAACGCCTGGCCGACCGACTTCTTGTAGGAGAAGGCCGCGATCGTCGGCACCTTGGCGAGCAGGCGGACGATGTTCAGATCGCGCTGCCCCTCGCCGCGCTCCGGGTAGTAAGCCGAGAGCGAGGCGACCATCGCCGACAGGATCGCCATCGGGTGGGCGGTCGCCGGGAACCCCTCGAAGAACTTCTTCATGTCCTCGTGCAGCAGCGTGTGCAGCGTCAGCTGCTGCTCGAAGCGTCCCAGCTCGGCCGGCGTCGGCAGCTCGCCGTGGATCAGCAGGTAGCAGACCTCGGTGAAGGTCGCGTGCTCGGCGATCTCCTCGATCGGGTAGCCGCGGTAGCGCAGGATCCCCTTCTCGCCGTCGATGAAGGTGATCGAGCTCGCGCACGATCCGGTGTTGCCGTAGGCGGGGTCGAAGGTGATCGCCCCGCTCTCGCCGCGGAGCTTGGTGACGTCGATCCCGACCTCGTCCTCGGTGCCGACCAGCACCGGCAGCTGGTACTCGCGGCCACGCAGCGTCAGCTTGGCCGATTCCATGGTGACCTCCCTTTCCGTTGCGTCGGAGGGCGGTCCGGGAACGCGCGGCATCGAGCCGGCGTCGGCGGGCAGCGGATCGCGGACAGCAGCTCCGACCCCTGCTCCGCACTGTCGGTTCGGCGGCCCGGTCGCCGCAACACCCGCCGGGGTGGGCGGGCGCCGGAGCGTCGCGCACCGGGCCCCGCGAGAGCCCCGGAACCCGCGCGCCGCTTCTTGCGTAACTGCCCCGCGCCCGGGGCTCCCGGTCCCGGAGCTTGCTAGTCTGGCCGCGATCGACCTCCTGGAGGAGATTCCCATGCGCTCGCTCCGCCTCGTCCCGATCCCCTGCTTGCTCGCCCTTCTCGCCTCGCCGCTCGCCGGCGAGGCGGCCCGCGGCGCCGGGCGTTCCGGCCCGGGCGCCGACTCGCCCCGGCTCGCGGCCGACACCCTGAAGGGTCTCGAGCTGCGCAACCTCGGGCCCGCGTTCATGTCGGGCAGGATCGCCGACGTCGCGATCGACCCCGGCGATCCGAGCGTCTGGTACGTCGCGGTCGGCTCGGGGGGCGTCTGGAAGACGGTCAACGCCGGCACCACCTGGACGCCGATCTTCGACGGCGAGAGCTCCTACTCGATCGGCTGCGTGACCCTCGACCCGAGCAACCCGCAGACCGTCTGGGTCGGCACCGGCGAGAACGTCGGCGGCCGCCACGTCGGCTTCGGCGACGGCGTCTACCGCAGCGACGACGGCGGCGCGCACTGGGAGCAGCGCGGCCTCGGCGATTCCCAGCACGTCTCGCGGATCGTGGTCCATCCGAACGACTCCGACGTCGTCTGGGTGGCGGCCCAGGGCCCGCTCTGGTCGCCGGGTGGCGACCGGGGGATCTACAAGACCACCGACGGGGGCAAGAGCTGGCGCAAGGTGCTGGGCGGCGGCGAGTGGACCGGCGCGACCGATCTGGTGATCGATCCGCGCGACCCCGACCGGCTCTACGCCGCCACCTGGCAGAAGCAGCGGACCGTCGCCGCCTACCTGGGCGGCGGGCCGGAGTCGGCGATCCATCGCTCGCTCGACGGCGGCGAGAGCTGGGAGAAGCTGACCCGCGGGCTGCCCGAAGGAAACCTCGGCAAGATCGGGCTGGCGATCTCCCCCCAGGATCCCGACGTGCTCTACGCCGCGATCGAGCTCGACCGCCGCACCGGCGGGATCTGGCGCTCGGCCGACCGGGGCGCCTCCTGGGAGAAGCGCTCGGACACGGTCTCCGGGGCCACCGGTCCCCACTACTACCAGGAGCTGGTCGCGAGCCCCCACGCCTTCGACCGCATCTACCTGATGGACGTGCGCACCCAGGTCTCCGACGACGGCGGTACGACCTTCCGCCGGTTGACCGAGGAGCACAAGCACTCGGACAACCACTCCCTCAATTTCCGCGCCGACGACCCCGACTACCTGCTGATGGGCACCGACGGCGGGCTCTACGAGAGCTTCGATCTGGCACGGACCTGGCGCTTCGTCGCCAACCTGCCGGTCACCCAGTTCTACAAGATCGCGGTCGACGACGATCGTCCCTTCTACAACGTCTACGGCGGCACGCAGGACAACTCGACGCAGGGGGGCCCCTCGCGCACCGACAACGCCAGCGGCATCCGCAACTCCGACTGGTTCATCACGCTCTTCGCCGACGGCCATCAGCCCGCCACCGAACCGGGCAATCCCGACATCGTCTACTCCGAGTGGCAGGAGGGGAATCTCGTCCGCTACGACCGGACGACCGGCGAGATCGTCTACATCCGCCCGCAGCCCGAGCCGGGGGACGCGCCCGACCGCTTCAACTGGGACGCGCCGATCCTGATCAGTCCCCACTCCCCCACCCGCCTCTACTACGCCTCGCAGCGCCTCTTTCGCTCCGACGACCGCGGCGACAGCTGGCGGCCGGCCTCGGGCGACCTGACGCGCGACCAGGACCGACTGAAGCTGCCGTTGCTCGGCCGGCAGTGGAGCTGGGAGGCGCCGTGGGACCTCGGGGCGATGTCGGCGTACAACACGATCACCTCGCTCGCCGAGTCGCCGAAGGCCGAGGGCCTGCTCTACGCGGGCACCGACGACGGCCTGCTGCAGGTCTCCGAGGACGGCGGCGCGAGCTGGCGGCGGATCGAGGTGTCGAGCCTGCCGGGCGTGCCGGCGGGCGCCTTCGTCAACGACGTCAAGGCCGACCTGTTCGACGCCGACACCGTCTACGTCGCGCTCGACCACCACAAGTCGGGGGACTTTTCCCCCTACCTCTACCGGAGCGACGACCGCGGGCGCAGCTGGCGCTCGATCGCCGGCGACCTGCCGGATCGCCACCTGGTCTGGCGCGTCGTGCAGGACCACGTCGAGCCCGATCTCCTCTTCGCCGGCACCGAGCTCGGCATCTTCTTCACCGTCGATGGCGGCCGCCGCTGGGTCGAGCTGACCGGCGCGGTGCCGACCATTTCCTTCCGCGACCTGGCGATCCAGCGGCGCGAGAGCGACCTGGTTGCCGGCTCGTTCGGCCGGGGAATCTGGGTACTCGACGACTACACGCCGCTGCGCGGCCTCTCCGAAGCGAAGCTCGAGGCCGAGGCCCTGCTCTTCGCGCCCCGTCCCGCCTGGTGGTACGTGCCGCGCCGGCCGCTCGGCGACGAGGGGCGCGCCGACCAGGGCGCGGCCTTCTACCTCGCGCCCAATCCACCATTCGGCGCGGTGCTGACCTACTACCTGCGCGACGGCCTCGAGACGCTGGCCGAGCAGCGCAAGGCGAAGGAGAAGCCGAAGATCGAGAAGGGCGAGGACACGCCGATGCCTGCCTGGGAGCGGCTCGAGGCGGAGCGGCGGGAGGCGAAGCCGGCGATCCTGCTCATCGTGCGCGACGGCGAGGGGCGGATCGTCCGCCAGCTGGAAGGGCCGACCAAGGCGGGCTTCCACCGCGTCGCCTGGGACCTGCGGCGCCCCTCGGCGGCCGCGCTGACCGAGGACCCGAAGAAGGACGGCGAGCCGCCGACCGGCCCGCTCGTGGCGCCCGGCCGCTACACCGTCTCACTCGCCAAACGCGGCGGCGGCGTGGTCACCGAGCTCGCCGGCCCGGTCGAGGTCGAGGTCGTCCGGATGCGCGAGGGCGCGCTGCCGGGCGCGCCGCCGGTCGAGGTCGCCGCCTTCGGCGAGCGCCTCGAGCGCTTCGGCGGCCTGCTCTCCGCCTTCGACGCCGAGCTCGAGCGCGCGACCGAGCGCTTCGGTTTGCTCGAGGTCGCGCGCGCCCGCTCGGCCGCCGGTCCGGAGATCGACGTCGAGCTCCACGCGCTGCGCGAAGAGCTGTTCGAGATCGAACGGCTCCGCAAGGGCGACGCGGCCCAACGCACGCTTTCGGTCGACCAGCCGCCGACCGTCGCCGATCGTTACCGGGTCGCGAGCTTCGGTACGCTCTTCTCGACCTACGGCCCGACGCCGACCCATCGGCGCAGCCTCGAGCTCGCCGAAGCGCAGCTCGAAGAGCTCCGCCCGCGCCTCGAGCGGCTGCTCGCCGAGCAGCTGCCGGCGCTCGAGGCGAAGCTCGCCGCCGCCGGCGCCCCCTGGACCCCGGGGCGGCCGCTCCCCTGATCGGAGCGCCGGCGTTCAGCGCCCGCCCAGCTCGACCTCGACGAGCCAGGGGCGCTTCGGCCCCCGTCCGTCGCCCGAGGAGCGGCCGCGGGCGTGGCGCAGCAGCCAGGGGAGGAAGTGCCGAGCGAGCCAGGCGAGCTCCGCGCGAAGCCGCTCGCGCCGGCCCCGTTTCGGCGGCGCCGGCAGCGGCTCGGCCCAGTTGCCGTCAGCCGCCGGCAGCCCCAGCGCGTGTGCGAGCGCGGCGGCGATCCGCTCGTGGCCGGCCGCGTTGGCGTGCAGGCGGTCGCCGCTCCAGAGCCGCGGGTCGCCGGCGACCGGGTGGCGGGCGAAGTCGACCAGGAGCATCCCGGTTCTCGCGGCAACCTCGCGCACCGCGCCGTTGAGCGCCTCGAGCCGCGGCGCGAGGCGCCGCGCCAGCGGCAGGACCCGTCCGAGATCGGGCATCGTGAAGGTCAGCGCGGTCGCCCCGGCGCCGGCGAGGGCGCACGCCATCGTCTCGAAGTCGGCCGCGAAAGCTCCCCGGTCGAAGCGGCGCGCCACGACGTCGTTGGTGCCGCAGAAGAGCGTGACGAGGTCGGGGCGCATCGCCAGGGCGGGCGCGAGCTGCTCCTCGAGGATCTGCCGGGTGCGCCGGCCGCGCACGGCGAGGTTGGCGTAGAGCAGGCCGCCCCCCTGCGCCAGGGCGACCCGCTCGGCGAGCCGGTTGGCCCAGCCGCGATAGCCGCCGGCGCCGTCCGGGTCGTCCAGCCCCTCGGTCGAGCTGTCGCCGATCGCCACGTAGCGCCGGTAGCGCCGGCAGGCATGCGCGCTCATCGGCGGCATGCTATCCGGCACGCCGGCGCCGCTCCTGGTACATTCGCGGTCCTGCGCCGGACGGCCGAGCGTCCGGCGCGGTGCGCGAGGTGACGATGCGCGACTTCGACGAGCCGCCGCTGCGCGGGCTGGACGACACCAACCCGCTCCTCCCCCTTCGCCCGGAACCGTCGCGTGGGCCCTGGATCGCCGGCGCCGTCGTCCTGGTCCTGCTGCTCGCCGCGGGCGGGCTCTGGCTCTGGCGCGCACGGCAGGCGGCCGAACCTCCGATCGGCACGCCGCCCGCTCCGGCGGCCGAAGGCGGCGCCGGGCGAGCGAGCGCCACCCCGGCGCCGCCGGCCGAGCCGCCGCTCGGCGTTCTCCCGCCGCTCGACGGCAGCGATGCCTTCGTCCGCGAGCTGGCCGCGACCCTGACCTCGAGCCCGCGGCTCGCAGAATGGCTCCTGCCCGAGCACCTCGTCCGCCGCTTCGTCGCCTCGGTCGACAACGTCGCCGAGGGGGTGAGCCCGGCGCCCCACCTCGGGCACCTTCGTCCCGACGAGCCCTTCCGCGTCCGCCAGGTCGGCGGCCGCCGGGTCGCCGACGCCGCGAGCCACCGGCGCTACGAGTTGCCGACGGAGCTCTTCGTCTCGCTCGACGGCGAGCGGGTCGCGCGCCTCTACCGGCACCTCCACCCGCTCTTCGAGGAGGCCTATCGCGAGCTCGGCTATCCGGGCCGGACCTTCGATCAGACGCTGGGCGCGGCGATCGACCGGCTGCTCTCGGTCGAGCTGGCGGCCGAGCCCGCCGAGCTGGTGCCGTCGGCGACGGTCTGGGCCTACGTCGATCCGGAGCTCGAGGCGCTGCCGGCGGCCGAGAAGCTCTTGCTGCGCCTGGGACCCGAGAACGCGCGCCGTGTGCAGGCGAAGCTGGTCGAGCTCCGCGCGGCGCTCGGGCTCGAGACACCGCCCCCGGGCGAGTAGCGCAGGCCCCCTGGACGGGCGCAGGGCCACCGGGGACATGCTCCCAGCGCAGCTGGGTACGTGTCCCCGTTCCCTGCGCTAAACTCCTCCGCCGCCATGATTTCCGTTTCCAACCTGACCAAGGCCTGGGGCGCCGACACGCTGTTCGAGGGGGTGTCGCTCCAGTTGAACGCCGGCTCGCGCTACGGGCTGGTGGGGGCCAACGGCTCGGGCAAGTCGACCTTTCTGAGGATCCTGGCCGGCGAGGAGCTCCCCTCGGACGGCACGGTCAACGTCCCGAAACGCGCGCGTTTCGGCGTCTTGAAGCAGGACCACTTCCGCTACGAGGCGACGCCGATCCTCGAGGTCGCGATGATGGGGCGCCACGACGTCTGGCAGGCGATCGAGGAGCGCGAGCGGCTGCTCTCGCACGCCGACGACCAGGAGTTCGACACCGAGCGCTACGCCGAGGTCGAGGACTACATCCTGAGGAACGACGGCTACGCGCTCGAGGCCAGGGCCGGTGAGATCCTCGAGGGCCTCGGCATCCCGACCAAGGTCCATCGCGAGCCGCTCTCGGTGCTCTCAGGCGGCTTCAAGCTGCGCGTGCTGCTCGCCCAGACGCTGGCCGCCGAGCCCGACGTGCTGCTGCTCGACGAGCCGACCAACCACCTCGACATCCTGACCATCCGCTGGCTCGAGAAGTTCCTCGTCTCCTTCCCGGGCTGCGCGCTGGTGATCTCGCACGACCACCGCTTCCTCGACAACGTCGTCACCCACATCCTCGACGTCGACTACGAGACGATCACCCTCTACTCGGGCGACTACTCGCACTTCACCGAGGCGAAGGTCGAGAACCGGGAGCGCAAGGAAGCGGAGATCGAGAAGCGCGAGGCCGAGATCGCGCACCACAAGGAGTTCATCGACCGCTTCCGCGCCAAGGCGACCAAGGCGCGCCAAGCCAAGTCGAAGATGAAGCTGATCGAGCGGGTGGTGATCGAGAAGCTGCCGACCTCCTCGCGCCGCTACCCGACCTTCAAGTTCGCCTCGCGCCGCCCGTCGGGCAGGCAGGTGCTCGCTCTCGAGGGGATCTCGAAGGCCTACGGGGATCACCGGGTGCTCGGGGACGTCTCGCTCACCGTCCAGCGGGGCGACCGGCTGGCGATCCTCGGTCCGAACGGCATCGGCAAGTCGACGTTGCTCAAGATCGCGATGGGGGTGATCCCCGCCGACGCCGGCAGGTGCGAGTGGGGCTACGAGACCCATCCCGGCTACTTCGCGCAGGACCACCGGGAGCTGGTCGACTCCTCCGACCAGACCATCCAGGCCTGGTTCTGGGAGCTCGTGCCCGGCGAACCCATCGGCTTCGTCCGCGGCAAGCTCGCCGAGGTCCTCTTCCAGAAGGACGAGGTCGAGAAGCCCCTACGCGCGCTCTCGGGGGGCGAGGCGGCGCGTCTGGTCTTCGCCAAGCTCTCGGTCACCCAGCCCAACGTGCTGGTGCTCGACGAGCCGACCAACCACCTCGACCTCGAGGCGATCGAGGCGCTGGTCGAGGGGCTCGCCAAGTACGACGGCACGCTCCTCTTCGTCTCGCACGACCGCTGGTTCGTCTCGAAGCTGGCCAACCGGATCGTCGAGATCGGCGCCGACGGGATCCGGGACTTCCAGGGCAGCTATGACGAGTACGTCGAACGCTGCGGCGACGACCACCTCGACGCCGAGGTCGTGCTCGCCCGCGCGCGCCAGGAGAAGCGGCGCGAGAGCGCCGCGCGCAAGGCCGGTGTGCGACCCGACCCCGACGCGCAGAAACGCTCGCGCGAGCTCGCCCGACGGCGCGACCAGCTGACCGCCGAGATCGACCGGGCCGAGAAGCGGGTCCACGAGATCAACGAGCTCTTCTGCAACCCGGGCTTCTTCGACAAGACGGCGCCCAAGGAGATCCAGAAACTCGAGAACGAGCAGAAGCGGCTCGCCGGCGAGGTCGAGGCGAAGATGGCCGAGTGGGAGCGCCTCGAGAGCGAGCTCGCCGCCTCGAGCTGATCGAGCGACCCGCCACCCTCGCTTCTCGGGGACACGACACCTGCTCGGGGACATGTTCCCAGCGAAGCTGGGTACGTGTCCCCGTCCCGGCGCTTGCCCACCGAGCGA
>WYBK01000042.1 GCA_011525905.1 Acidobacteriota bacterium
CGTGCCGGAGGCAGGGTTCGAACCTGCACGCCCTCGCGGGCGGGGGATTTTAAGTCCCCTGCGTCTACCGATTCCGCCACTCCGGCGTGGTGGGGGCGGCAGCGATTCTAGTCCCCGTCGCCGGGGGGGCGGCGGAGCATGTCCAGGGGGTAGAAGGTGCCGCGCCAGCGGATGCCGCCTTCGATCAAGGTCTTGGCGACCGAGCGCGCGCAGACGACGGCGAGCGCGAGGGCGCCGAGCGGGAAGAAGAGGGCGGTCCAGGCCGGCGCGCCGGTCTCGCGGCGGGCGCCCAGGGCGGCGCCGACTTGGAGGAGCGCGGTCGCGGCGAGCAGCGGGCCGGCGAGGCCGGGGGCGAAGGGGGCGAGCGCGAAGGGGAGGACGTGCAGGGCGACGAGCGCGCCGATCGCCGCCGTGGCGCGCGCGACGCTGTAGTCGAGCCCGGCGAAGACGTTCTTCTCCAGGCCACGCGCCGCGGCGCGCAGCGACTCGTACCACTCGACCCGCACCACGCCGCGGCCGCTCGCCAGCTCCTGCCGGAAGCCTCCGCGCTTCAGGCGGCGGCCGAGCGCCAGGTCGTCGTCCGGACGGTTGCGGATCGAGGCGTGCCCCCCGACTGCCTCGTAGGCCGCGCGGCGGACTAGGTTGAAGGCGCCGATGCCGGTCGCCTCGTCGCACTCCGGGTCGGCGGCGCGCCAGGGCGCCAGCCAGAGGCCGAAGAGCGTCGTGAAAGTGGCGACGAAGACCGCGATCGCCGGCCGCCCCGCCTCGACCTCGGGCCCCGCCGTCAGGTGGTCGAGCCGCCGCTCGGCGAGCGCCCGGCAGGCGCGGCGCAGCGCCGCCGGCGCGAGCACCACGTCGGCGTCGGTGAAGAGCAGCAACTCCTCGGCGCGCCCGGCCGCCCCGGCGGCGAGCGCATGGTTCTTGCCGAGCCAGCCGGCCGGCAGCGCGTCGACGCGGCGCGTCTCGAGGCGCGAGTCCGCGGCGGCGAGCGCCGCGAGGATCTCACCCGTGCGGTCGGTCGAGCGGTCGTCGACCGCGACCACGCGGAAGCGCGGGTGGTCCTGCGCGAGCAGCGAGCGCAGCGCGGCCTCGAGCCCGCGCTCCTCGTCGCGCGCGGCGACCACCACCGCGACGCTCGGGCAGCGCTCCGGTTCGAGCGGCTCGGTGCGGGCGAGGCGGGGCGTGCGGCGGGAGCCGACGGCGGCCCGCGCGACCAGCCAGACGGTCCCGCCCAGGGCGAGCGCGGCGAGCGCTTCGCTGACCCGGAGCAGGCTCACGCGCCGGGTCCCGGACGATCGGACGAGGGGGAGGAGTTGGAGGCGACGGCCGGAATCGAACCGGCGAATGAGGGTTTTGCAGACCCTTGCCTTACCACTTGGCTACGTCGCCCGGATAGGACGAGGGCCGCCCTCGCGAGCGGCCCTCGAAGCTTAACAGAATCTGGAGCGGGAAACGGGACTTGAACCCGCGACCCCAACCTTGGCAAGGTTGTGCTCTACCACTGAGCTATTCCCGCTCAGGGAGCGGGAAAGATATCGAGAGGGCGCCCGGAGTGTCAAGGTTCGGAGGCCCTCCGAGCGCCTCCACGGCGCCGTTTCAGCCGAGCCGGAAGGCGTCGCGCACGTAGGTCACCGACCAGCTGCCGTCCTCGCCCCGGTCGAGGCCGACGACGTCGAAGCGGCAGGGGCGCCGCGAGCGGTTCTTCGCGAGGAAGAGGGCGGCGGCGCGGGCGATCCGCTCCTGCTTGCGCCGGCCGACCGCCTCGATCGCCCGGCCGAAGTCGGCGCGGGTGCGCGCTTTGATCTCGACGAAGCAGAGCGTCTCGCCGTCGAGCGCGACCAGGTCGAGCTCGCCGGCGTGCGTGACGACGTTGCGCGCCACGACTTTCATGCCGAGCGAGCGCAGGTGGGCCTCGGCGGCGTCCTCGGCGGCCGCGCCGCGGGCGCGGTCGTGCGGCAGCCGGTCGAAGTCGCCGAGGCGCGGGGGGCGCATGCTCACGTCGTGCGCTTGAAGCGGGTCCCCTGGGGCGTGTCCTCGAGCACCACGCCGGCTGCCGCGAGCTCGTCGCGCACGGCGTCGGCGCGCGCGAAGTCGCGCCGCTTGCGCGCCTCGTTGCGCTCGGCGATCCGCGCCTCGATCTCGGCGTCGCTCGGGCCGCCCGGCGCCTCCCCGGCCGCGGCGACACCCCAGGGCATGTCGAGCAGGCCGAGCACGCGGTCCGCCTGCCCGAGCGCCTCCTCGATCCGCCGATCGTCGCCGGCGCCGAGCGACCCCTCTTCGATCGCCTTGTTGACGTCGCGGACGAAGTCGAAGAGCGCCGCCAGCGCGAGGGAGATGTTGAGGTCGTCGGCGAGACCCTGGCGGAAGCGGTCGAGGAACTGCTCCACCCTTCTCTGGATCCGGTCCGAGGGCTGCTCGGAGAGCGGCGCGTTGCGCAGCCGGAAGCGCATCTCGTCGACCCGCCGGAGCGCCGAGCTCGCCGCCTCGAGCCCCTCGAAGGTGAAGTTGAGCTTCTGCCGGTAGTGCACCGAGACGAGCAGGTAGCGGATCGCCCGCGGCGAGCGCCCTTCGGCGATCAGGTCCTTGAGCGTGTAGAAGTTGCCGAGCGACTTCGACATCTTCTTGCCTTCGACGATCAGGTGCTCGGAGTGCAGCCAGTAGCGCACGAAGGGCTTCCCCGTCGCGCACTCGCTCTGGGCGATCTCGTTCTCGTGGTGCGGGAAGAGGTTGTCGACGCCGCCGCAGTGGATGTCGAAGGTCTCGCCGAGGATCTCCGCGCTCATCGCCGAGCACTCGATGTGCCAGCCCGGGCGCCCCGGCCCCCAGGGGGAGTCCCACGCCGGCTCTCCCTCCTTGGCCCCCTTCCAGAGCACGAAGTCGCGCACGTCCTCGGTCTCGTACTCGTCGGCGGCGACCCGTTCGCCCACCCGCGCCTGGTCGGGGCGCGCGCCGGAGAGCTTGCCGTAGTCGGGGTCGGAGGCGATGCGGAACCAGACCGAGCCGTCGCTCACGTAGGCGTGGCCGCGCTCGACCAGGGCGGCGATCACCTCGATCATCTTCGCGATGTGGCGCGTCGCCCGCGGATAGTGGTCGGCGGGCACGACGTTGAGCGTCGCCAGATCCTCGAAGAAGGAGTCGATGAAGGGCTGGGTGAAGGTGTCGAGGTCGACCCCCTGCTCGCTCGCTCCGCGGATCGTCTTGTCGTCGACGTCGGTCAGGTTCATGACGTGCACGACGTCGAGGCCGAGGAAGGCGAGCGCCCGCTTGAGCAGGTCCTCGAACAGGAACGTGCGCAGGTTGCCGATGTGGGCGTGGTTGTAGACGGTCGGGCCGCAGGTGTAGAGGCCGACCCGGCCCGGCACCAGCGGCTCGAAGCGCTCGAGCCGCCGCCCGAGCGAGTTGAAGAAGCGGATCTCGAGATCGCTCATGGCGCGTACTGGACGGTCCCTCCCGCGAAGTCGACCGAGGCGAGGGTCGCGCCGGTCGGGTCGAAGGCCCGCTCCTCGGTGAAGGCGATGGCTCCGGCGCCCGCGCCGATCGCGTCGAAGACGAAGGACATCAGGACGCCGGAGCCGGAGGCCCCGCCCACCGCCCCCAGCCGGGTGAGCCCGACGAGCAGCCGCCCCGGCTCGATCTCGACCGCCTGGAAGCTGGTCTGGACGAGGTCGCCGTCCGACAGGAGCGTCCCCTCGCCGACCTCTACGTAGCGCAGCACCTGCGCCGGGTAGCCGAGCTCGAAGGCGACGCCGTAGAGGTCGGTGACGGCGCTCGCGACGAGGTCGAGCCGGAGACGGGCGTTGGTCGAGCCGGCGCCGGTCGCCAGGGCCAGCTCCGCGCCGCCGCCGGCGGGGGTGAAGGTCAGCCGCGGCGTCGGCGCGGTCGGCGTCCCGCCGCCCCCCCCGCCGCCGCCGCAGGCGAGCGCGAGCACGAGCAGGGCGGGCAGCCCCTTCATCGCGCGGCCTCGGCGGCGGCGAGCGGCAGCCGGCGCAGCCGCCGCAGCGCCAGCTCCTTGCGCAGCCCGGTCAGCCGCTCGAAGAAGAGGATGCCGTCGAGGTGGTCGATCTCGTGGCAGCAGGCGCGGGCGAGGAGGCCCTCGGCCTCGAGCTCGAACGGGCGCCCTTCGAGATCCTGGGCGGCGACGCGCACCCAGGCCGGCCGGTCGAGCTTCTCGGTCAACCCGGGGATCGACAGACACCCCTCGTCGCCGCTCTCCCGCCCCCGCGACGCCACCAGGCGCGGGTTGACCAGGACGTGCAGGCGGGACTCCGGCCGCCCCGGCGCCACGTCGATCACCGCCACCCGTCGCGAGACGCCGACCTGCGGCGCGGCGAGGCCGACGCCCGGCGCGTCGTACATCGTGGCGGCGAGATCGTCGACGAGCGCCGCGAGGCCGGAATCGAAGCTCTCGACCTCGGCGGTCGGGCGGCGCAGGATCGGATCGGGGTAGAGGAGGATCGGCCGGACCGGCATCAGCCGGGCGACGCTAGCAGCTTTTCCGCCGCCGCCGAAACGTCCCGGTCGGCGCGCTGCGCGCGCAACGCCTCGAGCAGCCCGCGCGGATCGGGATTGCCGGCGAGCGCCCGCTCGAGCCCCGCCTTGTCGATGCGCAGCACGCGCGCGCGCTCGACCACACGGTAGGTCGCCGGCCAGGGGCGGTGCTCGAGCAGCGAGCCCTCGCCGATCAGGTCGCCGAAGCCGAAGGTGCGGATCTGGATCGTCCGGCCGCCCGCCGGCTCGGTGACCAGGGCCTCGACCACACCGCTGGCGATCAGGAACATCCGCTCGACCCGGCTGCCGCGCTCGGCGAGCAGCTCGCCGGGGCCCCAGTCCTGGATCGCCACCGTGGCGAAGAGGCGCTTGAGCTGATCGGCCGGCAGCCGCTCGACCAGCTTCGACTTGGCCACGCCGGCCCAGACCTTCTGGACCTCGACGGTCGAGGTGCGCTCGAGCGGGCTCTTCTCCTGCTCGCCGCTCAGCAGGCCGGTGATCACCCCGGCGCGGCTGTGCTCGAGGCTCTTGAGCCGCTGCAGCCAGGCGACCTTGGCGGCCAGCGTCTCGTCGGACGGGTTGAGGCGGGCGAGCTTGGCGAGCAGGGCGAGCGCCTTGTCGTAGAAGCCGTCCTCGGCGTAGGCGTCGGCGACGAAGAGGTAGCGGTCGAGGGACTTGGCCCCCAGGCCGGCGAGCGAGTAGACCTCGGCCAGCCGCAGGCTCGAGTGCAGGTCGCGCGCGTTGCTCTTGGTGCGCGCCTCCAGTGCCTCGATCGCCTCCTCGTAGCGCTCGAGCACCACGAGGTCCTCGATCGAGGGCCCCTCCTGCTTCGCCGGCGAGCCCGGCTTGCCGAACAGCTTCTTCACGCTGGGCCTTTCCTGGACGTCCCGAAGAGGCTAGCAGCGCCTCCGCGGACTGTCGAGCCGACGGCCGGCGGCCCCGACGCTCGACAGGACGGTGGCGCACTCGATCCGGGACACTCGCTCGGCCCCACCCCCGCCTCGGCCTGGAACGGGGATTGCTCTATCCTGCTGCGGAGGGACCGGAGGTGCCGACCATGAGACTGAGAACCCTAGCTGCTGCGCTCGCCGCTGGGCTCGCCCTGCTGCTCGCGGCGCCCCCGGTCGCGGGCGACGAGCTCGACCCGCGCGAGAGCTACTCCTACCTGCGCTCGCTCGACGGCACCATCACCATCTCCTCGGCCGGCGAGGGCCCGGGCAGCGAGGTCGGCGAAGTCAACCAGCCGCTGCTCACCGGCGACCGGCTGCGTCTGCCCAACGGCTCGCGCGCCGAGGTCGTGCTCGCCGACCGGAGCGTGCTGCGACTCGGCGGCGGCGCGAGCCTGACGCTCGCCCGCGTCGCCTTCTCCGGCGACCGGAACGAGCGGATCACGACGCTCGACCTCGACGAAGGGGAGATCCTCCTCTGGGTGGGCGACGACGCGCTCGGCGACCAGCTGCCGGAGGTCCGCACGCCCGGCGCGACCCTCTACGTGCAGCAGCCCGGCCTCTACCGGGTCACCGCCGACCGCGGCGGCTGGACCGAGGTCGTGGTGCGCGAGGGCTACGCCGAGCTGCTCACCGACCGCGGCTCGACCGTGGTCCGTACCGGCGAGGCAGCGGTTGCCTACGCCGACCGCTACGGCCGGGTGGAGGTCGTCGGCGCGCCGGCCGAGAGCTCCCTGGAGCGTTGGGGCCGCGACCTCGAGCAGCGCTCGGTCACCGCGCGCCGCACGGTGGTCCACGTCGAGCCCGAGCTCGCCTACGCGGCCGCGCCGCTCGCCGACTACGGCAGCTGGATCTACGTCGACGCGAGCTGGGTCTGGCGGCCGCGCGTCGCGCACGACTGGCGCCCCTACTGGAACGGCCGCTGGAGTCCGACGCCGAGCGGGCTCACCTGGGTCTCCTACGAGCCCTGGGGTTGGGTCCCCTACCACTACGGCACCTGGTTCGTCAGCCCCGGCCATGGCTGGTGCTGGCGTCCCGGTCGGGTCTACTCGCCGGCCTGGGTCTACTGGCACTGGAGCGACCGCTGGGCGGGCTGGTGCCCGATCGGCTACTACACCGACTTCTACCGCCCCTGGCACCGGAGCGGCTTCCGCTTCGGCATCTACGGCTGGGCCGGCGGGGGCTGGGGCTTCTACTCCGACTGGCACTTCGCCCCGACCTGGTGCCTGAAGAAGCGCGACTGGCGCCACCACCAGCGGACCGGCCGCGAGCTCGAGCGGCTCGAGCCGGGCGGCCCGGTGCGCGGCGTCGTCACCACCGACACGCGCGTCGTGACCCGCGAGCGGCTCGAGCGGCCCGAGGAGATCGTCCACGCCCTGGCCAACGGCCGGAGCGAGGGGCGCCAGCCGCTGGTCGACGTCACCGACTTCGTCGCCCGCAAGGGGGAGCTGCCGCCCCGCCTGACCGACGCGATCGGCGCCCGCGACAGCCGCGCCGTCGCCGGCACGCCGCTCGCGCCGGCCGTCGACACGCGCGAGCCGGCGGTTGCCGCGCGCTCCCTCGAGCCGGGGTGGCGGGCCCGCCAGGCCACGGGTCGGGTCGACACCGAGCCAGCCCCCGTCGGGCGCCAGCCCGCGCGCGTCGACGCGCCGCGTGCCGCGGCCGTCCCCGAGCCCCGCTCCCCCGCCCGCGTCGGCACGGTCGAG
>WYBK01000315.1 GCA_011525905.1 Acidobacteriota bacterium
CGCGCCACCCGCGCAGCGCGAGATGGGCGCCGCGAGCCCCGAGGCGCTGGTCGCGCGCATGAAGGCGGCGGCGGCGAAGCAGGACATCGCCGAGCTGGCCGCCTGCATGTCGCCGAAGACCCGCACCGAGATGGCGATGGGCATGTACCTCGGCGCCACGATGATGGTCGCCTTCAGCCAGATGGGCCTCGAGATGGGCGAGGCGATGGCCGAGGGGATGGCCGAAGGCATGGCCGAGGCGATGGGCGGCACGGTTTCCGAGGAGGACCGCGCCAAGGCCGAGGCGAGCAAGAAGGAGGCGCGCGCGCAGGCCGATGCGATGCGCGAGGGCTACAACGCGCTGGTCGCGAAGTACGGATTGCCGCAGCTGCCCGCCGAGGGCGAGCCGGAGACGGAGATGCCGCAGGAAGAGGCCGAGCGAGTCTTCGCGGCGCTCGATCAGGGCGCCTTCGCGGCGGACGTGATCCGCTTCCTCGAGTCGCTGCCCGGCGACGAGCCGAAGCCTTCGGCCGACGAGGCCTCGCCGGTCAGGATCCCCGACGGCCCGCTCGAGAACTTGGCGATCGAGGGCGACGCCGCCACTGGCACGGTCGGCGGCGAGACCCTGCGCTTCGTGCGCATCGACGGGCGCTGGTACGTCGAAGAGCCGGAGGGGGAGAGCGGCGAGGAGGGGATCGGCGGCGAGGAGCGCTTCGAATAGAGGCGGTCTCCCGGTGAGTCGTCCTCGATTGCGTTCCGCGGCCGCGCGCCCGACAATCGCCGGCGGACGATGGCGCCCGAAGAGCCGAGTGTCGGAAGCAGGAATGTCGTGGCACGCGCAGGCCGCGCAGGCGACGCCGAGGACGAAACGCAGGCGGTCCCGGCCTTGAAGGCGCCGCGCCCCAGGCGTGCGGTCGGCGTGCGCGGCGCCGCGCACGCCAACCTGCCCCCCTCCTGGGTTCTCGGCGGCGCGGGCGCGGCGGTGCTCCTCCTCGTTGTCGCGATCGCGGTCACCGCGGGCGATCGCGACGACGCCGCGCCGCCCGCTGCGACCGCGGCCCCTCCGCTCCCTGGCTCCCCGGCGGCCCCCGAGGGCGCGCCTCCCGAGCACGTCGCCACGATCGTCGACCGCCCCGGCCGCCTCGAGCTCGACGCCGCGGGAGGCCTTTCCGGGCTGCCGGGCGTCTCGGTGAACGTCCGCCGCCAGGTCGGCGAGGCGCTGCTCGCGGGGCGACTGCCCGGCGATGCCGGGCCGGCCGCCGGGCGCGCCAACGTGGCTTCTGCGGGCCTCGAGCTGCTCGCGCCGCTCGGCGAGCGGGTCTCCGACGAGCGCCCCCGCTTCCTCTGGCGGCGCGCGGCGGAGGCGCCGGCGCGGGTGGCGGTCGAGGTGCTCGACGCGAGCGGCGTGCTGCTCGCCGAGAGCCCGCCGCTCTCCGGAAGCGAGTGGCGTCCCCCGCGCGCCCTGCCGCGCGGCCGCCCGCTGAGCTGGCGGCTCCGTTTCCGCGAGCCGGGCGGCGAGGCGCGCACGCTCCCGGACTGGGCGACCGGCACCTCCGCTTTCTCGGTGCTGCGCGAGGAGGAGCTCGCCTGGCGCGAGCGGGAGGTCGACGCGTCGCACGGCTCCCTGCTCGTCGAGGCGGTCCTCTCCGCCCAGCTCGGCGCGCGCAGCGAGGCGCGCGCGGCGCTCGCCGAACTGGCGCGGCTCAACCCCGGGGAGCCACGGATCGCTCGTCTGCGTGCATCGATCGAGGCCATTCCCGAGCCATAAGTCAAGCTGTCACAGGTGTTTGACAAATCGGCTGGCACCTCGCGGCACTCCCCTTGCACGCTCGCCACCCGACCCGTCGAGCGTCCGGCCGCCGGGCGGCGACGGCTTCCATGAACGACTCGAAAGGAGAGCTCGCATGAGGTCTCGTTCCATCGTCATCCTCACCATCGCCCTCGCCGCGCTGCTCGGCGCCTCGACCGCCCTGGTCGCCGCCGAGGCGGAGGCGGACTGGAAGCTCGGCCTCAAGGTGAAGCTCGAGCTGCTGACCAAACTGGGCGCCGACGGCCTGGGCGTCGACGTCGACGCCGCCGAGGGGGTCGTCACGCTCTCGGGCGAAGTGGAGAAGCGCGAGACGCGCGAGCTCGCCGGCACCGTCGCCGGCTCGGTCGACGGCGTGCGCCGGGTCGACAACCGGCTGACGCTCGAAGCGGCGGAGAACGAAGCGGGCAAGGGCAAGATCGAATCCGAGCTCGCGGAGGCGGGGCGCGAGGTCGAGGACGGCCTGCTCGAGACCAAGCTCCGGCTGGCGCTGATCGACCGGCTCGGCCGAGACGGCTTCCGGATCGGCACCGAGGCGGCCAGCGGCGTGGTCACCCTCGAGATCCCGAAGGACCTCGATCGGGATCGCGGCCGCGAGGCGGTCAAGATCGCCCATGGCCTCGCGGGCGTCAAGAAGGTGGTCACGATCGACAAGCGCTGAGGCCGCCCGCCTCCTCCGGGGCGCCCCGTCTTGACAGGCGGCGCGCCCCTCCATACCTTTCGGCCCGGACTTCTCGATGCTCCGGGCCTCTCTCTTCCTCGCGGCGGTAGCGCTCGCGACCGCCGGCAACGCGACCGGCGCGCCGTCGCCGCGCGCGATCTCGCCGGCCGAGCGCGCAGCGGTCGAGCTCGCGCTCGCCTACGCCGAGCGGGGCGCGGCGGCCTGGACGGAGCGGCTCGCCGACGGCTCGCCGCTCGCCGGGCTCTCACCGGCCGTGGCGGCGGCGGAGATCGCCGTACGCTGCGGGCCGGCCGACGGCGCCGTCTGGCAGCTGCAGACGCCCGGAGCCGCGGCCGTCGACGGGCTCGCGGTCTTCACGATCGAGTTCCCCTCCGGGATCGACGAGACCCTCGAGCTGCGCCTCGAGTCGGGCGCTGGAGGATGGCACCTCGCCGGCTTGCGCTCGTTGGCCGACTCCCCGCCCTCTGGCCTATCCGGAGCGCGTGCACACGCGGCCCCTTCGCCGATCGGGGGACCCGCGGCCGGCGCCCTGCTGCTCCTCTCGCTGCTCGCCCTGGTGGCCCTCGCCACGCCGCGCCGCGCGCTCGTGACGGCCGGCCTCGCCCTCTTGCTGCTCGTTCCCGGGTGTGGCGACCGCAGCGCTGCCCCGGGCGGCGACGGGCCGGGAGAAGAGGCCGAGCTGCAATTGCCGCCGCTGGCGCTGGCCGAGCTCGGGCCGTTGCGCCAGGCGCTCGCCGCGGGCCGCGATCGGGCGGCGATCGAGCAGGAGAGCGCGCGCCGGCCCTCGGATCCGCGCCTCGCGCGGGTCGCCGACCTCTGGCGCGCCCAGCTCGCGCTCGTCGAGGGGGATCTCGCGACCGCCGGCACGCTGCTCGCGCGCATTCCGAAGCAGGGCGCGCCGCCGCTCGCGGCGCTGCTCGAGGCGCGCCACGCGCTCGCGCGTTTCGACGGCCGCAGCGCGGCCGCGAGCTACGCGCGCGCCGCCGACGAGGGCCCGGACCACGACGGCCTGATGCTCGAGTCGATCCAGGCGGAACGCCTGTCGGGCGAGGAGGGGCGGGCGGCGGTCGAGGTCGCGCTGCTCGTCGAGCGCGGCACCCGGCTGGCCGAGCCCTGGTACGACGCGGCCGGCGAGGCGCTGATCGCCGAGCGCGCCGAGGAGGGGGAGCGGCTCTTCGAGACCGCCTGGCAGCTCGCACCGCTGCCGCGCGAGGAGCTCTTCGACGACCCGGTGACGGCGGCGCTGGTCGCCCGGCCGAACGTCTTTCCGCTGCTCGATCTCGGCTCGGCCGAGGAGCCGCGGGTCGAGCCGCTCGACGAGCGCTCGCCGGTCGCGCTGTCCGCCGGCGCGCGCGCCCGGCTCTGCGGCCGCGAGCTCGAGATCGAGCACGGCAGCTTCGGTCTGCGCGTGCCCGGCGGCGCCGCGCTCGCCGGGCCGCTCACCGAGGTCGAAGGCCCCGCTCGCCGCCGCGAGCGTCGCCGCGCCGAAGCGATGGCCGCGCTGCCCCGGCTGATCTCGGCCTCGGCGGCGGGGGAGGCCTGGGCGCCGCGCCAGCTCCGGCTGGCCGAGACCGCCGCGCGCTCGCTGGCGCGCGAGCGGCGCTGGGCGGAGCTTCTCGAGCTGACCGCCGGACCGGCGCGGCGGGTCGAGTCGGCCGCCGCGAACGTGCTGCGCTACCGGGCGCTCGCCCTCTCGCAGCTCGATCGGGACGCCGAGGCGCGCGACCTGCTGGTGCGGGTGGCCAAGCGCGAGCTCGCGGCGAGCCGGCCCTCGCCCGGCACGCTCTACGACCTCGCCGAAGTGCTCGCCGCCGAAGGGGACTACGAGACGGCGATCCGGCTGATCCGCAAGGCCGACTCGCGCCTCCCCTACCCGGCGGGCGAGCGGCGGATGCGCCAGTTCGAAATGCGCCGCGACCTCGAGGCCGCCTCGCGCACCCACCGCTCGCGCCACTTCGAGATCCGCTACCCGCGCGACACCGGCGAGCGCTACGCCCGCCAGATCGCGACCGTGCTGGAGCACGAGCGCGCCCGGCTCGCTCGCTGGATCCCGAAGCGCAGCGGCGACCGGGTGGCGGTCGATCTCTTCCCGCTCCAGCAGTTCTTCGCGAGCTACGGCGGCGGCGTCTCGGTGGTCGGCCTGTTCGACGGGCGCGTGCGCGTGCCGTTCGCCGAGCTGCGCAGCCTCCACCCGAACCTGGTCGCCATCCTCTCGCACGAGCTCGCGCACGCGCTGATCGCCGACGCGACCGAGGAGCGGGCGCCGAAGTGGTTCCACGAGGGGCTGGCGCAGCACGTCGAGATGGGCACCGGCCGGGTCAATCCGCTCCCCGACCTCGAGATCCAGAAGCACGCCATCGCCTTCCCGGCGCTCGAGCCGATCCTCGCGGGATTCGCCGAGGCGCAGCTGGTCGACCTCGCCTACGCCGAGGCGGCCTGGGCGGTCTACTTCATCGAGGCGCGCTGGGGCGTCGGCGCGCTCCACCGTCTGCAGCGCGAGTTCGCCGCGGGGCGCGACACCGAGGCCGCGATTCGCGCGGTCTGCGGCCTGTCGCTGCCCGAGTTCGACCGCGCCTTCTGGCGCTGGGGGACGCGCGAGGCGCCCTCGGCGCGCAGCGTCGAGGTGCGCCGCTACGACCACGAGTACGACACCCTCTACGAGCGCGCCGAGGAGCCGGCGACGCTCGCTTCGGCCGGAGGCCGCCCGGGCGCCGCAGGGGCGCTCGTCCCCTCCGACCCGGCGCGGGCCCGCTTCGCCGAGTGGCACCGGGTCTACGCGGCGCTCGCGGCGCCGGTCAAGACCGCCTACAAGCCGGTGCTCGACGCTTACCGCGGCGGCACCTCGCGCCCCTTCGCCGCCGACTGCCAACGCCTCGCCGAGGAGAGCCGCCGCATGCTCGCCGACGGCCGCGCCTTCACCTCCGA
>WYBK01000043.1 GCA_011525905.1 Acidobacteriota bacterium
CCGAGCGCCTCGGCGGCCGAGCGCACCGGCGGCAGCTCGGCGGCAACCAGCGCGGCGAGCTCGGCGAGCGCCGCGCGCGTCGTCCGCAGACCCCGCTCGAGGTAGTCGAGCTGGGTCGGCGAGGCGGGCGCCAGCGACGAGCCGAGGAACCAGGCGGCGGTGCCGAGCGCGCTCTGGGCGTCGGTCTCGGCGACGATTCCCTTGGTCTTGTCCGGCGGCTGCCAGAGCCGCTTCTCCGCGGCCGTGAGCTTCTCCTGCAGTTCGCCGATGCGCTCGCCGAGCGCGCGGTGCGGATCGTCCTTCTCGATCTCGGTCGCCGGGTCGCGCTCGCGGCGGCGGTCGACGTGGCTCCGCGCGAGAGCGGCGACCCGCTCGAGATCGGCGCGCAGGTCCGCGATCTGCCGCACGCCGTCGGTCAGGGCCTCCTGCGCCCGGCCGAGACGGGCCCAGTCTTCCGCCTTGCGACGGTAGTCGGCCGGCACGAGGTCGAGCCGGGGATCGGCGAGCACGGTGACCGCCGTCTCCCGCCGCTCGTCGCCGAAGACCAGCGCCAGCCGGTACTCGCCCGGCTCGACCGGCGGCTGCACGCCGCCCCCCCAGGGGCTGGGCGGCAGGGGTGAGCGGTAGGCGTCGCGGTGCAGGTCCCAGACCGCGCGATTGAGACCCTGCCGCACCTCGACCTCGAAACGGCGCACCAGCGCGCCGGCGCCGTCGCGCACTTCGAGGGCGGCCTTCGTCGGCTTCGGCTCCTCTCCGTCCACCGGCGGCGCTGCCGGCCGCAGGCGCTCGACCTCCGGATCCGGGTGGGGCAGGTGCTCGGCCTCGAGATAGAAGCTCACCAGCGCGCCGTAGGGGCGGTTCTCCCCCTGGAACTCGGACTGCGAGTTGATCGTGTCGAGGATGTTCGGCTGCGGCTGGTACTGCTGCGCCGGCGCGACCTCGAAGAGCGTCAGCGGCTCGCCCGCCGCGCGGCCGGCCAACGCGCGCAGCGGCCGGATGTCGTCGAGCACGTAAAGCGCGCGGCCGTGGGTGGCGACGATCAGGTCGTGCTCGCGCGGATGGATCGCGAGGTCCATCACCGAGGCGGTCGGCACGCCGTGCGTCCACCTCCCCCAGCTGCGGCCGGCGTCGAACGAGACCCAGAGGCCGAACTCCGTGCCGAGGAAGAGCAGCTCGGGCGCGACCGGATCCTGCACCAGCACCAGGGCGTAGCCGTCGAGCTCCGGCGTCGCCAGCGAGGTCCAGCGCGCGCCGTAGTCGTCGACGCGGAAGAGGTAGGGCGTCCAGTCGGAGCGCCGGTGGTTGTCGAAGACGACGAAGGCGCTGCCCGCCTCGTGGGGCGAGGGGTGGACGTTCGGCACCCAGCTGCCGGGCGGCACCCCGCGCGCGCCGCCGGCGACGTCGCGCCAGGTCGCGCCGCCGTCGCGCGTCACCTGCACGCGGCCGTCGTCGGTGCCGACCCAGAGGACGCCGCGCTCGAGCTCGCTCGGCGCGATGGCGACGATCGTCGTGTGGTTCTCCGCCGCGGTGACGTCCGGCGTGAGGCCGCCGCTCTCGGCGGCCCTCTGCTTGTCCGGGTCGTCGGTGGTCAGGTCGGGGCTGATCACCTGCCAGGTCTCGCCCCGGTCGGCCGAGCGGTGGACGAACTGGCTGCCGAAGTAGATCGTCGCCGGGTCGAAGGGATCCTGTGCGAAGCCGGCGTTCCAGTTGAAGCGCAGGGCGGTCTCCGGGTCCGGCGGCGACGGTCGGATCGCGCGCCGCTCGCCGCGGTCGAGATCCCAGCGCACCAGGTAGCCATCCTGGCTCATGGCGTAGCCGCGCCGCGAGCTTTCCGGGTCGGGCGAGGTGTCGAAGCCGTCGCCGAAGCCGACCTCCTGCCAGTGCGCGTTGCGCAGCGGCCCCTGAGCCCAGCGCGACGACGGTCCGCGCCAGGAGCCGTTGTCCTGCAGCCCGCCGTAGAGGTGGTACGGCCGGTCGAGGTCGTAGCGCACGTGGTAGAACTGCGCGAGCGGCAGGTTGGTGACGAAGCGCCAGGTCTCGCCCCGGTCGTGGCTGATGCCGATGCCGCCGTCGTTGCCGTTGATCAGGAAGCCGCCGTCCTCGGGATCGATCCAGAGCGCGTGGTGGTCGGGGTGCAGCTCGTTCCAGCCGATCAGCGTCTCGAAGGTGCGGCCGCCGTCGTTCGACACGTCGGTCAGGCTCGCCAACCGGTAGACGCGGTCGGGCCGCTCGGGATCGACGCGCAGGTCGGCGTAGTAGAAGGGGCGGTCGGAGACGTCGATGGCGTCGTTGACCGTCTGCCAGCGGTAGCCGCCGTCGTCGGAGCGCAGCAGCGCGCTCTTCTCGGCCTCGACCAGGGCGTAGACGACGCGCGGCTCGCTCGCCGCGACGGCGACGCCGATGCGGCCGAGCTCTCCCTCCGGCAGGCCGTCCTTGGCCGTCGCGCGGCGCCAGCTGTCGCCGCCGTCGAGGCTCAAGTAGAGGCCGGAGCCGGGCCCCCCCGACTCGAACGACCAGGGCCAGCGGCGGTACTGCCACATCGCGGCGAAGAGCTTGTCCGGGTTGCTCGGATCCATCACCAGATCGGCGGCTCCGGTGCGCTCGTCGACGTAGAGCACGCGCTGCCAGCTCTTGCCGCCGTCGCGGGTGCGGTAGACGCCGCGCTCCGGGTTCTCGCCCCAGGCTCGGCCGAGCGCGGCCACCCAGGCGACGTCCGGGTCGCGCGGATGGAGCAGGATGCGGTGGATCCGCTCGGTCGCCTCGAGCCCGAGATGCTCCCAGGTGCGGCCGCCGTCGCGCGTGCGGTAGACGCCGCGGCCGACCGAGACCGAGTTGCGCGGGTTGCCCTCGCCGGTGCCCACCCAGACCACGTCGGGGTGCACCGGCGAGACCGCCAGGGCGCCGATCGAGTGGACGTTCTCGCGGTCGAACACCGGTCGCCAGTGCATGCCGCCGTTGACCGACTTCCAGACGCCGCCGCTCGCCGCGCCGACGTAGATCACGTTGCGATCGCCGGGCGCGGCGGCGATCGCCGCGACCCGGCCGCTCATGCCGGCCGGGCCGATCGAGCGCGCGCGCAGGCCGGCGAGCAGCGTCAGGTCCGGGCCGGCGGCCGGCGCGGGCGGTGCGGCGGCCAGGGCGAGGATGCCGCAGACGAGCGCGGCGCCCAGGGGTCGAGCGGGGTTCGGGAGGTTCGGCATCACTCTCGGTCTCCTCGGAGGCTGCGGGTCATTCGCCGCCGCGCTCGCGCCGGGCGAGCGCAGCCAAGCACTGATAGGCGGCGTACTTGTAACTGTCGGCGAGCGTCGGGTAGTTGAACACCATGTCGATGAAGACGTCGACCGTGCCGCCCAGGTGGACGACCGCCTGGCCGACGTGCACCAGCTCGCTCGCCCGCTCGCCGACGACGTGCACGCCGAGCAGGCGCCGGCTGCCGGCCTCGACGACCAGCTTGGTGATCCCCTCGAGATCGCCGGCGATCTTGCCCCGCGGGTTGTCGGCGTAGAGCGCGCGCCCGACGACGTAGTCGATCCCCTTGCGGCGGCAGCTCTCCTCGGTCTCGCCGAAGGCGCTCACCTCGGGGATCGTGTAGATGCCGTAGGGCATCGTCTCGGCCACCGCCTGCTTGTAGGGGAAGCCGAACGCCCGACAGACGGCGACCCGGCCCTGCTCCATCGACACCGAGGCGAGCGCCGGGAAACCGATGACGTCGCCCGCGGCGAGCACGTGCGGCACCGCGGTCCGGTAGCGCTCGTCGACCGGCAGGAAGCCGCGGGCGTCCGGGGCGAGCCCGATCGTCTCCAGCCCGAGCCGTTCGGTGCGTCCGACGCGCCCGGCGGCGAACAGCAGCTGCTCGCTCGCCAGCTCGCGGCCGTCGGCGAGGGTGGCGACGATCTGTCCGGCGCGGCGCAGCACGCTCTCCCAGGAGATGCCCTGCACGAAGCGGATGCCGAGCCGCTCCATCGCCCCCTTGAGCCGTCCGACGATCTCGAGGTCGAGGAAGGGGAGGATCTCGGCGCGGGCGTCGACCAAGGTGACCTCGACCCCGAGCGCGGCGAACATGCAGGCGTACTCGCAGCCGACCACGCCGCCGCCGAGCACGGCGAGCGACCGGGGCAGGGCGCCGAGCGTCAGGATCTCGTCGCTGTCGTGGATCGCCTCGTCGGCGAAGTCGATCGCCACCGGGCGGTAAGGGCGCGATCCGGTCGCGACCAGAACGACCTCGCCGGTCAGCCGTCGCTCCCCGGCGCTCGAGCGCACCGCGATCTCGTGCGGCCCGACGAAGCGCCCCTCCCCCTCGAAGCAGGTTACGCCGTGTCGCTCGAAGTTGCGCCGGAAGGAGGCCGACTCGGCGGCGGCGATCGTCCGTCGGCGCGACGACAGCAGCGGCACCGTGGCCGAGGCCTCGAGCGCCACCGCGACGCCGTAGAGCTCGCGCGCGCGGTAGCCCGACAGGTAGAGAGCGCTCTCGCGCAACGTCTTGCTCGGCAGCGTGCCGGTGTGCACGGCCGCGCCTCCGGGCTCGCGCTCGCGCTCGACCACCGCCACCCGCTTGCCGAAGTAGGCCGCCTGCACCGCGCCCTTCTCGCCGGCCGGCCCCGCGCCGAGCACGATCAGGTCGAACTCGAAACTGCCCCCCCCGCTCACGTGGCGCCGAGCATACCCGCTGGCCCGCGCTGCACGCTCGCGCGCGCCGCTCAGGCGCGCGGCACGCGGACCTTGAGCCGCGCGAAGTAGAAGGCGCCGTTGAAGCCCATCTGGACGTTCTCCCAGCGCGCGCCGTTCTCGGTCTCGTTGGGGTCCTGCTCGGTCGGCTGGACGTCGAAGACGTTGGCGCCGCCGACCACGAGCTCGAGCCGGTCGCTCAGCCGCCGGCCGACGCTCAGGTCGACGGTGGTGCGCGACGCGTAGCGCTGTCCCGGGAGCGTCGGATCGTCGAGCTGCGACCAGATGCCGGAGATCACCTCGCCGAAGTAGTTGAGGCGTACCCCGGCGTGCCAGCGCGGCCGGTGGAAGTCGAGGCCCGCGCTCCCTTTCAGCTCGGGCGCCGAGCCCTCGACGAACAGGCGCTCGCGCTGGTTGAAGTAGACCTCCTCCTTGCCCGCGAGGCCCGGCGCCGTGTTGACGCGCCGCACCTCGGTCTCGTTGTAGTTGAGCGCCAGCGACCCCGAGAGCACGCCACGCCAGGCGCTGCGCCGGTGGGCGAGCGTCAGGTCGACTCCCGCGGTCCGGGTGTCGATGGCGTTGGTGAAGAAGCGCGCCTCGGCGAGGTTCTCGGCGGCGATCAGCTCGCCGATGTCCGGATCGTCGACCGTGAAGCCGCCGGTCAGCACGATGCGATCGTCGATGTCGATCCGGTAGGCGTCGACGGTCAGCTCGACGTCGGCCGACGGCACCCAGGTCAGGCCGAGCGAGAGGTTCTCCGAGGTCTCCTCTTCGAGCTCCGGTATGCCGACCAGGCGGGCCAGCCGGCTGCCGTTGGGGGCGAGCTTGACGTCGGCCGCCTCGCCGGCGATGAAGTCGGTGAAAGTCGAGCTGAAATAGCGCTGGTGCAGCGACGGCGCGCGGAAGCCGGTCGACGCCGAGCCGCGCAGGTGCACCTCGCCCAGGGCGTAGCCGAAGGAGAGCTTGCCGTCGAGCGTGTCGCCGAAGTCGCTGTAGTGCTCGCCGCGCAGCGCGACCGTGAACAGGAAGCGCCGGGTCGCCTGCAGCTCGACGTCGACGTAGGCCGCGACGCTGTCGCGGCCGGCGTCCACCTCGTCGACCGGCTGGAAGCCGGGAAAGCCCTGCGAGCCGGCGTTGCCGCCGCCCGGGCCGTCGAAGTCGCCCCACGAGCCGGGCTCGCCGGCGAAGATGTCGTAGGTCTCGCGCCGGTGCTCGAGGCCGGCGGCGAGACCCACGCCGTGGAGCCAGTCGGTGCGGAAGCGGGAGAGGTCGAGGTTGGTGGTCTGTTGCGTGAACTCGAAGCCGCCGGCGTCGAAGTGGGTCGGCGAGACGCCCTCGTTGAGCGTCGCGATCGAGGCGTTGAGCGTGTCGCGGATCCGGTACTCCATCCGGTTGGTGCCCCAGGTCGAGCTCAGGTCGAGCGACCAGTCGCCGAGCAGGAGGACGAACCCGAGCGCCGCCGACGCGTCCTCGATGTCGGTGCCGATCGTCGGTACGAAGCCCTCCGGGTACATGGCGGCCGAGTTGCGCGACGGGATGTCGTCCGAGCCGATGCCGCCGCGGTACCAGGCGCCGGCGGCGCCCTCGCGCCGGTTGAGGCCGCCGTGGCCGTAGAGGCTGCCCTGCGAGCCGAGCGGCAGGTCGAGATTGAAGAAAAACGTCGCGTTCTCGGTCTCGGCGTCGCCGATGACCCGCGGCTCTCCCGGCCCCGAGCGGTCGGTCCTCTCGCGGGTGAGCAGCTCGCCGGTGACGTTGAGCGTGCCCCCCTTGCCCACCTCGGCGCCGTAGTTCACCGCCACCTGCCCCGTCTCGCCGTCGCCGGCGGCGTAGCCTCCTCCGGAGAGGACGGCGTCGAGGCCCGTGCCCTTCTTCAGCAGGATGTTGATCACGCCGGCGATCGCGTCGGAGCCGTACTGCGCGGCCGCGCCGTCGCGCAGGATCTCGATGCGGTCGATCGCCGCGACCGGTATCGTGTTCAGGTCGGTGCCGACGTTGCCGCGCGCGCGCGTGCCGAACAGATAGACGAGCGAGGAGGTGTGCCGCCGCTTGCCGTTGACCAGCACCAGCACCTGGTCGGGCCCCAGGCCGCGCAGCGTGGCGGCGTCGACGTGGTCGCTGCCGTCCGAGCCCGATTGCCGGTTGGAGTTGAAGGAGGGCGCGGCGTAGAGCAGGAGCTGGCCGAGGTCGAGCTGGCCGCTGGTCGTCGCGAGCTGGGCGATCGGCAGCACGTCGACCGGCACCGGCGTGTCGGTGCGGGAGCGCTCCGCGCTCCGGCTGGCGACGCTGATCGTGTCGCCGAAGCTGGGGATCTCCGCCGGGCTCTCCCGCTCCGGCTCCGCGGCCTCCTGCGCGCGCGTCGGCGCGCCGGCGAGCAGCGGCAGGACGCAGAGCAGCACGAGACCTCGACCGGTGCCGGAGCGGGGGTGCGCTCGAGACATGGTTCGCTCTCCTCGGGGTCGGCACTCCCGCTCCGGCGAAAGCGGCGCCCGCGGCCCGCAGCCGAACAGGGCCGCGGCGGAGTGTCGCCGGCGGGGGAGGCTTCGAGACTCTAATCGACGCCGCCGTCCGCTCGGAAGGGGCGAGGGCCCTCAGCGCAGATCGACGAACGCCACCCGCTCCAGGCGATGGCCGGGCAGCGCCCGCGCCGGCCCGAGGTCGCGGCGGCCCGCGACCCGGCCGGCGAACAGGTAGGGACGCGTCTCGGCCGACGATGCGGCCGCCGGCAGCGCGAAGTGGAGCTCGACCGGACGGCCGGCGCGCGCCGCCGCGGCGATCGCCAGCACCAGGGCGTGCTCGGCCTCGTGGTAGCCGCTCTTCCAGAAGTGCGCCTTGCCCGCGCCTCGTCCCGGAGCGTCCGGGTCGGCCCAGGCCCAGACGCCGCCGTGCTCGGCATCGACGAAACGCTCGAGCCAGCAGGCCGCCGTCGCAGCCAGGTAGCGCGCAGCGCTCCGGTCGGCGAACGCGAGCGTCGCGGCGGCCTGATCGAGCTCGGCGAAGCTCCACCAGGTCAGCCCCCGATCGAGCTGTCCGCCGGCGCCCGGCGCCTGCGCCCAGCAGCCGGTCTCGGCGACAAAGGCGCGTTCGAGCAGCCGGGCCAGGCGCGGACGGGCCCACGAGGCGAGCGGCGCGTCCCCGGCGACGACGCCGATCCGCTCGAGCA
>WYBK01000316.1 GCA_011525905.1 Acidobacteriota bacterium
GTCGACCGTCGAGCTCCCCGAAGACCAGGCGACCGAAGTGCTCAAGCTGATCGACAAGCTCGAGCAGGACGACGACGTCCAGAAGGTCTTCCACAACCTCGCCTGACCGGAGCCGGCGCCCTGCGGGTCCGATCCGTCCCCGAGCGGGGCCGATCCGCACCGCGCTCGTTCCAACTTCGCGAGCGATCGCTAGGCTTCGCGTTCGAACCGCCGCCCGCCGGAGGAGCGCCATGAGACCGCCGCGTCGCACCGTCCTGCCGATCTCGCTGCTCGCCGCGGCGCTCTGCGGCACGGGAGCCGCCTGCGCGAGCCCCGGCGCCGCCGAGCAGGTCGTGCCCGGCGTCACTCTGGTGCGAGGCGACTTCGTGCCGGGGCGCCAGCCCGATGGCAACAGCGTCCTGCTGCGCGGCCCCGAGGGGATCGTCGTGGTCGACACCGGCCGCCACGAGGCGCACACGCGGCGGGTGCTCGAGGCGGCGCACGCCGCGGGCGGGCCGATCGTCGCCGTCGTCAACACCCACTGGCACCTCGACCACGTCGCAGGGAACCTCCTGCTCCGGCGCGAGGTCCCGGGCCTCCGCATCCACGCGAGCGGGGCGATCGTCGAGGCGCGCAGGGAGTTCCTCGCCGACTACCGGCGCCAGCTCGCGGGGGCGCTCGCGGGGGAGGCGTCCGAGGCGCAGAAGGCCGAGTGGCGGGAGGAGATGGCGCGGATCGACGCCGGCGACGCGCTCGTCCCCGACGAGATCGTCACCGGCTCCGGCAAGCGACAGCTCGCCGGCCGCGAGATCCGGATCGAGCTGGTCGAGAAGGCGGTCACCGCTGGCGACCTCTGGCTGTTCGACCCGGTGATCAAGACGCTCGTCGCCGGCGACCTCGTCACGCTGCCGGTTCCATTCCTCGACACCGCCTGCCCGGCGAACTGGCGCGCGGCGCTCGAGCGACTGGCGAAGGAGCCTTTCGCGCGGCTCGTGCCGGGACATGGGCCCGTGCTCGACCGGGTCGGGTTCGAGCGGTACCGCGAGGCGTTCGGCAGGCTGCTCGACTGTGCGGCGAGCGAGGCGACCGTGGAGACGTGCGCGGCGGGCTGGACGCAGGATCTCGGGCCGCTGCTCGAAGGGAGCGAGCCGGCGTTCGTCCGGTCGCTGCTCGACTACTACGTGGGTCAGGTCCTGCGCGCCGGCGCCGAGCGCGACGCGCGCTTCTGCGGCTGAGCGCCGCGCGGCTCGCAGAGCGCCCTCAGCCGAGCCCGGGGATTCCGTAGCGCGCGAGCAGGAAGACGAGGACGTGGATGCCGGCGGCGACTACCCAGGCCGCGGCCTTCTCCGCGGGCAGGAGCCCGACGCCGGGAGGGGCGAAGAGGGCGTAGCCGAGCGGCAGGTAGAGGAGCGCGCCGGTCGCAGCGCCGGGAGAATAGGTCGCCGTCGCGAGGCTGGCGACCAGGTGGATCGCGCCGTTCATCGCGAGCACGGCGCCGAAGGTCGCGGCGGCGAAGCGCAGGCCGGCGTGCCGGAGCCGCGTCGCCACGGCGGCGACGGCGACGATCGCCACCGCGGCGAAGAAGAGGGCGTTGAGCAGGACGAAGCGGCGCAGGCCCATCGTGGGCGCGAGCCCCTGCGCGCGCATCCAGTCGACGAAGCCGCCGAGCGACTCCTCGGCGAGGTGCGCCGCGTAGGCGAGCGGCAGCGCGAGCGGCCAGAGCCGAGACCAGCGCCCACTTGGCGCGCGGACCGCGGGCGTCACCTCGCCTCCGGGCTCCCGAAGCGGTCGGCGAGCGCGTGGAGCGCCTCGCCGGTCACCCGATGGACGGTCCACTCGTCCATTCTCACGGCGCCGAGCCGCCGGTAGAAGCGGATCGCCGACTCGTTCCAGTCGAGCACCGACCACTCGAGGCGGCCGCAGCCCCGCTCGACGGCGAGCTTGCCGAGGAAGGCGAGGAGCGACTCGCCGATACCGCGGCCACGCAGCTCGGGGCGGACGAAGAGGTCCTCGAGATAGATGCCGGGTCGGCCGAGGAAGGTCGAGAAGTTGTGGAAGAAGAGGGCGAAGCCGGCGGGCGTGCCCTCGTGCTCGGCGATCACCACCTCGGCGACCCGGCGGCCGCCGAAGAGCGACCGGCCGAGTGTCGCCTCGTCGGCGACGACCTCGTGCGCGAGTCTCTCGTAGTCGGCGAGGCCGCGGATCAGCTCGAGCACGAGCGGTACGTCGGTCTCGGTCGCGAAGCGCAGGGTGGTGCGCGGGTCCTTCGTCGGGATCGTCTCGCTCATGCGCCGATCCTCTCTCAACTCACCCAACGCTGCCCTCGCGGTTCGCCGGCCCGCACGAGGCTTCGATGGTGCTCCACCGGATTGGGGGAGAAGCTCTCCTGCGCGCGGACCTGTCGGTCCGTGCTCGAAGACTTCTCCCGGTGACGGATCGATGGACCGGCCTCGATTCCCAGCGTTCCGCTGGCGAGCCGGCTCGGCTCGCGCTGCGGTCCTGCTCCTCTCGCCATGGCTTGCAGCCGGGTCGGCGCTCGGTGTTCGATGCGCCGACGA
>WYBK01000317.1 GCA_011525905.1 Acidobacteriota bacterium
AGCGCTGGGACGGGGACACGGACCCGGCTGCGCCGGGACCATGTCCCCGAAAGGGCGCCGAAACAGGGATCAGTAGGCGAGCAGGTCGCGGGCGGCGGCGAGGAGCTTGGGCAGGTCGGGCATCAGCTCCTGCTCGAGGACGCGCGAGTAGGGGGAGGGGCGGTCGGGGTAGCCGAGCCGCCGGACCGGCGCGTCGAGGTAGGGGAAGGCGGCGTCGGCGATGCGCGCCGCGACCTCGGCGCCGAAGCCGGCGGTCTGCTGCGCCTCGTGGACCACCAGCACGCGGTTCGTCCTGGCGACCGAGGCGACGACGGCCTCCTCGTCGAACGGCACCAAGGTGCGCAGGTCGATCACCTCCGCCTCGACCCCCTCGCGCGCCAGCTCCTCGGCCGCCTCGAGCGCCGTCCAGGTCGAGACGCCGTAGCCGACGAGCGTCAGGTCGCGCCCCTCCCGGGCCCGGCGCGCCTTGCCGATCGGCACCGCGCCGCCCGCATGCGGGACGACCTCCTTGACCCGCCGGTAGAGGTACTTGTTCTCGAAGAAGAGCACCGGATTGCCGTCGGTGAGCGCCGAGAGCATCAGCCCCTTGGCGTCGCGCGCGGTCGAAGGGCAGACGACCTTCAAGCCCGCGACGTGCGCGAACCACCCCTCCGGGTTCTGCGAGTGGAAGGGCCCGGCGCCCACGCCCCCTCCCGAGGGGAGGCGGATCACCACCGGGCAGGGGCGCTCGAAGCGGTAGAAGAGCTTGGCGAGGACGTTGACGATCTGGTTGAAGCCGCAGGAGACGAAGTCGGCGAACTGCATCTCGACCACCGGCACGTAAGCCAGCAGCGCCGCGCCGGCCGCCAGCCCGAGCGTGCCGCTCTCGGCGATCGGCGTGTCGAGCACGCGGTCGGGCCACTGCGCGTGCAGGCCGCGGGTGACCCGGAAGGCGCCCTCGAAGGCGCCGATGTCCTGGCCGAGCAGGACGACGCGCGCCTCGGCGTGCATCCCCTCGACCAGCGCCCAGTGGATCGCCTCGAGGTAGGTGATCTCGCCGGCGTGCAGCGGCCCCTCGTGTGGCGCCCCGGTGAAGGCCTCCATCGCCGACGGCCCGGTGTGGGTGACCGGCGCCGCGTCGCCGCGCAGGGGCGCGAGCAGCACCGTCGGGTCGGCCTCCTCGAGCTCGTCGACCACCGCGTCGGGCTCGGCCGGCGAGTGGACGACCTCGGGCACCAGGGGCTCGGCGAGGCCGGGGGCGAAGACCGGCCGCAGAGCCACCTGCGGGTCGGGGAAAGGGGCCTCGAGCGCCCGCTCGACGGCCCGCTCGACCAGCTCGCGCGCGCGCGCGTCGAGGCGCGCCAGCGTCGCCTCGTCCAGCTCCCGCTCGGCGACCAGCCGGCGCGCGTACTTCGGCACCGGGTCGTTGGCCTGGTAGAGCTCGAGCTCGGGTGCCGGCACGACCTTCATCGAGCCGTCCCCCTCGGCGTGGCCGCGCAGCCGGCCGATCATCGCCTCGATCAGCGTCGGCCCCTGGCCGGTGCGGGCGCGCGCCACCGCCGCCTCGAGCGCGTGCGCGACGGCGTCGGGGTCGGTGCCGTCGATCGTCTCGGCGGGGATGCCGTAGCCCGGCCCCCGGTCGGAGAGCTGCAGGCAGGCGTACTGGGCGCGCGCCGGCGTCGAGAAGGCGTAGCGGTTGTTCTCGACGACCAGCACCAGCGGCAGGCGCCAGACCGCGGCGAGGTTCAGCCCTTCGTGGAAGTCGCCGGTCGAGGTCCCCCCCTCGCCGATGAAGTTGACCGCCACCCGGTCGGTCCCCCGCTTCTTGAGCGCGAAGGCGCAGCCGGCGGCGACCGGGATCATCGACCCCAGGTGGCTGATCATGCCGACGTGGAGCAGGCCGGCGGCGGGCGCGAAGAAGCCGTAGTGGTAGGAGCGGTCGACCCCCTCGGTGAAGCCGCCGGCGCGGCCGAGCACCTGGAGCGCCAGCCGGTCGAGCAGCGCCTCGGGGTCGGGGCGGCGGCCGTCGGGCGCGCCGAAGCCGAAGTCGGGGAAGGCGCGCGCCGGGTCGAGGTAGTAGGCGAGGATGGCGCCCAGGTCGCGGTGCAACGAGCAGAGGACGTCGCCCCCCTCGAGGGCGAAGCCGGCGGGCACGGTGGTCGCTTCGTTGCCGATCGCGCTGTACCACTTGCTGACGCGGCCGGTCTTCAAGAGCAGCTCGAAGCGCGCGTCGAACTCGCGCGCCAAGCGCATGTAGGCGTAACGCTTCAGGCGGGTCGTCACGGGGCCGGGAGTCTAACTCGGATCCCGGAGCGCTCCGCTCTCGGGCGGCAGGACGACGCGCGCGTGCGTGCCCCGCCCGGGCGCGCTCTCGAGGCGCAGGCTGCCGCCGAGCTCGGCCACGCGCTCGCGCAGCGCCACCACCCCGAGGCCGCCGCCGCGCGCGCTGCGCCGGTCGGCGCGCTCGAGCGTCGCGCGCACGTCGAAGCCGGCGCCGTCGTCCTCGACCTCGAGCGTCGCGCCGTCGTCGTCCACGGCCAGCCGCAGCTCGATCCGCCGCGCGCGCGCGTGCTTGACCGCGTTGGCGATCAGCTCGAGCGCCACCGGCAGCAACGCCGCCTCGCGGTCGGGCGACTGCCGGCGCCAGGCGGCGGCCTCGAGCCGCGCCTCGACGCCGTCGCGGGCGACCTCGCGCAGCCGTTCGGCGAGCACCGCCGCCAGGCCGTCGCGGCGCACGCGCATCGCCGCCGGCAGCGGAAACTCGCCGGAGGGGAGGGTGAGCAGCCGCTGTTCCTCGGCCGGCCGCAGCTCCTTGAGCAGCGCGCGCATCTCGGCGAGCGCGCGCGCCAGCTGCTCGGCCAGCCGGGCGGTGCGCTTCTCCCCCTCCGCCGGATCCCGGCGATAGGCGGCGGCGAGCGACTCGGCGACCAGCTTGGCCGAGAAGAGCAGCTGCGTCACCGAGTCGTGCAGCTCGCGCGCCAGCCGCTGCCGCTCCTCGACCACCGCGAGCTCCTGCGCGCGGCGCGACAGCTCGGCGTGGCGGATGGCGACGGCGAGGAAGCCGGCGACCGTCTCGAGCGTGGTGGCGTCGTCGTCGTCGAACGGCTGCGGCCCCTCGACGTTGAGCACGCCGAGCACCTGCTCGCCGAGCAGGATCGGCACGGCGAGCTCGGAGCGCACTGCGACCCCCGAGGGGGGGACGACGTAGCGCGGGTCGGCGGCGACGTCGGGCACCAGTTGGGTGCGCCGCTCGCGCACCGCCGCGCCCATCACGCCGGCGGCGACCGGGATGCGGTCCTCGTGGCGGATGCGGTCCTTGTAGCCGCCGCCGCGCACCCGCACCACGAGCTGGCCCGGATCGGCGGGGTCGATCAGCGGGATGTCGACGTTCGGGTAGCGCAGCTCGCCGTGGATCAGGTCGGCGGCGCGCTGCAGGATCTCCTCGAGCGGCAGGTCGCTGGCGATCAGCTGGCCGACGCGCGCGACCAGGAAGAGACGGCTCGACGGCGGACCGGGGTGGGACACGATCGCCGAGCCGGCCGGCGCCGTCAGCCGCGCGCGCGCAGGGCGCGCACGCGCTGCTCGAGCTGCGCGCGCTGCGGCAGCTGCGGGTCCATCTGCAGGATCACCTTGAGCGCGAGCTCGGCTTCGGCCGGCCGCTTCTGCTCGAGGTAGACCTCGAGCTGCTTCAACCCCTGCTCGAGCCCCTGGTGGCGGCGGTGGATCTCCTCGAGCCGGGTGATCTCGGAGAACATCTGCGCCGGGCGGGAGCTGTCGGGCAGCACCCGCTCGAGCTCGAGCACGGTGTCGCGCGCGCCCATCCAGTCGCGCTGGGTCACCCGCTCGCGGTAGCGCTTCTCGAGCTCGCTCCCCTTGACCTCGCGCTCGGCGAGCGCCGCGATGTCGCTGATGCGCAGCCGATAGGTCTCGACCGAGACCTTGGCGAGGCCGCCCGAGGCGAGCCGCTGCAGCTCGCGCTCGGCCTCGGCGAGCCGCCGGCTCTCGATCAGCTCCTCGAGCCGCTCGCGCCGCCGGTCGGTCTCGGCCGCGCTCGCCGCCTGGCGCTCGGCCAGGTCGATCTCGCGCGCCAACGTCTCGGTCAGGTGGCTCGACGGGTCGTTCTTCTCGACCAGGGCGAGCTTCTGGCGCGCGCTCTTCAGGTCCCCCTGGGCGAGCGCCTGGCGCCCCTCCGCGAGCGCCGCCTCGGCGCGGTGCAGCGAGGCGACCTCCTCGTCGAGCAGCGCCACCCAGGACTCGAAGTCGGCGCGCCGCGGGTGGCCGGGCGCGAGCTCGAGCAGGGTGTCGAGCGCGAGCTGGGCGAGCCCCCGCTTGTGCTCGCGCAGGTATTTCTCGAGCAGCTTCTCGGCCTCGGCGACCTGGGCCGCGCGCGGATCGGGCGCCGCGGGTATCGGAGCCGGGGGCGCCGAGGGCGCCGGGCGCGGCGGTGGGGCGGCGGCCGGGCGCGCCGCCGGCGGCGGG